>DCUH01000108.1:0-27566 GCA_002327765.1 bacterium UBA2219 | reverse complement strand
AACTTCGTGCCCGCTACCGACCCGCAGATCGTCAAGGCGTACGCCGGCCAGTGCCACAAGCTCGAGTGGCCGTACGCCATAAACATCCCCCGCGTCGACGGGATCGAGGGGGAGTGCGGCTACTACGAGGGGACGGAAGCGGCGATGGTCGCGCAGTGGGACCTCGCGGCGGTCGACGCGTTCCAGAAGAAGGTCGCGGCCGCCGACACCAGCGTCACGAAGGTCGAGTTCTACTACGACTCGGGGACGCAGCCCGGTTCCCAGTATTTCACCGATATCCCGGAGGCGCTGCGGCTGCTCAAGAAGCTCGGCACCGTCGGCGTCGCGATCGACCTCAAGGGGAAGCCGAACCCTGCGAAGGCGTACAACGCGGCGTGCACCGGCCCGAAGGCCGACATCCGCGGCGTCTTCGGGGCGAAGGGCGCCCTCGAGGAGGACTTCGGCCGGACCGTGCCCGCGCTCCTCATCTACGGGTCCGACCCGAATTACCCGCGGGAGGCGTTCCCGCGGTCCGACAAGGAGCTGCAGAGGGTCCTCGACGCGGTCGACGCGCTCGAGCGGCTGACGGTCTGACCGCCGCGCGCCGGAGCGCGCGGCACCTTGTTTTTTCAGGGAAAAGCGGCGTCCGGTCCGGGGGGTCCCCCGTGCCGGGCGCCGGGCCCTTTGGGGCCTTTTGGATCGCATCCATTCAGGAGGAGGACACGAGGCGATGGGCAACATCCCCGAGAGCTGGCTGCCGCCGCCGGAACTGAGGCCGCAGAGGATCTACACCCTGGACGAGTTCAAGACCATCCCGCAGAGGTTCAACTCGACGGAGGTCCTCCTCGACCGGACGGCGGAAAAGTACGGCGACAAGACGGCGATCTACTTCGACGAACAGCGGATCTCGTACCGGCAGCTCCAGGCGTCCGTCAACCGCGTCGCCAACGGGCTGAAGAAGCTGGGCGTGGAGGAGGGCGACCGCGTCCTGATGCGGATGCCCAACATCCCCCCGATCCTCGTCTGCAACTTCGCCGTCATCAAGATCGGGGCGGTGTCGCTGCCCACCTCGGTGCTGTTCGCCCGCACCGAGATCGCCCACGTCGCGAAGGTCGCGGAGGCGAAGGTCGCCATCGTCGCGGCGACGATGCTGGGCGAGGTGGAGGCGGTCCGGTCGGAGCTTTCGTCCGTGAAATCGATCGTCGTCGTGGGCGGGGACGAGAACGAGGTCCGGGCGAAGGGGTACGTTCCCTACGCCGACCTCATGAAGAACCCGGATCAGTGCGAGGCGGTGCCGCGCGACCGGATGGACGTCTCCGTCCTCCTGTTCACCTCCGGCACGACGGGGCTGCCGAAAGGCACGGCGCACTTCATGGAGGAGTCGCTCATCGTCGCCGACGGCTTCGGGAAATACTGCTGGGAGGTCACCGACAAGGACGTCATCGGCGGCCCGGCGCCGCTGGCGATGGCGGCCGGCTACTCCACCGTCGGGGTCATCCCGTTCCGCTACGGCGCGGGCGTCTCCCTCATCGCGAAGTTCGACCCGGTGTCGATGTTCAAGAACATCCAGAACCACCGGATCACCATAATGTCGGCGCTGCCGACGGCGTACCGCAAGATGATCGCGGACATCGACCCGAAGCAGTGGGACTATTCCTCGCTGCGCTTCTGCACCGGCGGCGGCGAGGCGCTCACCGCAAAGACCTACCTCGACTGGAAGGAGAAGTTCGGTCTGGAGATCTACGAGGGGCTGGGCACCACCGAGATGATGTTCGTCTTCATCTCCTCCGCGGTGACGAAGAAGGTCAAGCCCGGGCTCATCGGCACGGCGTGCCCCGGATACGACGTGCGCGTGGTGAACGAGAACTTCGAGCAGGTCAACCCCGGCGATGTCGGGAAGATGATCGTCCGCGGGCCCACCGGGACGATCTACTGGAAGGACAACGACAAGCAGAAGTCGTGCGTGCGCGACGGCTGGTGCCTGGCGGGCGACGTGGTCACGATGGACGAGGACGGCTACGTCCAGTTCCTGTCCCGCGAGGACGACCTCATCAAGTCGTCCGGCTACCGGATCGGGCCCGAGGAGATCGAGGAGGCGCTGGTGACGCACCCGGCGGTCCTGGACGCGGGCGTGGTCGGCGTCCCCGATCCGATCATGGGGCAGAAGACCAAGGCGTTCGTCCAGCTGAAGGAGGGGGTGGAGCCGTCCGACGCGCTGAAGAAGGAGCTGCTCGAGCACTGCAAGTCGAAGATCGCGGTGTACAAGCTGCCGCGGGACATCGATTTCATCGGGGCGATGCCGCGGACCGCGGTCGGAAAGCTGCTGCGGCGCATCCTCCGCCAGCAGGAGATCGGGAAGGCGGGCGGCTGACGGCCGCCCCGTCCCACACCATCGAGATCCGCGTCCGGTTCGGCGAGACCGACCCGTACGGGGTGGCGTATTTCGCCTCGGTCCTCGATTATTTCAAGCGGGGGATGGACGAATTCCTGCGCTCCCGCGGGATCTCCCCCGACCGGGCCTACCGGAACCGGGAGCGGAACTACGGGTTCCCCGTGGTGGCCGCCCGGTGCCGCTACCGCTCTCCCGTGCGGTTCGACGACCTCCTGGCGCTGCGGACGCGCGTCGTCCGCGTGGAGCGCAACGGCGCCGTCTTCGTGTTCTCCCTGTTCCGGACGGAGGCGGGGAAGGACATGCCGGCGGCCGAGGGGAGCGTCTCCTGCCGGTCCATCGACGCCGCGTGGAAGCCGATCGCCCTGCCCGCGGAGCTCGCGGGGGCGCTATCCCGGCGCTGAAACGGCCAGCGCGGCGTCCAGCTTCGCCCGAAACCGCCCGACGAGCCCCCCGAGCGCCTCGGGGGGCAGTTCCCTCCCCTCGATCTTGAAGACGTCCGCGCCCGCGCGGATCCACGCCGGGAGCTCGTCCTCGAGCGACCGGGGCTCCCGGGGGACGGGCAACCCGCGGCAGACGAGGTGGCACCCGCCCCCGCGCTTGGCGGAAACCGCGCAGCCGTCCTCTCCTTCCGCGGCGTATCCCGTCAGCCCGCACCTCCCGTGGAGGAGGAACTCCGCGCGGCACCAGGCGAAAACCTCGATTCTCAAGCCCGAAGCGCGCTTGATGGAAGGGACTTCCTCGCGGCGGACCGCCGAGGGGAGGACGACGGCCTCCGCCCCCAGGTCGCGGCAGGCCGCCGCGTCCTGCGGGTTGACGATGGACAGGCCGACGGAGGCGCAGATCGGCAGAGCAGGGAGCTCGCGCCGCACGAGGGCGATCAGCCCCGGGTCATTCAGGATGACCTCGGAAACCCCTTCCTCCGCCAGGCGGGCGAGCGCGGAGAGGAAGGCGGGGACGTCCCCCGAGAACGGGACGGCGTTGACGGCGGCGTGCAGCCGGGCGCCGGCGGCCCGGCAGCGGGCCGCGGCCCGGCCGACCTCCTCCACCGGAACCCCCGTGCGCCCCCCGCGGGCCAGGCCGCGGACCCCGACGTAGACGGCGTCGGCGCCCGCGGACAGCGCGGCGTCTACCGCGCGGAGCGACGATCCCGCGGGGGCGAGCAGAAGCGGCCGCCGTGCGCGAATTTCGCAAGTCATCCGCCGATTATACCCCTTCATATCGGGAGGCCGCGGTTTCCGGCGAACCGGTTTTTTTAGTTGACACGCGATGGATCCTGAGTATTGTATTGCGCTTGTTGCCTTAACACCGATCTGTCCGAGGCGGAAACCACATGCTGTACCAATTCGCTACAATCATGGTGTTCATGTGCTTCGCGGCGTTCGTTGTCCTCGCGCTGAACCTCGTCGCATGGCTTCTCTCCCCCAAGGACCCCAACCCGCTCAAGGCCACAACGTACGAGTGCGGCGAGATCCCCTTCGGTCAGTCCTGGATCCAGTTCAACATCCGTTTCTACGTGATCGCGATCGTCTTCCTCATCTTCGACGTGGAAGTGGCGCTCCTGTTCCCGTGGGGGGTCGTCTTCCAGAAGCTCGGGTGGCTCGCCTTCGTCGAAGCGTTCATCTTCATCGTCATTCTGCTTGCCGGCCTGGCGTATCTCTGGAGAGAGGGAGACCTCGACTGGGTCCGCACCCTTCAGGACGGTCCGGCTGAAAAGGAAGTCAAATGAGCCAGGGCCCGGCGAAGCGCAAACCGATCAAGTCCAACATCTTCGACGTCGTCCCCGCCCCCGCGGAGATCCCGCAGAACGTCCTTCAGAAGAATTTCGAGCGGGTCCGGGCCTGCAAGGGCGGCGAGGGGATCATCGAGGTCGGCATCGCGGACCTGTTCATCAACTGGTGCCGCAAGAACTCCCTCTGGTACCTCTACTACGCGACGGCGTGCTGCGGCATCGAGCTGATGCAGGGCGGCGCCTCCAAGTACGACTTCGACCGCTTCGGAGCGGTGTTCCGCGCCACGCCCCGGCAGGCGGACATGCTGATGACGGCCGGGACGATCACGCACAAGATGGCCGAGCGGGTGCAGCGGATCTATGCCCAGATGCCGGAGCCCAAGTATGTCATCGCCATCGGCGCCTGCACCATCACCGGCGGCCCGTTCTATAAGGATTCCTACTCCGTGGTCAAGGGCGTCGACCTGATCCTGCCCAAGGTCGATGTCTACGTCCCCGGCTGCCCCCCCCGCCCCGAGGCGTGGATCGAGGGGATCCGGAACCTGCAGAACCTGATCATGAAGACCAAAAACTACGGACTCAAGAAGGCGTAGAAGGGCGAAATGAAAACGCTGAGTGCCCAGGAAATCTTCGAGAAGCTGAAGGGGAAGTTCGGCGACGGCGTAGTCTCGCTGCAGACGGAGAGCGTAAACCCCCCCTTTGCGGTCGTGCCCCCCGGATCGATCCAGGAGGTCTGCCGGTTCCTCAAGGAGGACCCCGATCTCCTCTTCGATTACCTTGTGTGCATTTCCGGAGTCGATCACAAGGACAAGTTCGCCGTTGCGTACCATGTGTATTCCACGGAGCATCGTCACAGGATCGGCGTCAAGGCGATGCTTCCCCACGATAACCCGGTCATACCAACGGTCGACGTGGTCTGGAAAGCCGCCATCTACCTGGAGCGCGAGACCTACGACCTGATGGGGATTGTGTTCGAAGGCTCCTGCGACCCCAACCGCATCCTTCTTCCGGACGACTGGGAAGGCCACCCGCTGCGGAAGGATTACATCTACCCTGAGCAATACCACGGGATCAAGATATGACGGAACCGATCAGCAAGGAAGCGCTTCGCACCGACGAGTGGACCATCAACATGGGGCCGCACCACCCCTCTACCCACGGGGTGCTGCGGCTCGAGCTGACCACCGACGGCGAGATCGTCAGCAAGGCCAGGCCCTCGCTGGGCTACCTGCACCGGGGGCTGGAAAAGATCGGGGAGCGGGTTGCCTGGGCGCAGTTCATGCCGTTCACGGACCGGCTCGACTACCTTGCCGGGATGAACTGCAACTGCGCCTACGCGTGGGCCGTCGAGAAGCTGGCGGGCATCGAGATCCCGGAGCGCGCCGAGTGGATCCGCGTGCTCGTGTGCGAGCTGAACCGGATCTCCTCGCATCTCGTCGCGTGGGGTTCGTTCTGCGCCGACATGGGCGCCTTCACCCCCCTTCTCTACGGCATCCGCGAGCGGGAATGGGTCAACGACCTGTTCGAGATGGTGTGCGGGCAGCGCCTCACATACAACTACGCCCGGATCGGCGGGGTCTCCCACGACCTCCCGCCGGGGTTCCTCGAGAAGACGAAGGAGTTCTGCGACTATTTCGAGCCGCTGATCGACGAGTACAACAGGCTCATCACCTATAACAAGATCCTGGTCCACCGCCTGAAGAACATCGGCGTGATCTCCGCGAGGGACGCGATCGAGTGGGGGCTGTCGGGCCCGAACCTCCGCGGGTCCGGCTTCGCATACGACATCCGGAGGGCCGAGCCGTACTCCGTGTACCCGAAGCTCGACTTCAATGTGGTCGTCGGCCACGCAGACCGCGGCACCCTCGGCGACTGCTTCGACCGGTACCTTGTCCGGATCGACGAGATGCGGGAAAGCGTCAAGATCGTCCGGCAGGTCATCGACCGGATTCCCGACGGGCCGGTCATGGCGAAGGTCCCGCGCGTTTTCAAGCCGCCGGCGGGCGAATGCTACTTCCGCGCCGAGAGCCCCCGCGGCGAGACCGGCTTCTACCTGATCAGCGACGGCGGGACGAACGCCTACCGCCTGAAGATCCGCACGGGCTCCTACATGGCCATGAACATCTTCGAGAAGATCTCGAAGGGGGTCATGATCTCCGACATCGTGGCGCTCATCGGCAGCTTCGACATCATCCTACCGGAAACCGACAGGTAAGACATGGAACCAGTAGCCGCTACGGTATACCCGAATTACGACAGCGTCGGAAGGGCCATACTCGAGGCCTTCCCGATCATCGACTTCCTGCCGGTCTGGCTGGTCGCCCTGGTCATCATGGTCGTCGTCGCGGCCTGCGCCATCGTCTTCATCCTGGTCTTCGAAGGGGTGGGGTCGCTGGTCCTGCGCAAGCTGGCGGGCGACATCCAGTCGCGGGTCGGCCCCAACCGGGTCGGCCCGTACGGGTGCATCCAGTTCCTAGCCGACGGCGTGAAGCTGATCCTGAAGGAGGACCTGAAGCCCGCGGCCTGCGACCGGGTGCTCTTCCGCCTGGCGCCGTACCTGGCCTTCGTCGGGTCCTGCGCGGGGCTGGTGGTGATCCCCTTCGCCGTCGGGATGATCGCTGCCGACCTGGACATCGGCATCTACTACGTGATGGCGGTCTCCTCCCTCGTGTCGATCGGCATCCTCCTGGGAGGGTGGGCCTCCAACAACAAGTGGTCGCTCGTCGGCGCGATGCGCGGTGCGGCGCAGATCGTCTCCTTCGAGATCCCCGTGGCGATGTCGATCATCCCGGTGATCCTGGTCGCCGGCTCGCTGTCGACCCAGGAGATCGTCCGGTCGCAGGGCGGCCTGTTCGGGATCTTCAACTGGAACCTGTTCCACAACCCCTTCCTGTTCTTCTCCTTCTTCGTCTACCTGACGGCCGCGCAGGCTGAGACCTGCCAGACGCCTTTCGACCTTCCGGAATGCGAGTCGGAGCTGGTCCAGGGCTTCATGACGGAATACTCCGGCATCCGGTTCGGCTACTTCTTCCTGGGCGAGTTCGGCGAGCTCTTCGTCGTGTGCGCGCTGGCCACCGCCGGCTACCTGGGCGGGTGGCACATCCCCTTCCTGGACGCCGGGAACCTCGGATGGTTCTGGGGGAACCTGCTCTCGCTCGGCGTGTTCCTCACCAAGACCTTCACGCTGGTGCTCGTCTCGATGTGGCTCCGCTGGACACTTCCCCGCACGCGCGTCGACCAGCTGATGCGGATGTGCTGGAAATACCTGGTGCCTCTCACGTTCTTCAACCTGCTGGGCGTCTCCCTGTGGCTCCTGATCTTCGACGGCAAGGGGATCCCCGCGATGATCGCCGCGCTGTTCGGATGAGACCATGGGCCTGAGAGAATACATTAGCGACATTTCGGAAGCGGTCGTCACCATCGCCAAGGGGATGCGGATCACCTGGAAGTACGGGGTCGATCCGAAGGAAGAGACCACGATCTTCTACCCGGAAGAGCGCATGGTGATGCCGGAGCGCACCCGCGGATTCCTGTTCAACGACGTCGCCAGGTGCATCGTCTGCAACATGTGCGTGAAGCAGTGCCCCATCGACTGCATCACGCTCGAGTCGATCAAGGGCGCGGACAAGAAGAACGTGCTCACCTCCTACAAGATCGACATGGGGCGCTGCATGCACTGCGGGCTCTGCGTGGAGATCTGCCCGCCGAAGTCGCTGGTGCACACCGACGGGTACGAGGGCTCCTCGCACACCCGGGAGGAGCTGATCGTCGAGTTCGTCGAGGATGACCTGGCGACGATCAAGGCCCGCATCGCAGCCCACGCCGCGGAGCTGGCGAAGGCAGCGAAGGCGGCCGAGGCCGCCGGCAAGGCGCCGGCCGCTCCGGCGAACCCCGCCGGGGGGGAGAAAAAGTGATGGACCTGAGCAATATCAACTTTCCGACGGATCTCGTCTTTCTCTGGATCGCCGCCATAACGGTGGGGGCGGCCGTCCTGGTCTGCCTGCTGCCGAATATCATCCATTCAGCCGTCTCCCTGCTGTTCGCGCTGGGCGGCGTGGCCGGGCTCTACCTGTTCCTTTCCGCCGACTTCCTCGCGGCCACCCAGATGCTGGTCTACATCGGCGGCATCATGATGCTGCTCCTTTTCGCGGTCTTCCTGTCGAACCGGATCCAGGACGTGAAGCTCAGCAACCCGGCCCGCTTCCAGCTCCCGGCGGCGGTGCTCTGCATCCTCCTGTTCGGGGTCCTCTCGCTCGTGGCCGTCACGACGCCCTTCCCCGTGAAGGAGACCAAGTACCTCCCCACGACCGCCACCATCGGCGAGCTGCTGATGACGCGGTACCTGCTTCCCTTCGAGATCGCCTCCGTGCTTCTCCTGGCGGCGCTTATCGGGGCGGCCATGATCTCCCGGCCCACCCGGAAAAATCCGGCCCTGGATCAGGAGGACGGGAAATAATGATGACGCTCCAGGCATTCCTCATCATCAGCGCCGCGCTGTTCTGCTGCGGCCTCTATACCGTGATGACCCGGCAAAACGGCGTCGCCGTGCTCATGGGCGTGGAGCTCATCCTGAACGCGGCGAACATCAACTTCGTGGCCTTCGCGCACTACCTCTCCCACGTGATGGGCGGCCAGATCTTCGCGATCTTCATCATCGTCATCGCGGCCGCGGAGTCGGCCGTCGCCTTGGCCATCTTCCTGCGGCTGTACGCGAACACGGGCTCGGTGGAGATCGACACCGCCGACCGGCTGAAAGGGTAGACCGTTGATCCGATACGCATACATCATCCCGTTACTTCCCCTGATCTCTTTCTGGATCAATATCTTCTTCGGGAAGCGTCTGCCGCGCAAAGGCGACTGGGTCTCCCTGGCCACCATCACCGCCTCGCTGCTCATGTCCATCTGCATCTTCGCCGAGGTGTTCCGGGCGTATGACCCGAACTTCAAGTACCACGTCGCCTTCCCCTGGCTGGTCATCGGCGACCGGTTCTCCCTGGACGCGGGGATCCTGATCGACAACGTGACCGCCGTGATGCTGATGGTCGTCACGATCGTATCGACGCTGGTGCACCTGTACTCCGTCGGCTACATGCACGGGGACCCCAGGTACAACCGATTCTTCGCCTACCTGTCGATCTTCTCCTTCTCCATGCTCGGGCTGGTCCTCGCCGAGAGCTTCTTCTTCATGTTCGTCTTCTGGGAGCTGGTCGGCCTCTCCTCCTACCTGTTGATCGGCTTCTGGTTCGAGAAGAAGTCCGCCTCCGACGCCGGCAAGAAGGCGTTCGTCGTCAACCGCGTGGGCGATTACGGCTTCCTGATCGGCATCATGATCATCTTCGCGACCTGCGGCGTCCTCGAGTTCGACAAGGTGTTCGCGGCCATCGGCGCCGGCAAGCTGCAGGGGCAGCTCCTGACGCTGGCCGGCATCGGCGTCTTCTGCGGGGCCATCGGCAAGTCGGCGCAGTTCCCCCTCCACGTCTGGCTGCCGGACGCCATGGAAGGCCCCACCCCGGTTTCCGCATTGATCCACGCGGCCACGATGGTCGCCGCCGGCGTCTACCTCATCGGGCGCGTTTATCCCCTCTTCACCCCCGATGCGTTCCTGTTCATCGCCTACTTCGGGCTGATCACCCTGTTCATATCGGCGACCATCGCCCTGACGCAGAACGACATCAAGAAGGTGCTGGCCTACTCGACCGTCTCGCAGCTCGGCTTCATGGTCCTGGGGCTGGGCGTCGGCGGCTACACCGCGGGCCTTGCGCACCTCACCACCCACGCGGCCTTCAAGGCCTGCCTCTTCCTCGGGTCCGGCTCCGTCATCCACGCCGTCCATAGCCAGGACATCCAGGAGATGGGCGGGCTGCGGAAGAAGATGCCCATCACCTTCTGGACCTTCATCATCGCCACGCTGGCGATCGCGGGGGTGCCGCTGTTCTCGGGCTTCTATTCCAAGGACATGATCCTCGCCGCGGCGCTCGAGTTCGGCATGAAGAACCCGGCCCATTACATCCTGTTCTTCGGCGCCCTGCTCACCGCCGGGATGACCGCCTTCTACATGTTCCGCATGGTGATCCTCACCTTCTTCGGCACCCCAAGGGACCATCACAAGTTCGACCACGCACACGAGTCGCCGCTCAACATGACGATCCCGCTCATCATCCTGGCGACGCTTTCCTTCTCCTTCTGGTTCTCCCCCTGGTTCGGGAAGCTGGTCGTGAAACCGCAGACCGTCGCGAACGTCGCGATGGCCGCCGCGGCGCAGGCCCCCGCGCACGAAGCCGCCCCGGCGGCGGTTCCCGCCCCGGCGGAGCATGCCGCGGCCCCGGCTGCCGCGCACGGCGGGTCGAACGAGGCGGAGCACGAGGCCCACATCGCCCACATGGCGCATTCCTACGCCATGTACTCCTCCGTGACGGTCGGCGGACTGGGCATCCTCCTGGCCTTCGGCATCTACATGCTCGGGTGGGTCGATCCCAACGCCATGGCGGAGAGGTTCAAGCCGCTCTACCAGTTCTCGCTCAACAAGTGGTACTTCGACGAGCTGTACGAGGCGACCGTCATCAGCGGCTCCAAGGCGTTTTCCAGGGGCTGCGCCTGGTTCGACAACAACGTGGTCGACGGGCTGGTGAACCTCTCCGCGCAGCTCGGCGTGTTCGTCGCGAACCTCATCGGGAAATTCGACAACGGCGTGGTCGACGGCGCGGTGAACGGGGTGGCCGACATGACGATCGGCAGCGGCTCGATCCTCCGCCGCGTGCAGACCGGCAAGCTGTTCCATTACCTGTTCATCCTGGCCGGCGGCGCGCTCGTGATCCTGCTGGTCAAGTTCTTCTAAGTAATAAGAACGGAGGAGGTCTTCCGTGGGTTTCTTCGATAGTCACATCCTGACGCTCATGACGTTCATCCCACTCCTTGGCGGTGCGCTGATCCTGTGCGTCCCCAAGGGGAAGGACGACGTAATCAAAGGGGTCGCCGCGGTCGCATCCTTCATACCGCTGCTGCTCGCGGTCCGGATGTTCTACATCTACGACCGGACCATGGCCGGCGTTAACGCGGCGGACCAGTTCCAGTTCGTGGAGAGGTACAGCTGGATCCCCAACATCAACGTGGAGTACTTCGTGGGGGCCGACGGCATCTCGGTGCCCATGATCCTGCTGACCGCCCTGCTGTCGTTCCTGGCGGTCATCGGCTCCTTCGGGATCGAAAAGAAGATCAGGGGCTACATGGCGCTGTTCCTGCTGCTCGAGACGGGCATGATGGGAACGTTCATCGCCCTCGACTTCTTCCTCTTCTACGTGTTCTGGGAGATCATGCTCCTCCCGATGTACTTCCTCATCGGCGTGTGGGGCGGGCCCCGCAAGGAATACGCGGCCATCAAGTTCTTCCTGTACACCCTGGCCGGCTCGGTCCTGATGCTCATCGTCATGCTGGCGCTTTACTTCAACACGACGGACCCGGCGACCGGCAAGCACACCTTCAGCCTGATCCACTACATGAACCAGGCCACGCACAACTCCTGGATCAAGGGGTTCGACGTCCGGATCCTCCTGTGGCTCGGCCTGTTCATCGGCTTCGCGATCAAGGTCCCGCTCTTCCCGTTCCATACCTGGCTTCCCGACGCCCACGTCGAGGCCCCGACCGCGATCTCGGTCATCCTGGCGGGCGTCCTCCTGAAGATGGGCACCTACGGCATGATGCGGATCTCGTTCCCGATCTTCCCCGACATCACCGTCTACTTCGCCGTGCCCATGGCGATCCTGGGGATCATCAACATCATCTACGGCGCGCTGTGCGCCATGGCGCAGTCCGACCTGAAAAAACTGGTCGCCTACTCCTCGGTCAGCCACATGGGCTTCTGCCTCCTCGGCATGGCTGCCCTCACCCCGCTCGGCATGGTCGGCGCCGCGATGCAGATGTTCTCCCACGGCCTGATCACCGCCATGTTGTTCTTCCTGGTCGGCGTGGTCTACGATCGGGCGCACCATCGCCAGATCGACGGCTTCGGCGGCCTGGGCGTCGTGGTCCCCATCTACACCGGCTACATCGCGTTCGCGTTCTTCGCCTCCCTCGGCCTGCCCGGCATGTCCGGCTTCATCGCCGAGCAGATGGTGTTCCTGGGCTCCTTCCCGATCTTCCGCACGCTGGTCATCATCGCCGCCCTCGGCATCGTCTTCGTGGCGGCGTTCCACCTCTGGGCTCTCCAGAGGGTGTTCCTCGGGCCGCTGAATCCGAAGTACGCGAACCTCGAGGAGATCAACAAGAGGGAGATGTTCTGCCTCACCCCGCTGGCCATCCTGGTACTGTTCGTGGGGGTCTGGCCGATGACGGTGGTGAACCTCATGAGCGTTTCCCTGGTCCGGCTCGTCGACCTCGTGAAGGCGGTGATCTAGATGTTGGACAACCTGGCCAGCGTAGGCTATTTCCTGCCGGAGTTCGCTCTAACGGCGACGATCCTCGTTCTGATCGTCGTACGCGTGGCCACGAAGGACCCGCAGTCCGTCGCGTTCCCGTTCCTCTCCCTCGTCGGGATCGGCCTGTCGATCCTTCTGGCCAGCATCGTGCCCGCGGGCGAGGCGAAGGGGACCTTCGAGGGGATGGTCGCGTACGATGCGTTCGCCGTCTTCTTCAAGGTGCTGACGGCCCTCGCAGCCGTCATCGTGGTCTTCATGTCCATGGACAGCCGGGAGATGGAAGGTCGCCCGCAGGTGGAATTCTACGTGTTCATGCTGGCGTCGCTGATCGGAATGTTCCTGCTATCCGCGTCGACCGACATCGTCATGCTGTACCTGTCGTTCGAGCTCGTGTCCATCCCGTCCTACCTCCTGGCGGGGTACGTGAAGGGAAAGGTGCAGTCCACGGAAGCGGCCATGAAATACGTGGTCTACGGCGCCACCGCCTCCGGCAGCATGATCTACGGCTTCTCCATGCTTTTCGGCCTCACTGGGTCCACGCAGATCGGCGAGATCGGCAAGGCGCTGGCGACCGGCAATCTGCCGGTCGTTCCCTTGGTGCTTGCCTGCGTCCTGGTGGCGGCGGGGTTCGGGTACAAGATCGCCGCGGTCCCGTTCCACATGTGGAGCCCCGACGTGTACGAGGGCGCTCCGACTCCCGCGACCGCGTTCTTCTCCGTGGCGCCCAAGGCGGCCGGCTTCGCGGTGCTCATCCGCTTCTTCTACACCGTGTTCGCGGTGTCCGAACCGGGTTCGTCCGTCTGGCGGCTTTCCACCGAGGTGGACTGGACGCTCCTGTTCGCCGTCCTTTCCGCGATCACGATGACCGTCGGGAACCTGGTGGCGATCAAGCAGGACAACGTGAAGCGCCTCCTGGCCTATTCCTCGATCGCCCACGCCGGGTACATGCTCATGGGGTTCGTTCTGCTGACCCCCGCCGGCATCCAGGCGGTCCTTTTCTACTTCGTGGTCTACCTGTTCATGAACCTCGGGGCCTTCTACGTGGTCCTGGTCGTCGGCAATTCCTGCAACGGCGAGGACATCTCCGACTTCCGGGGTCTGGGCACCCGGGCCCCGTTCATGGCGGTGTCGATGGCGGTGTTCCTCTTCGCCCTGACCGGCATCCCGCCGTTCTCGGGCTTCATCGGGAAGCTGTACCTGTTCGCGGAGGTCATCAACCGCCAGATCTACTGGCTGGTCATCATCGCGGCGCTGAACAGCGCCGTGGGCCTCTATTATTACGCGCGCATCGTGAAGTCGATGTTCTTCGACGTTCCGGAATCCACCGAAGCGATCGCTGTTCCGGCAATTCCCCGCGCCCTTCTGGTCCTTCTAGTGGCGCCGACCCTGATCCTTGGGGTATACTGGGAGCCTGTCGCAAGAATCGCTTCGAATTCCATCCGGATGCTGGCCTTCTGATCCAAAAGGGGCCTGGTTTCCGATCCCGGTGGTGGTGTAGCGATATATCGCGGCAGAAAAGGCGGGAGCCATGTCGCGGTATATCGCTGCACTCGATTTTTCCCACCCGTATTTTCCCGTCCTCGTCCTCCTTGTCATCTCCCTGCTGACCGCCGCGGGTCTGGTCATCCTGTCCCACCTGACCGGCCCGAAGATCTACGATAAGATCAAATACAGCGTATACGAATGCGGCGTGGACCCGCTGGCGCCCGCCCGGGTGCGCGTCTCCGTAAAGTTCTACCTTGTGGCATTGACATTCATCGTCTTCGACCTCGAGGCGACGTTCCTGTACCCGTGGGCGGTGCTTTTCCGCTCCCTGGGGTGGTACGGTTTCTTCGCGATGATGTTTTTCCTGGGGATGCTGGCCGTCGGACTGCTCTACGAATGGAAAAAGGGCGCGCTGGAGTGGCAATGACGCACCGGAAGGACGGCGCCCCGGGATACCTTCTTTCGACCCTCGATGCGCTGGTGGCCTGGGGCAGGAAATATTCCCTTTTCCCCCTGACGTTCGCCACCGCCTGCTGCGGCATCGAGGTGATGGGGGCCCTGGGGACCCACTACGACCTCTCCCGCTTCGGCGCGGAGGTCGTCCGGTTTTCTCCCAGGCAGGCCGACGTCCTCCTCGTGGCGGGGACGGTCAACTACAAGATGGCGCCGGTCCTGCGGCGCATCTACGACCAGATGCTCGAGCCGAAGTGGGTAATCTCGATGGGCGCGTGCGCGTGCTCCGGGGGATTCTACAACAACTACACTGTCCTGCAGGGGATCGACAAGATCATGCCCGTCGATGTCTATATCCCCGGCTGCCCGCCGAACCCCGAGGGGATCATCGACGCCGTCGTGCAGATCCAGAAGATCATCGAGACCGGAGCTCCGCGCGCCGCGGAACGCTGGCCGGGCACGCGGTGAGGAAGCCGGTGAGCCGGGTGCTGGACAAGCTCGCCGCGGTTTTCGGGACCGAGGTCGTGGCGACCCATTCCGATTTCGGCGACGACACCGCCCTGGTCCGCCGCGACCGGATCGTCGAGATCCTCGTGTTCCTGAGGGACGACCCCGACCTCCTGTTCGACTTCGCGATGGACCTGACCGGGGTGGATCACTACGGCGAGGAACCCCGGTTCGAGGTGGTCTACCACCTCTATTCGCTGGAAAAGAAGCATCGCGTTCGGATCAAGGTGCGGCTGCCGGAGGACGACCCGGCCGTCGACTCGGCGGTCACGGTATGGCCCACGCTGAACTGGTACGAGCGCGAGGCGTACGACATGTACGGCATCATCTTCCGGGGGCACCCGAGGCTGACCCGGATCCTGATGTACGAGGGGTTCGACGGTCACCCGCTGAGGAAGGACTACCCGAAGGAGAAGCGGCAGCCCACGATCGGACCGGAGGAGTGAGCGACCCTTGATGGAACCGTTCGACAGCGACGCCGGCGGGGCGAAGCTCGACCTGCAGTCCGAGCCGATGATCCTCAACATCGGCCCGTCGCACCCGGCGACCCACACGACGCTGCGCTTCCGCACGGTCCTCGACGGAGAGACGATCCTCGACCTGGAGCCCGAGTTCGGCTACCTCCACCGGGGCTTCGAGAAGGAATCGGAGGCGGCTACCTGGACGCAGGTGATCCCCTACACCGACCGGCTGAACTACTGCTCCGCCATGATGAACAACGTCGGCTACGCGATGGCGGTGGAGAAGCTCTGCGGCATCGAGGTGCCGGAACGGTGCCAGTACATCCGCGTCATCATCTCCGAGCTCTCCCGGATCATCGATCACATGGTGTGCGTCGGCACCAACATGGTCGACATCGGGGCGCTGACGAACTTCTGGTATTTCTGGAAATGCCGCGAGGAGGTCTACAAGGTCCTCGAGGAGCTGTGCGGCCAGCGCCTGACGACGACCTACACGCGCATCGGCGGCGTCATGGCCGACGTCCCCGAAGGATGGACCGACCGCGTCCTGGCGGTCTGCCGCGGGGTGATCCCGGAGGGGATCGCCGACGTGGACAGGCTGCTCACCCGGAACCGGATCTTCATCGAGCGGACGATGGGGGTCGGGGGCATCACGCCGAAGGAGGCGATCGCGCTGGGGTTCACGGGCCCCTGCCTGCGCGCGACGGGAGTGCCGCTCGACCTGCGGAAGGACCATCCGTACATGGTGTACGACCGGTTCGACTTCGACGTTCCCGTGGGCGAGGCGGGCGACACCTGCGACCGGTACATGGTGCGGATGGAGGAGATGCGGCAGTCGCTCCGGATCATCGAGCAGGCGGTCGCGGGGATGCCCGGCGGCCCCGTCAACGTGGACGACCCCCGGTTCATCCTTCCCCCGAAGGAGGCGGTGTACGAGAATATTGAGGCGCTGATGAACCACTTCAAGATCATCATGGAGGGGATCCGGGTCCCGGCGGGCGAGGTGTACTCGGCGACCGAGGCGGCCAACGGGGAGCTCGGCTACTACATCGTCAGCAAGGGGGGCGGGGGCCCCTGGAAGATCAAGGTCCGGCCGCCCTGCTTCCCGCTGTTCCAGGGGATGCCGCGGCTGGTCAAGGGGCACATGATCGCCGACCTGATCGCCGTGCTGGGGAGCGTGAACATCATCGCGGGGGAGCTCGATCGATGAGCTTTTCGCTTTCGGAAGAAGGGCTGGCGGAGCTCGACCGCCTGCTGTCCCGCTACCCGGACCGGGCTGCGGCGGTCCTGCCGGCGCTGCACCTCGTGCAGTCGGAGCACGGCCACGTTCCGGACGAGGCGATCGCCTGGGTCGCGGAACGGGTCGGCCTGTCGCCCGCGCACGTCGAGGGGGTGGCGACCTTCTACACCCTGTTCGAGCGCCGCCCCAGGGGCAGGCACCACCTGCAGATCTGCCGGAACCTCTCGTGCTCGCTGATGGGCGCGGAAGCCCTGGTCGCGCACGTTTCGGCGAAGCTGGGGATCCGCCCGGGGGAGACGACCCCGGACGGGATGTTCACCCTCTCGGTGGTGGAGTGCCTCGGCTCCTGCGGCACGGCGCCGGTGATGCAGGTCGGCGACGCGTACCACGAGAACCTTACCGTAGAGGCGGTCGACGCGCTGATCGACCGGCTCCGGGCGGAAGGGTAGGAAGGGCGGCGATGGAGACGGTCCTCACGACGCATTTCGCCGACGAGCGGTACCGGGGGATCGACGGGTACCGCGGGAAGGGCGGCTACGGGGCGCTGCGGAAATGCGTCTCGATGCCGCGCGAGGCGATCGTCGAGGAGGTGAAGAAGGCGAACCTACGGGGACGCGGCGGCGCGGGGTTCCCCGCGGGCGTCAAGTGGGGGTTCCTGCCGAAGGACCTTTCCCGGCCGCGCGTGCTGGTGGTCAACGCCGACGAGGGGGAACCGGGGACCTTCAAGGACCGGCTGATCCTTTCCCATGGGCCCCACCTTCTTCTGGAAGGGATCGCGATCGCCTGCTACGCCCTGTCGATCCACCGGGCCTACATCTACATCCGCGGCGAGTACGCGCGCGAGGCGCGGATCCTCGAGGAGGCCATGGAGGAGGCGCGCGCCGCGGGCTTCCTCGGGAAGGACGTCCTGGGGACGGGGTTCGACCTCGAGGTGACGCTGCACCGGGGCGCCGGCGCCTACATCTGCGGCGAGGAGACCTCCACGATCAATTCCCTCGAGGGGAAGCGCGGGTGGCCGCGGCTCAAGCCCCCGTTCCCGGCCGTCGTGGGGGCGTTCGGCCTCCCCACGCTCGTCAACAACGTGGAGACGCTGTGCAACGTGCCGTGGATCCTGGAGAACGGGGGGGAGCGGTTCGCCGCGCTCGGGTGCGAGAAGAACGGCGGCACCAGGCTGGTCGGCGTCAGCGGGCCCGTGGTCCGGCCCGGCATCTACGAGCTGCCCGCCAACGCGAACCTGAAAAACGTCATCTTCGACGTGGCCGGCGGCCTGCGCGACGGGAAAGCCCTGAAGGCCGTCATCCCCGGCGGGTCGTCGACGCCGGTCCTGCGGGCGGACGAGATCGACGTGACCTTCGACATCGAGACGATGGCGAAGGCCGGCACGATGGCGGGGACCTGCGGCGTCATCGTCATCCCGGAGGGGACCTGCATGGTCCGCGCCCTTTCGGTCCTGATGAATTTCTACGCCCACGAGTCGTGCGGGCAGTGCACGCCGTGCCGCGAGGGGACCGGGTGGCTCAAATTGGTCGTTGGGAGGATCGAGGCGGGGCAGGGGCGGCCGGGCGACGTCGAGCTCGTCCTGGACGTGTGCGACAACATGGCGGGGAAGACCATCTGCGCGCTGGCGGACGCGGCGGTCATGCCCGCGCAGTCCTTCATCGGGAAGTTCCGCGGGGAGTTCGACCGGCACATCGCGGAAGGCAAATGCCCGTTCGGGAACCGGTTTTAAGGGGGCTTAGGAGACGTGCCGAACCTGACGATCAACGGTGTCGCGGTGAGCGTCCCCGAGGGGACGACGATCCTTTCCGCCGCGAAACAGGTCGGGATCCACATCCCGCACTACTGCTACCACACCCACCTGTCCGTCGCGGGGAACTGCCGGATGTGCCAGGTCGAGGTGGAGAAGTTCCCGAAGCTGCAGACCGCATGCTCCACGGTGGCGACGGAGGGGATGGTCGTCCGAACCGACACGGAGGCGGTGCGCAAGGCGGTCCGGGGCGCGCTCGAGTTCCTCCTCATCCACCACCCGATCGACTGCCCCATCTGCGACCAGGCGGGCGAGTGCGGCCTGCAGGACTACTACATGACGGTCGGCCTCCACAAGAGCCGCTACCCCCTCGGGGACAAGATCCACAAGAAGAAGGTGCAGGACGCCGGGAGCGGCATCGTCCTCGACGCCGAGCGCTGCATCCTCTGCTCGCGCTGCGTGCGGTTCCTCGAGGAGGTGACCGGCACCCGGGAGCTCCAGTTCTTCCGGCGCGGCGACCATTCCGAGATCTCCTTCTTCCCCGGGCGTCCGATCGACAACCACTATGCAGGGAACCTCGCCGACATCTGCCCCGTGGGGGCGCTGACGAGCCGGGATTTCCGGTTCAGGTGCCGCGTCTGGTTCCTCAAAAGCGCGGAGTCGATCTGCACCGGGTGCGCGCGGGGATGCAACATTGAGGCGCATTTCCACGAAGGCGTCCTGTACCGGTACAAGCCGCGGGTGAACGACGCGGTCAACCGGGCGTGGATGTGCGACTTCGGCCGGATGGAGTACAGGAAGGCGAACGAGGCGCGGCTGCTCGCCCCCTTCGTCCGCGAGAACGGGGTGGAGAAGGAGATGCCCTGGGGGGCGTTGATGCCCCAGGTCGCGCAGAGGCTGTCCGACGCGGTGCGGACGCACGGGGCGGACACCGTTGCGGTGATCGCCTCCCCCCAGCTCTCCAACGAGGAGCTCTTCCTCGTCCGCCATTTCGCCTCCGATCTGCTGGGCACCATGAACCTGGCATTCACTCGCCGCGCGCCGGAGGACGGCTTCTCGGACGACTTCCTCATCCACCCGGACAAGAACCCGAACAGCGCGGGGGCCCGGCTCCTGGGGATCCCCGGGGAAGAGGCGTTCCACGCCGTGGCCGGCAGGATCTCCCGCGGGGAGATCCGGGCCCTCGTGATCTTCGGGAACGTGCTGGGAGCCTTCTCGGAAAAGGGCACGCTGGAGCTCCTCTCGAAGGCGCCCTTCATCGTCCAGGTGGGGACCAACGAGGGCGTCGTGTCGAGGGCGGCGCACGCCGTCCTGCCGTCGGCCTCCTTCGTGGAGCGCGGGGGGACCTTCGTCAACTGCGACGGGCGCCTGCAGCGCTTCCGCGCGGGGTTCGCCCCGCGGGGAAAGGCCAGGAACACAATCGAGATCCTGGTCGACCTCGGGAACCGGCTGGGCGCCGGCTGGTCCTTCAGCGGGGAGGAGTCCGTGTTCCGGGCGCTGTCGCGGTCGGAGGCGCCCTTCCGCGGGATGACGTACGGCTCCATCGGATCCCTCGGGCGGGAGGTCAAGCGATGACGGGTCCGCTGTTCGACCTGGCGGTCGTGCTCATCCGGATCGGGGTGGTCTTCTCCTTCTGCATGGGGCTGGTCATGGTGTTCGTCTGGGCGGAGCGCAAGGGCGCGGCCTACATCCAGGACCGGCGCGGGCCCAATCGCGCCAGCATTCTCGGATGGACGGCATGGGGGATGTTCCACCCGCTGGCCGACGCGATCAAGTTCCTGTTCAAGGAGGATTTCGTCCCGGACAACGCCCACCGGGCCTACTACGTGATCGCCCCGATGTTCGTCATCGCGCCGGTCATCCTGTCCGTCGCGGTGATCCCCTTCGGGCCGGACGTCTCGATCTTCGGGCGGCGCGTCATGCTGCAGATCGCCGACCTGAACATGGGCTTCCTCTACGTCCTGGCCGTTTCGGGGATGACCGTCTACGGCATCGTCCTCGGCGGTTGGGCCAGCGGCAGCAAGTACCCGCTCCTGGGGGGATTGCGCTCCGCGGCACAGATGCTTTCCTACGAGGTGTCGATGGGGCTGTCCCTCGTCGGCATCTTCATGGTGTTCGAGTCCGTCCGCCTGTCCCACATCGTCCTGGAGCAGGGGGAGCTGCTTTTCGGTGTGATCCCGAAGTGGGGGGTGTTCGTTCAGCCGATCGGGTTCATCCTGTTCCTCACGGCCCAGTACGCGGAGGCGAACCGCACCCCCTTCGACCTGCCGGAGGGTGACTCGGAGCTGGTCGGCGGATACCACACCGAGTACGGCTCCTTCAAGTTCTCCATGTTCATGATGGGGGAATACCTCCACATGGTGGTGAGCTCGGTCATCGTCGCGACGCTGTTCTTCGGGGGCTGGCAGTTCCCTTACCTGCATGACACGGGGTTCCTCTTCCCGGGCGGCTTCTCGGTGTCGCTGCCCGAGATCGTGGTCCTGCTGATGCGGTGCGGTTCGATCTTCGTGAAATCGCTCTTCTTCACCTGGATGTACGTCTGGGTCCGGTGGACGATCCCCCGGTTTCGGTACGACCAGGTAATGCGGCTGGGATGGAAGGTGCTGCTGCCGCTGTCCCTCGCCAACGTCTTCGTCACGGGGCTGGTCCTGCTCCTGCTGGAAAGGTAGAGGGGGGAACGGAAACGGCATGACGGTCGGGATCAAAAAGGCGGCGCGCCCCCGGAAGATGTCCTTCCCGGAAGGCGTGTACCTCGTGGAGATCGCGAAGGCCCTCTGGCTGACGATGAGCCACCTGCTGCGCAACATCGTCCGCCAGGAAGGCATCCGGACGATCGAGTATCCCGAGGTGCGCCGCGAGATGCCGCCGCGGTTCCGCGGGCTGCACCGGCTCATGAAGCGGGAGGACGGCACCCCCCGGTGCACCGCGTGCTTCTGCTGCCCGACCGCCTGCCCGGCGAAGTGCATCACGATCGTCGCGGGGGAGTCGCCCGACCCGCGCGTCGAGAAATTCCCGGTGCGGTTCGACATCGACATGCTCCGGTGCGTCTTCTGCGGCCTCTGCGTCGAGGCGTGCCCGCTCGACGCCATCCGAATGGACACGGGGTGGTTCACCCCGCCGGACGACTCCCGGGAGAAGCTCGTCTTCACCATCGAAATGCTCCTGGAGAAGAGGGGATAGGCATGGAAGCGTTCCTCTTCATCCTGTTCGGCGCGATCGCGGTCGGCGCCTCCATCATGGTGGTGACGCGGAAGCACCCCCTGGCGTCGGCCCTGCACCTGATCCTGGCGATGGCCGCCGTGGCGGCCCTGTTCGTGCTGCGCGACGCGCATTTCCTCGCGGCGGTCCAGATGATCGTCTACGCCGGGGCGGTCGTCGTCCTGTTCGTTTTCGTCATCATGCTGATCAACGTCCCGGAGGACCGTCTGCCCGTGGAGCGGATCACGCTGTTCCGGTTCGCGGCCGTCATCGCGGCGGGGTTCCTCGTCGTGGAGGGCGCCCTGGTCGCCGGCCGGTTCGGCATGCCCGGCGGGCACGTGGCGGGAGGGGGGACGCTGGAGGCCGTGGGGCGGGCGCTCTTCACGGACTACCTCCTCGCGTTCGAGATCACGTCGGTCCTGCTGCTGGCCGCGGTGATCGGGGCGATCACCCTGGCGAAGAAGAAGATCTGACGGGGGGCATCGAATGACGATCGGACCGTCCGCATACCTGCTGCTCTCCGCGATCCTGTTCGGCGTCGGGGTCGTCGGCGTGGTCACTAGGAGGAACGTGCTCATCATCCTGATGAGCGTGGAGGTGATGCTCAACGGCGTGAACGTGGCGTTCGTCGCCGCGGGCTCGTACCTGGGGGACGCGGCCGGAGGGGTCTTCGCCTTCATGGTCATCACCGTCGCGGCGGCGGAGGCGGCGGTGGGGTTGGCCCTCCTGATCGCACTGTTCCGGCTGAAGGAGACGGTGGACATCACGGAGCTTTCGATACTCAAATGGTGACGGGAGCCCTCGAATACCTCTGGCTGGTGCCGGCCTTCCCGCTGCTCGGGGTGGTCCTGAACGGCGCGCTGGCGCTGTTCGCCGAGCGGCCGCTGCTGCTTTCGGGCGCCGGGGCCGGCGGCGTGGCCCCGTACCGGCGGGCGGTCGCCGTTCTCGCGCCGGCGGCCGTGGGCGCCTCCTTCGCGGCGGCCCTCCTGTGCGTCGCGTCGCTCGCGGCGAGGGCCCCGGACGACCGGCTCTTCGTCCGATTCCTGTTCCCCTGGATCGAGGCGGGGTCGTTCAAGGCCCCGGCATCACTCCTGCTCGACCCGCTCTCCGCGGTGATGATCCTGGTCGTCACCGGGGTGGGCTTCCTGATCCACGTCTACTCCGTGGGGTACATGTCCCACGAGCGCGCCTTCGCCCGGTACTTCACCTACCTGAACCTCTTCACGTTCTCGATGCTCGTCCTGGTGCTGGCGGACAACTACCTGCTCATGTTCGTCGGGTGGGAAGGCGTGGGGCTCTGCTCGTACCTCCTCATCGGGTTCTGGTACGACCGCCGCAGCGCCGCCGACGCGGGGAAGAAGGCGTTCGTGGTGAACCGCGTGGGGGACTTCGGCTTCCTCCTGGCCATGTTCCTGGCCTTCTGGACCTTCGGCTCCCTCACCTACACGGAGGTTTTCGCGCGCGCCGGGGGGATGGCGGCTTCGGGGACCCTGACCGCGGGGCTGGCCACGACGATCACGCTGCTCATGTTCCTGGGCGCCGTCGGCAAGTCGGCCCAGATCCCGCTGTACGTCTGGCTGCCGGACGCGATGGAGGGGCCGACGCCGGTATCGGCGCTGATCCACGCCGCGACGATGGTGACCGCGGGGGTCTACATGGTCGCGCGGTCCGGCGCCCTGTTCCTTCTGGCTCCCGCCACGATGACGACGGTGGCCGTCGTGGGGGCGGCCACGGCGATCTTCGCCGCCACCATCGGCCTCTGCCAGACCGACATCAAGCGGGTGCTGGCCTATTCCACGGTGTCTCAGCTCGGGTACATGTTCCTCGCCTGCGGCGTGGGCGCCTTCACGGCGGGGATCTTCCACCTGGCGACGCACGCCTTCTTCAAGGCGCTCCTGTTCCTCGCCGCCGGGTCGGTCATCCACGCCCTCTCCGGCGAGCAGGACCTGCGGAAGATGGGGGGGCTCAAAGGGCGCGTCCCCGTCACCTTCGTCACGATGGCCGTTGCGGCCCTCGCCATCGCGGGGATCCCCGGGCTGTCCGGCTTCTTCTCGAAGGACGAGATCCTGTGGAAGGCGTTCAACGCCCCCGCATACGGGCCGGTCCTCTGGGCCGTCGCGGCGGCGACGGCCGGCATCACGGCCTTCTACATGTTCCGCCTGGTCTTCCTGGCCTTCTACGGGCCGTCGAGAATGGATCCCGGCGTGGAGAAGCGCGTCCACGAGTCCCCGTGGACGATGACCCTCCCGCTGTCCGCGCTGGCGGTCCTGTCGGTGGCCGGCGGGTGGGTCGGCATCCCCGCGGTCCTGGGCGACGCCGTCGGCGTGCCGAACCTCCTCGAGCGGTGGCTGTCGCCCCCCGGGGCCGTCGGGGCGGAGCACCATTCCGCGGCGCTCGAGCTCGGCCTCATGGCGCTGTCCATCGGGATCGCCCTGGGCGGCATCTGGCTCGCCCACCGGCTCTACCGGGCCCGGCCGGAGACGCCGGGGGCGATCGCGGCGCGCTGGCCCGCCCTCTACGACGCGGTGCGCAACAAGTACTACGTCGACGAGCTCTACGACAGGGCGTTGGTCCGGCCGGCCGTCCGCGCCGCCGAGTGGCTGTGGCAGATGTTCGACGCCCGCCTCGTCGACGGCATCGTGAACGGCGCGGCGGTTCTCGTCCGGGCCGCCGGCGAACGGGTGCGGCGGCTGCAGGGGGGGATCGTCGGCGGGTACGCCTTCTCCCTGCTCCTGGGCGCGGTGCTCATCGTCGGGTACATCATCTACCGGAGCGCGGGATGACGACCGGAAGCTTCCTCCTCGACCGGCACCTGCTTTCCGTCCTCATCGCCCTCCCGGCGGTCGGCGCGGCGGGCGTCCTCTGCCTGCCCCGGGAACGGCGGGCGGACATCCGCAACGCCTCGTTCCTCGTCGCGCTGGCGGAGTTCCTCGTCTCCCTCCTGGTAGTGGCGCGGTTCGACCCCGGGACGGCGGCGATGCAGCTCTCCGAGAGCGTCCCCTGGATCCCCCGGTACGGGATCGGCTACATCGTCGGGGTGGACGGCATCTCCCTCTGGCTGCTGATGCTCACCACGTTCATCACGCCGATCGCGATCCTCTCGGCCTTTTCCGCGGTGGAGCGGCACGTGAAGGAGTTCATGGTCTTCATGCTGGTCCTCGAGACTGCCATGGTGGGGGTGTTCGTCGCCGTCGACCTGTTCCTCTTCTACGTGTTCTGGGAGCTGGTCCTCATCCCCATGTACTTCCTCATCGGCGTCTGGGGAGGGGAGCGGCGGATCTACGCGGCGATCAAGTTCTTCCTCTACACGTTCGTCGGCTCCGTCCTGATGCTGGTCGCGATCCTCGCGCTCTTCTTCCACCATTCCGAGGCCGCGGGCTTCTACACGACCGACCTGATGAAACTGTACGGGCTCGCCATCCCCCTGAAGATGCAGTTCTGGCTCTTCGGCGCCTTCTTCCTCGCCTTCGCCTTCAAGGTGCCGATGTTCCCGTTCCACACGTGGCTCCCCGACGCGCACGTCGAGGCGCCCACGGCGGGGTCGGTGATCCTCGCCGCGATCCTCCTGAAGATGGGGGCCTACGGGTTCCTGCGGTTCTCCGTGCCGCTCTTCCCCGCCGCCGCGGCCGACTTCGCCCCGATGATCGCGGCGCTCGCGGTGGTCGGGATCGTATACGGCGCGCTGGTGTCGATGGTGCAGAAGGACATCAAGAAGCTGGTGGCGTACTCCTCGGTATCGCACCTGGGCTTCGTCATGCTCGGCCTGTTCGCCTTCAACCTGCAAGGGATCGAGGGCGGGATCCTCCAGATGGTCAACCACGGCGTCTCCACCGGGGCGCTGTTCCTCCTCGTCGGGATCCTCTACGAGCGCAGGCATACCCGCCTGATCTCCGATTTCGGCGGGCTGGCCCGGGTCGTCCCGGTGTTTTCGGCCTGCTTCATGATCGTCGCCCTGTCCTCCATCGCCCTGCCCGGCACCAACGGGTTCGTGGGCGAGTTCCTCATCCTGCTGGGGGCGTTCCGGGCCAACGCCTGGCTCACCGCGGCCGCTGCCACGGGCGTCGTGCTCGCCGCGGTGTACATGCTCTGGATGTACCAGCGCGTGATGTTCGGGGAGGTGACGCATGAGGAGAACCGCCGCCTGCCCGACATGAACGTCCGGGAGCTGGCCTGCATGCTCCCGATCCTCCTGCTCGTCTTCTGGATCGGGGTGTACCCGCAGCCGTTCCTGCGGAGGATGGACGCCACGGTGCGCGCGTACGTCGCGCGCTACGAAGCGGCGAAGCAGGCGGCTCTTTCCCCGTCGGCCCCGGGGGAGACGATGTTCACGCGCTATTTCGGCGCGGGGAAGTGAGCGAGGGATGATCCCGATCGACGTCGACGTCCAGTCGGTGGTCCGGGGGCTTTTCTGCGTCCTCCCCGAGATCCTCCTGATCGCGGCGGCTGTCGCGGTCCTGATGGCGGACCTGTTCCTGGCGGAGGGGAAAAAGAAGCTCCTGTGCGACATCGCCCTCACCGGCGCCGCGGCCGCCGCCGTCGCCGTCCTGTGGCTGGGCCCCGTCGGGATCGAGGGCTTCTCCGGGACGATCGCGCACGACGGGCTGGGGATCTTCTCTTCCCTGACCGTCCTGGCCGCCGCGCTGGTGACGCTCCTGATGTCCATCGGGTACTCGGAGTGGGAAGGGACGCGGAAAGGGGAGTTCTACGCGCTGCTGCTGATGTCCGTCGCCGGGATGCTCCTGCTGGCGAAGGGCACCGACCTGGTGACCGTCTTCCTCGGGCTGGAGACGATGTCGATCCCCGTCTACTGCCTGGTCGGGTTCCACCGCGGCCGGATGACGTCCCTGGAAGGGGCCCTGAAGTATTTCCTGCTCGGCGCCTTCGCCTCCGCCTTCCTCCTCTACGGGATGGCGCTGGTCTACGCCACGACGGGGACCACGAAGATCGCCGCGATCGCCGCGATGGCGGCCGACCTTCCCGTCTCGGGGAACCCGGTCTTCCTCGCCGGGATCGGGCTCCTGCTGGTCGGCTTCGGGTTCAAGGTCTCCCTGGTCCCGTTCCACATGTGGACGCCCGACGCGTACGAGGGGGCCCCCACGATCGTGACCGCCTTCATGGGCGCCGCCGTCAAGGCGGCCGGCTTCGCGGCGCTCGTCCGCCTGGCGCTGCTCGTCTTCCCTCCCCTCCTGTCGTGGATGACGGACATCCTCTGGGTCCTCTCGGCCCTGACCATGACCGTGGGGAACCTGTCCGCGCTGTTCCAGGACAACATGAAGCGCATGCTCGCCTGGTCCTCGATCGCCCACGCGGGGTACATCCTCGTGGGGCTGACGGCGGGGAACGTGGCGGGGGCGCAGGCGGCGCTCTTCTACCTCCCGGTGTACGCCTTCATGAACCTGGGGGCGTTCGGGGTGCTCATGCTCGCGGCTCCGCGCGAGGACGACGGGTACGACATCCGCAACCTGGCGGGGATCGGGTTCCGCCACCCTCTCCTCGGCGCCCTCCTTTCCCTGTTCCTGGTCTCGCTCGCCGGCATCCCGCCCACGTCGGGGTTCATCGGGAAGTTCTACCTGTTCGGCGCGGCCGTCAAGGGAGGCCACGTCGCGCTCGCCGTCCTCGGCGTGCTGAACAGCGCCGTGTCCGTCTACTACTACCTGCGCCCCGTCGTCCGCATGTACATGACGCAGGCGCCCGCGGATCTCCCGGCCCCCCGTCCCTACCGGACCTCGTTCTCCCTCGCCCTGTTCCTCACGGCCGCATCGGTCCTCGTCCTGGGCGTGGCGCCCGGGTTCTTCCTGGCGTTCGCGGAGTGGTCGGTGATGTCGCTGCTCATGTAGCCCGCAAGGGCCGCATCCCTCGCACGAGCAATCCCGTGCATCATGCGCGGCAAATGGTCTCCTGTTCCGCGGCGGGGCGTCTCTCGGAGCTACGGCTCCTCGGCCGTCCATGGCCTCGTCGCCTGCG
>DCUH01000141.1 GCA_002327765.1 bacterium UBA2219 | reverse complement strand
GCAACGCCCCGGGGCTACCCGACTAGGCCTTGAACCGGGCGCGATGCCAGCGGACCACGGTGTCCGGCTTCACGAACACCAGGGCGTCCGACCAACGCGTCCAGAGCCGGCGCAGCACGAGCCAGAAGACGCGGTCGGCGGGACGCACGCGGGGGTGCTTGCCACGTGCCTTGAACGCGGCCAGTTGCTGCCGAAGCGCCAGGTTCTCCAGGACCAGTTCCCGGCGGGACCGGAGCGCGGAGACGACGGCCCGGAGCACGATCCAGATGATGCGCAGCATGGCCGCGGGACCTTGCATGGGCGCGGGTAGAAGGTCAACGATCACGAGCCGGACGGGGTTCTGGCGATGGACACGTCGGTGCGAGGATCAGGGACGCGAGGTCCGGGACGGCGATCGCCATCCGGAAGGGCGGAAGCGAGTGCCATGCCTGGATTCGGGCTCAACCGACCCGCGAAATCACAAAAGGCCCAACCGGCCCCGCCGGCGGAGCGGCGGCGGGTCGGCGGCGGGTCGTCACGGGTCGAAGGTCTTCAGTTCGTGGCCGTCGTGCCGCCCTTCGACTCGCTGCGCTGGGCCAGGGCGGGCAGGCTCACGCGTCGAAGTGCTGCAGCTCGTGGCCGTCGTGGCGCAGGCGGACCGACTTGCCCTCGCGCTCGGTGATGATGTTGGCGGGACGCGACCAGATCCGGGCAAGGGCCGCGAGGGTCTCCGCGCTCCACGCCGGGTCGAGGTCCAGCCCCTCGTGGCGGTGGACCAAGAGCAGCTCGCCCGTGTTCTCGAAGTTGCCGTCGGCGACGTTCACGATCGGCTGCCCGGCGTTGGTGAGCTGCAGCAAGAGCGCCGCCTTCACGTCCGCGAACTCCCGCGACACGATCTCCCAGCGCTTGTTCCGCGCGTTGAAGCCGAACGAGAACAGGTCGTGCTCCACACAGAAGTCGAGCGTCAGGAACTCGTCGAGGAACGTCAGGTCGTTGTGGCTCGCCCGGACCTGGAAGATCTTCTCGCGGCCGAGACCCAGGCTGCGGTCCCAGCAGTGCCGGTCCTCCATCCGCTGGCACTCCTCCCACTCCTTGCCGAAGCGGCCGGCGTTCCAGCGCTCCTCGATGTCCCGGAACAGCTCCAGCCCCAGCTTGTACGGGTTGAATGGCCGATGTCCTCTCGAATGGCTACCAGAACTTCCACCACGGCTTCCTCGGCCCGGCGGGATCCCGGTTCAGCGGGAAGTCATCCAAATTCCCGTCGGACCCGTACACCTCGCCGTCGTCACCCTGGACCTTGGCCCCCAGCCGGCGGGCGATCTCGTACATCTTTTTCAGGATCTCCTCGTCGGGATTCTTCACGACAACGCAGCCGGCGCGAAGATCGAACCACGCCATGTTGCCATCCTTCCCGTGGCCGGAGTACGCGGTCCATACCGACAGGCCTTCGCTTTCCACTCGGATCTTCTCCCCCGAGGGCGTTGCGGCTTCGGCGAAGCCTTCGAGCAGCATCCCGGGATCGGCGCCCACGAGCGAGATCCACTCCTCAAGGGAAATGGACGGGCCTTCCTCGTCGAACCAGTTCTCTTTCCGCGTGATATGGACGTCGTATCCCATCGCAAACCTCCGGTTGCACCTCCGGCACCTGCGATCCGAGCGTTCTACACCCAACGGTGCGCAGGCCATTATCCTAGCTGATGTCCCTTCGATTGTCCCTCCGAATGTCCCCAGGGACATTTTGCATGTCCCCGATGTCCCCGTGGACATTGCCTATGACCCCTGGTGCCCAGAGCGTAGGAAATCCGACGCCGGTTTGGTTTCCGCCGAAGCATCAGCGCGTCCTGGCTCCACGGCCGAAACGGTAGCATCCGGGGCTGGTCGGGGCAACGGGACCACCGCGGGACCACCGCGCGAGCGGGGTGAAGATCAGTCCTACAACCCACCGCCGTGCTGAGCTACCATGCGGAATGTGGGGATGTCATCTTGGAACAGCAGCTGCACCTCGGTGCCGGCCCTCTGCAGGCGCGTGGACGCGCGGTTGTCACATGCCGGCGGGCGTGATGGGATGTGGTCCCCGGATGGAGGAACGCGGATGAGCAGGGAGCCTGGCGCGAGGATGCGAGGACGCCGCGGACGGTCGGCCGCCGCAGCGCTGGTGCTGCTCGGCTGCGCTTCGCTCGCGTCGCGGGCGGCGGATGCGAACGTGCTGCCCTACTACTTCGACGGCGGCGCCGGCGGGGCGCTCGTCCCGCGCAGCACGGACGAGGTGCGCATCGTCTCCGAACACCTCGAGCTCGTCGAGGGGATGGAGGTGTTCGCGCCGACGGAGCCCGGGGTCTACGCCTGGCTGCCCTGGCACGTTCGCGCCGACTACGTGCTGGAGAACCTGACGGAGGAGCGTGTCGAGCTGGACGTCGGCTTCCCGTTCGCCGGGCAGCGAGGGCACAACGACCTGGAATTCGAGGCGGAGGAGGACATCGTGAGCCGCGGGTGGATCGCGAGCCGCGGCACCAGGCCGTTCGACCGGTCGTTCCACGCGCGGCTGGAAGGGAGCGACCTGCAGCACCAACGGGTGCGGAACCGGTGCCCGTCGCAGCGTGGCGACGACGAGGCGGGCAAGACCAGCTACTGCTACCCGTACGTCTTCGTGTTCCGCGTGGCGCTCGAGGCGCGCGCACAGGTCTCGCTGACGGTCGAGTACGACCAGGATCCGAGCGCGCGCGGCGAACTGGATTACTACGTGGAGGCGTCCGTCGACTACATCCTCGAGACGGGGGCGCTCTGGGCGGGCACGATGGGCAACCTGGAGATCGTCTACCGCTTCGCCATTCCGCCCTATCCGCACTACAGCAACCGGGACCGGACCGGGGTCGTGTTCTACGGCAAGCTGATCGGTACGGAGGCGGCGCACCCTCCGCCGGCCAACAGCAGCGTGCTCCAGACGGAGCTGCCGCGATGGCTGGAGGGGAAGCCGCCGCCCGCACCGGCAGGCGTGCTGGACCTGTGGGATCCGGCCGTGCGGTTCGAGTACGCCCTCGGCTGCGAGGAGAGCGGCATCGTGCTGCGGCTGCGTGCCGCGGACTTCGAGCCCGGCGGCAACATCTCGATCGGAGTGCCGGCCCTGGACTTCCGTCTGGAGGTGCTCCGCGATGACTCGTCTTGTCTCCTCTCCCGCGAGCGCGTGTTCGGGTCGGGGGATCCATGGGGGCCCTGGGAAGACCTGACGGCCGGACCGGGCGATCCGCCTGCCGCGGTCGGAGGGACTCTCGAGCCTCCGCCGGAGTGGACCTGCTCGCTGACGCGGCCCGAGCGCGACTTCCAGCGCGTCGGGGCGCCGACGATGGAGCGCGATTACCGCTGGGACTGCTGTTGCGCGGCGGCCGTCGCCCGGCTGCCCTGGTACCCGAGGGCGGGTGTGAACGACATGGACGGCGGGGATGCCGGCGCCAGGCCGGATGCCCCGGAGGCGGACGCCGTCGGAGCGTCGGAAGTGGTCGTTGAACAGGACGCGGCCGACGGAGGGGGAGAAGAGGCCGCGCCGGACGCGACCGCGACGGCGACGTTGTCGATCGACGCGCAGGCGGCGTCGGAGGAACCCGAGGCCGCTGCGGCGCCCGCTCCGCCCGCCGTGACGCCGGCCGAGACCGACGACGCGGCCGCGCCTGCTGCACCCCGCCCCAAGTCCGGGTGCGGCTGCCGCGTCGTGGATGGCGGGGCATCCGCCTGGTGCGGTCTCGCGGCGTTCGGCGGGTTGCTCTTCCTGCGGCTGCGTCGCCGGCACTCGACTCGGATCGATGGGGCGGCACCCGCGCAACGTGGAGGCCGAAGCGATCCTGCCGCCGCGGCCGAGGGTTGACCGGCCCGACGGCGGCGGGCAGGACGATGCCGTTCGCGGAGCCGTGGAACGCGAGCGTCGTGGCTGTGGTTCCCGAATATGCCGTAGCGCCGGAAATCACGGGAGTTTCGGGGCCGGGCATTCGGGGCGCCGATGACGTTGCGGCCCCAGTCTTCGACCGGTACGGTCGCCGGCCATGCGGTTCATTCTCGCGCTTCTCCTCCGGCTCCTCACGTCCCGGCTCCGGTCGAACGCCGACCCCGAGATTGAGCTTCTCGTCGCCCGTCAGCAGCTCGCGATCTACCAGCGGTCGATTCCGCGCTCGCGCCTTCGCCTTCGGGATCGCCTCTTCTGGGTCTGGCTCTCTCGGCTGTGGTCCCGCTGGCGCGACGTGCTCTACGTCGTGAAACCATCCACGGTGATCGCGTGGCGGCGGCGGAAGTTCCGCGAGTACTGGGCGAAGCGCAGTGCGCATCGCGGTCCCGGACGACCGCCGGTCCCGCAGGAGATCCAGGATCTGATCCAGCAGATGTCCGAAGCCAACGTTCGCTGGGGCGCCCCGAGGATCAGGTCCGAGCTGCGGATGCTCGGCATCGATGTCGCGAAGTCCACCGTCGAGCGGTACATGGTGAAGCGGCCGAAACCGGTGTCTCCGACCTGGCGTGCGTTCCTAGCCAACCACGTCGGTTGCCTCGCGTCCATCGACTTCTTCACCGTGCCCACCGTCCGGCACCGCATCCTGTTCGTCTTCGTCGTGCTGGCGCATCTTCGCAGGCGCGTTCTTCACTTCGGCATCGCCGAGCACCCCACGGCGGAGTGGACGTCGCGGCAGATCGTCGAGGCGTTCCCTTGGGACACAGCGCGAGCGTAGGAAATCCGACGCCGGTTTGGTTTCCGCCGAAGCATCAGCGCGTCCTGGCTCCACGGCCGAAACGGTAGCATCCGGGGCTGGTCGGGGCAACGGGACCACCGCGGGACCACCGCGCGAGCGGGGTGAAGATCAGTCCTGCGCGTCCGGCGGGACCTGGGAGGCGTCGTCGTAGAGCCTTCGACATGGCTCAGGCCCTTCGGGAGGAAGCTGGCAGTCCTCCTGCCAGGGTGGGTCGGCGAAGTCGTCGGACGAGGGCGGGGAGCCGTCGTCCGGCGGCCGGCCGGCGGAGGGAGGGCCGGGACCGGCCGGGCGGGGCGGGCGGGTGACGGCGACGTCGTCCGGGTCGCGCGGAGGAGCGAAGGCGGCAGGCTCGGCGGCGAGGCCGAGCCGGCCGAGGTGGTCGCGGATGTCGGTGGGGTCGGCGACGGGCTGGAGGACCGCCATGCGGCCGGCGCACCTCGGGCAGACCAGCAGGTCTTCGGCCCAGGTCCGTCGCAAGAGGTCGGCCCAATTTACGCGGGGCTGGCGGGCTAGCAGTCGGCCGTCGTCGAGGCGCTTCCAATGTTCGGCGGAGAGCGTCCGCGGGACGGGTGTCGGGACCGCGAGCAGCGGGTCGTCTGCGGCAGCGGCGTTGCCGGGCCGCGAGGCCGCGTCGGGCTGGGCGGAGCCCGGGGCGGGCGCAGCCGCGCGCGCGGCGGCGGCGGCAGCGGGGGCATGACGGCACGTCGCGGTCGGGTCGGGCGGTTGCGGGACGACGAACGGACGCCACGGGCTGTTTGCGGCGAAGACGCCGAAGTAGCGAAACAACGGAAACCGGGGCGGCGGGACGAGGGCCGCCAGCCTGGCCAGCAACTCCACCGGCGTCATCACGCGGAGGGTCTTGTCCGGACGGAGGGGATGGCGGACGCCGCCGCCGCAGGTGCTTCGGCGGCCAGGGCGGTAGGCAATCCGGCCGTCGGGAAGCTCGGTGAAGCGGTCGATGGCAAACGGGGGCCGCGTGACGTAGCGGCAGAGCCGCTCGCGGCCGACGTGGTCGTCGGCCGGGACGCGCACTCCGGCGTGGATGTTGAAGCCGGGCGTCGCGCAACAGGCCCCTCCGTGCCAGCCGCCGCAGCACGCGCCGGCGGACCGTCTCGACGACCCAGCGCAGGTCGGCGGGGGAGGGCGCAGGGACGCGATGGAAGCCGACATCGCCGGCCCCTCGACACGCTCGGGGCAGGCAGGGGCGGCGGACAAAGAGGCCGTCGGCCGTCAGCTCGCTGCGCCCCTCGACTTCGCTCGGGGCGAGCTCGCTCAGGGCGGGCGGCTCACGCGTCGAAGTGCTGCAGTTCGTGGCCGTCGTGCCGGAGACGGACCGTCTTGCCCTCGCGCTCGGTGATGATGTTCGCGGGGCGCGACCAGATCCGCGAGAGCGCGGCGAGGGTCTCCGCGCTCCACGCCGGGTCGAGGTCCAAGCCCTCGTGGCGGTGCACCAGCAGCAGCTCGCCCGTGTTGTCGTAGTTGCCGTCGGCGACCTGCACGATCGGCTGGCCGCCGTTGGTGAGCTGCTGGAGCAGCGCCGCCTTCACGTCGGCGAACTCCCGCGAGACGATCTCCCAGCGCTTGTTCCGCGCGTTGAAGCCGAACGAGAACAGGTCGTGCTCGACGCAGAAGTCGAGCGTCAGGAACT
>DCUH01000142.1:224-9822 GCA_002327765.1 bacterium UBA2219 | reverse complement strand
GCCGACACGTTGACCGAAACCCGGAAGGGCGAAACGCCGCGCGACTTCCACTCCTTCACCTGCAGGCAGGCGGTCCGGAAGACGAACTCGCTCATGGGGATGATCGTCCCGATTTCCTCCGCCAGCGCGATGAATTGCGGCGGCAGGAGAAGTTCCCCGCCCGGGGTCCGCCAGCGGACGAGCGCCTCCGCCCCCACGATCCGCCCGGTGCCCAGGTCGACCTCGGGCTGGTAGTGAACGACGAACTCGCCGTTCTCGCAGGCCGTCCGCAATTCGCCCTCCACCCGGGCCCGCTCCGTCACCTCCACCCCCATCTCCGACGCGAAGGACTGGAACGTGTTCCTCCCGTCCGACTTCGCCCGGTACATGGCGATGTCGGCGTTCTTCACAAGCACGGCGGGCGTTTCGCCGTCGACCGGGTACATGCTGATCCCCAGGCTGGCGGTCACGTTCACCATATTCCCGTCGATGACGAACGGGGACTCGAGGGACTTCCGGATCCTGCGGCACGCCTCGGCGGCGCCGGCGGGATCGGTCTGCCCGGGGAGGATGGCGCAGAACTCGTCTCCCCCCACCCGCGCCACGGTGTCCGTCTCCCGCAGCACGTTCTTCAGCCGTTCCGCCACCTGCACGAGTAGCCGGTCACCGGCCGCGTGGCCGAGGGTGTCGTTGACCTCCTTGAACCGGTCCAGGTCGAAGATGATGACGCCCACCATCTCCTTACGCCGACGGGCGTTCGCGATCTCGAGCTCCAGCCTCTCCTTGAACGTGACGCGATTGGGCAGCCCGGTAAGGGCGTCGTGGTACGCCATGTAGGCGAGCTGCTCCTCGGCCTTTTTGCGGTCCGTCATGTCCCTGGAGATGAACAGCGACTCCCCGTCCGGCAGCCCCACCACCCGCGCCTCGTAGCTGCGCGTTTCCCCGCGGGCGGGAAGAACGTACTCGAACCACTGGATGCCGCCGGTGCTCCGGGCCGTCTCCGCGCTGCGCAGCGCCTGCTCCGCCGCCTCGGCGGGGAGGACCTCTCCGATCTTCATGCCCTGCGCCCGGCCGACGGAAGAGGACGTCCCCCCGTCTCCCGCCACGAGATCCAGAACGGTCCCGTCGCCGCCGATCCGGAAGATCAGGTCCGGGATCGCGTGCACGAGGGCCCGGGTCTTCGCCTCGCTGCGGGCCAGGTCGAGGAAGGCCCGGCTCGCGGCCAGGATGAAGCCGACCCGGTAGCCCAGGACCACCCAGTTGACCGGCTTGGTGGCGAAATCCGTGATGCCGACCTCGTACGCCTGCTGGATGGAAGCCAGGTCGTCCAGCCCCGTCATCATCACGATCGGGATATGCTCTCCGTCGGACATCCCGCGGATGCTCCGGACCGCGGTGAAGCCGTCCATGCCGGGCATCACGGCGTCCATCAGGATGAGGTCCGGCCGGAACCGCCGGCAGGCTTCCACCCCTTCCGCGCCGTCGGCCGCGTTCACAACCGCATATCCCGCCTTCCGCAGCGCGGCCTCTGCCAGAAGGCGGGTCCCCGCGTCGTCGTCCACCACCAGGATGAGCGGTTCCTTTTCGGTTCGGGTCGCCATCAGCGCCTGCCGCCTTTCAACGTCCGGAGTCCAGGATGGCCCGCAGTTCCCTGCAGGCGGAATGATATTCGCTTTCCAGTTTTTCGAACAGAGGGCCGCCGGAGGGCGGAGAGTCCCCCTCGGCGACGCCCGCCTCGATCTCCCGGCAGATCTCCGACACCCTCGTCGCGCCGACGTTCGCGCTGCTCGACTTCAGGGTATGGGCGGCGCGCCGCAGCGATTCCGGGTCGCCCGCTTCCGCCGAGATCCTTATCCGTTCCATGTGTCCCAGGGAGTCGGACAGGTAGAGGGAAACCACCTTTTCCAAAAGCCCCTGCCTGCCCGGATCCTCCAGCATGCGTATCCCTTCGAGCACGGTCCGGTCGATCGGTGGGGCGCCGGTCTCTTCCGTCATGTCGTTTCCCTCCGTCGGGTGCGGGTTCGAAAACCCGCATGCCGATAGCCCTTACGGTTCTCATCGGAAACCGCCGGGAGGAAATTAAGGGGAAAACCGCCCTTCCACCGGGGACGTCGCGCCCGGCCGCGACGTCCCCGGCGACGGTTTTATACGGAAAGCCGTGCTACTATTTAAATCCTGCCGACCCAGGCGGCGAGGATAAACGGCATGCACAGCGTCCCCGATTTCCTGCAGAGCCTGGCGGTCGTATTCTGCGCCGCCGGCATCACCACAGTGGTCTTCCAGAAGCTGAAGCAGCCGGTGATCTTCGGCTATCTGGTCGCCGGGATGCTCGTCGGCCCGCACGTTTTCATCCCGCTGATCGACGAAGCGGAGGTCATCCACGCCCTTTCGGAGCTGGGCGTCATCCTCCTCCTGTTCTTCCTCGGCCTGGAGTTCAGCCTGACGAAGCTGTTCCGCGTGGGGCCCACGGCCGGGGTGATCGCCGTCGTGGAAACCAGCGTCATGGTGTGGCTGGGGTACGAGGCCGGGAGGCTGTTCGGATGGTCCCCCCTGGAAAGCGTCTATGCCGGCGCGATCCTCGCCATCTCCAGCACGACGATCGTCGTGTCGGCTTTCCTCGAGAAGGGGATCAAGGGGAAGTTCACCGAGATCGTCTTCGGAATCCTGATCTTCGAGGACCTGATCGCGATCCTCCTCCTGACGATCCTGACCACCCTCTCCAAGGGCGCGGATCTCTCCTTCGGGGAAGTCGCCGCGACGGGCGGCCGCCTCGCCGCGTTCCTCGCCGCCCTTCTGGTCGTCGGCATGCTGACCATCCCCCGGCTGGTCCGCGCCGTCGGCCGCCTCAACCGCCCCGAAACGACGCTCGTGGCGGGCGTGGGCATCTGCTTCGCCTGCGCCCTGCTGGCCCGGCTCTTCGGGTATTCCGTCGCGCTGGGCGCCTTCATCGCGGGCGCGCTGGTCTCCGAGTCGGGGTTGGCGAAACAGGTCGAGCGGGTGGTGAAGCCGCTGAGCGACGCCTTCGGCGCCGTGTTCTTCGTATCGGTCGGGATGCTGATCGACCCCGCGCTGGTCGCGCGGCACTGGGCCGTCGCACTCTCGTTCCTGGCCCTGGTCGTCGTCGGCAAGGTCGCGGGGGTTTCCCTCGGGGCGTTCCTCGCCGGCAACGGGATTCGCACCTCGGTCCAGGCCGGCATGAGCCTCGCCCAGATCGGCGAGTTCTCCTTCATCATCGCGTCCCTGGGATTCTCCTCCGGCGCCACCCGGGATTTCCTTTATCCCGTGGCCGTTTCGGTCTCGGCCGCCACCACCCTGCTGACGCCCTGGATGATCCGGCTGTCCGGGCCGGCGGCGGAACGGGTCGACCGGCTGCTCCCGAAGGGAGTGCACACCTTCGCCGCGCTGTACGACTCCTGGCTGGACCGGATGCGCCGGACCCGGGACCCGGTGCAGGCCTGCAGGCGGAGGCGCTGGCGCTACGCCCTGCTCCTGGCCGACTTCGCGCTGATGCTCGGGATCCTGAGCGCGGCCTCCGCGTGGCGGAACGAGATCGCCGCCTGGCTCATGTCCGGAACGGGGATGTCCGCCGCGGCGGCGCGCTATTCCCTTCTCGCCATGGCCGTCCTCCTTGCGGCCCTCTTCGGCTATGTGGTCGTTCAGGGCGCCCGCCGGCTGGTGCTTTCGCTCGTCTCCAGGGCGATGCCGCCGGCCGCCGCAGGTGCGCCCGACACGGCGGAGGCCCCCCGCCGAGCGATGGTCCTCACCCTGCAGACCGGCATCATCCTGGTGATCGGGGTTCCGCTCCTGGCGGTCTTCCAGCCGTTCCTCCCGGGATTGCCGTCGGCGGCCATCCTTTTCGGGATCCTCCTCCTGCTCGGCGTCTCCTTCTGGCGCGGCACCAACGACCTGCAGGAGCATGTGAAGGCGGTTTCCGAGGTCATCGCGGAGAGCCTGGCGAGCCAGTTGAAGCAGAAGGGGGCCGCCGAAGAGGACCGGACGCTGCGCCGCATCCGGAAGCTCTACCCGGGGATGGGGCACATCGTCCCGTTCCAGGTTGAGCAGGGCTCCCGCTGCATCGGAAAAACCGTCGGGGAGCTCAAGATCCGGAGCATGACCGGGGCCGTGATCCTCGTGCTGACCCGGGACGAGGGGAACTCCTTCCTCCCGGTCAAAACCGACGTCCTGCAGGCGGGGGACGTCCTGACCCTCGCGGGGCCGCCGGAGGCGGTGGAGGCCGCCAGGTCGATCCTGTCGGACCCTCCGGGAGGCCCGCAGTGAGCCGCGCCCGATGCTGAGCGCGGCCGAATTCCTCAAGAGCCTGGCGATCGTGTTCTGCGTCGCCGGCGTCACCACGGTGGTCTTCCAGAAGCTGCGGCAGCCCGTGATCTTCGGCTATCTCGTCGCCGGCATGATCGTCGGGCCCCACATCCCCATCCCGCTGGTCGCCGACCCCGGCATCGTCCGGGTCCTCTCGGAGCTCGGCGTCATCCTCCTCCTGTTCTTCCTCGGGCTCCAGTTCAGCCTCCGGCAGCTGTTCCGCATCGGCCCCACCGCGGGCGGGATCGCCCTGTTCGTATCCAGCCTCATGATCTGGCTCGGTTACAACGCGGGGCGGCTCTTCGGCTGGACGACCCTGGAAAGCTTCTACGCCGGCGCCCTCCTCGCGGTCTCCAGCACCACGATCATCACCAAGGGGCTCTCGGACCTGGGGATCAAGGACCCCTATACCGAGGTCGTCTTCGGGATCTGCATCATCGACGACATCATCGGCATCTTCCTGATCGCGATACTCACCACGCTTTCCTCCGGCGACGGCATCTCCCCCGGCGAGCTCGCCGCGACCGGCGGGCGCCTCCTGGCGTTCCTCGCGGCGTTGACCTTCGTGGGCATGCTGACCATCCCCCGCCTGGTCCGGGCCGTCGTCCGTCTGAACCGTCCCGAGACGACGCTCGTCGCGACCGTGGGCATCTGCTTCGGCAGCGCCCTTCTGGCGCAGGCGTTCGGCTATTCGGTCGCCCTGGGCGCCTTCTTCGCCGGCGCGCTGGTATCCGAGTCGGGTGTGGGAAGGAAGATCGAGAAGATCGTGGAGCCCGTGCGCGACATCTTCGCGGCCGTCTTCTTCGTTTCCGTGGGGATGCTGTTCGAACCCGCCCTGATCCTGCAATACTGGCCCGCGGTCCTCGTTTACACCCTGATCGTCGTGATCGGAAGGTTCATAGGCGGCACCGTCGGGTCGTTCTTCGCCGGCTACGGCATCCGCCCGTCGGTCCGCACGGGGATGAGCCTTGCGCTGATCGGCGAATTCTCCTTCATCATCGCCGCCCTCGGCATCTCCACCGGCGCGACGCGCGATTTCCTCTACCCGCTGACCGTGTCGGTCTCGGCCATCACCATCCTGCTGGCACCCCGGCTGATGGAATGGTCGGAACCCGCGGCGACCTGGATCGACCGGGTCCTTCCGAAACCGCTGCGGACGTTCGCGTCGCTGTACGACTCCTGGCTGCAGAAGATGCTCCGCGGGATGGAACCGGCCCACGCCGCCCGCGGCCGGAAGCGGCAGCTCCTCCTGCTGGCCTTCGACGTCGCGCTCCTGGCCGGGACCCTCGGGGTAACCGCCGCCTGGAGGGTCGAGATCGCCGGATGGATCTCCTCCGTCACGGGCCTCTCGACCATGGCCGCCCGTCACCTCCTGCTCGCGGCGGTATCCATCGTCACCGGCGCCTTCTTCTACGCCGTCTTCCGCGGGACGCAGCGGCTGGTGCATTCGCTGGTCGAAAAGGCAATGCCCCGGGCCGCCGCGGGAAAGCTCGACCTGGCGGGGGCCCCCCGGAGGGCGTTGACCGTGGCGCTGGAGATCGGCGTCCTGCTGCTCATTGCGATGCCGCTTCTGGCGTTCTTCCAGCCGTTCCTGCCCCGGCTGCCCTGGGCCGTGGCCCTCCTCGGGGCGCTGTTCCTGCTCGGCATCTCCCTCTGGCGGCGCGTGGCGGATCTCCAGGGGCACGTGAAGGCGGTGACGCAGGTCATCGTCGAAAGCCTGGAGAAACAGGTGGCGGAGAAAAGCTCCCAGGTTGACGACAAGACGATGCACCGCATCCGGAAGCTCTTCCCCGGGATGGGGCATATCGCCCCGTTCCGTCTGGAACCCGGCTGCTACGGCGTCGGGAAAACGGTGCGGGAGCTGAACCTGGGGAGCCTCACCGGCGCGACGATCCTCGTCATTCTCCGGGGTGATGGGAATTCCATCCTGCCAACCGGAAAGAACATCCTGCTGGAAGGGGACGCGCTGACCATCGCCGGGACGCCGGAGGCAGTGGAGGCCGCCAAGGAAATCCTGGTGAAGGGACCGGGCTCTACCCGGTGACAGGGGGCCGATGCACGGCGCACCGGAATTCCTGACCAGCCTGGCGGTCGTCTTCTGCGTCGCCGGCCTGACCACGGCGCTTTTCCAGAAGCTGCGCCAGCCCGTGATCTTCGGCTACCTCGTCGCCGGCATGATCGTCGGACCGCACATCCCCATCCCGCTGGTCGCGGACCCCCGGATCGTCCGGACCCTTTCCGAGCTCGGCGTCATCCTCCTCATGTTCTTCCTCGGCCTCGAGTTCAACCTGCGCAAGCTCGTCCGCATCGGCCCCACCGCGGGCGTGGTCGCTCTCCTCCAATGCAGCTTCATGATCTGGCTGGGGTACGAGGCGGGGCGACTGTTCGGCTGGCCCCCCCTCGAGAGCTTCTACGCCGGCGCGGTCCTCTCCCTCTCCAGCACGGTGATCATTGGCGCGGTGTTCATGGAGCAGGGGATCCGGGGCCGGTTCGCGGAGATCGTCTTCGGCATACTGATCTTCGAGGATCTGATCGCGATCTTCCTGCTGACCATCCTGACCACCGTTTCCTCCGGCGCCGCCCTCTCCGCCCGGGACCTCGCCGCGACGGGGGGTCGCCTCGCACTGTTCCTGGCCGGGCTGCTGGTCTTCGGGATGCTCACCATCCCCCGCTTCATCCGGGCCGTCGTCCGCATGAACCGTCCCGAGACGACGCTCGTGGCGAGCGTCGGCATCTCTTTCGCCTTCGCCCTCCTGGCGCGTGTCTTCGGTTATTCCGTGGCGCTTGGCGCCTTCATCGCGGGCGCCCTGGTGGCAGAGTCGGGAATGGAAAAGCCGGTCGAGCGGACCGTCAAGCCGATGTGCGACGGCTTCGCCGCCGTCTTCTTCGTCTCGGTCGGGATGCTGATCGATCCCGCGCTGGTCGCCCGTCACTGGGCCCCCACCCTCGCGTTCCTCGTTCTGGTCCTCGCGGGCAACACCTTCGGGGTCAGCCTCTGGTCGTTCCTCGCCGGGCACGGGATCCGCAACTCGGTGCGCGCGGGGATGAGCCTCGCGCAGATCGGCGAGTTCTCCTTCATCATCGCCTCCCTGGGGCTGTCCACGGGCGCCACGCGCGATTTCCTCTACCCGGTGGCCGTCACGGTGTCGGCGGCCACCACCCTGCTGAATCCGTGGCTGATCCGGTGGTCCGGCCCCGCGGCGGAATGGGTGGACCGGCATCTCCCCGCGCCCCTTCTGACCTTCGCCGCGCTGTACAATTCCTGGCTGGAGCGGATGCGCCAGGCGACGGACTCCGTCCAGGCCTTCAGGGAAAGGAGGCGTCGCTACCTGCAGCTCCTGGTCGATATCGCGCTGCTGGTGGGGGTCTTGTCCACGTCTTCCGCGTGGAGAAGGACGATCGGCGCGTGGCTCGCCGACATCACCGGGCTCTCCGAGTCCGCGGCGCGAAACCTCTTCCTCGCCGTCGTCGTCTTCCTCTCGGGCATCCTCTGCTGCACCATCTACCGGGGGGCGCGCCGGCTCGCCCTTTCGCTGGTCGAAAAGGCGTTCCCGGAACCCGGACCCGGCCAGATAGACCTGGCGAAGGCCCCCCGGAACGTGCTGAAGATCATGCTGGAGATCGTCATCCTCCTGGTGATTGCGATGCCGCTGCTGGCGTTCTTCCAGCCGTTCCTCCCCCGCTTTCCGGGAGCCGCCCTTCTACTGGCGGCGCTGGTCCTGTCCGGCGTCACGTTCTGGCGCCGCGCCGCCAACCTGGAAGGCCACGTGAAGGCGGTGTCGCAGGTCATCGTCGAAAGCCTCGCGAAGCAGGGAGAGGCCCGGGGCGAGGTGCAGGACGAGGAGGCGCTGCGGGACGTGCGCAAGCTCTTCCCGGGGTTGGGGCACTTCGTCCCGCTGCGGCTCAAAGAGGACAGCTACTGCGTCGGGAAGACGGCGGGGGAGATGAACGTCGGGAACCTCACCGGGGCCAAGATCCTCGTCGTCGTGCGCGGAGAGGGGCATTCCTTCCTTCCGACCGGGAAGGACGTCCTCCGGGCGGGGGACGTCCTGACTCTCGCCGGGACGCCCGCGGCGGTGGAGGAGGCGCGCGAAATCCTCACACGCGGCCACTCCGGGGGCGATCCGCCCGGGACGGAGATCAGAGGATCCACTTCCTCCTGATGTTCCACAGGGTCGCCGCGAACAGGGCGGCGCAGAACCCCCCGAGGACAATCAGGTCGAGGACGACGGGCAGGGCGTTTCCCCCGTTCAGCGCCCCGTGGAGAGCATCCGCCCCGTACGTCAACGGCAATGCGTAGGAAACGGGACGAAGGAAGACGGGCAGGCTCGCAACGGGCAGGAAAAGCCCGCAGAGGAAGATCATCGGGAAGCGAAAGAAGTTGGAAAGGGTCTGCGCCTCGAACACCTCCTTGACCGATACGGCGACGAAGAAGCCCAGGAAGGCCGAAACCATCGCGACCAGGACGACCGCGGGAAGGAACACCCCCCAGGCGACCCGGGACAGGTCTACGAAGAATGCGGCCAGGGCGATCGGCACGAACCCGTTGGCGATCCCGAACAGTATGGCGCCGGTGGTCTTCGACAGCATCAGGATCTCGAACGGGACGGGCGAGAGCAGTAGCCGCTCGAAGGACCCGTTCTTCTTCTCGAACGTCACCGTCACCGCCAGCAGCGAGGTGGTTCCGAACAGGATGGAGAACGCCACAAGCCCCGGAAGCAGCCCGGGAACGCTTCCCAGCCCGCCGCCGGACCGGATGAAGAACATCCCCGTCCAGGCGAGAGGAAGGATGATCCCCCAGCTGATGTTCGGCGGCTTCAGGTAATAGGCCCGCACGTCCTTGGCCATGATGTTCCAGAAGGCGATCCAGGTCTTCATTGCTGCCCTCCCCCCTGCTGCCGCTCCTTCTCCCTGCGCATGGCGTCGGACGCGACGCCTGTGACCTGCACGAAGACGTCCTCGAGGGAAAGGCGTATCCTCCGGGCCTCCGAAACCTCGACGCCCCGATCCTCCAGGAAACGGACGAGCGGCCCGACGCGCACGGGCTCGCCGGACTCCACCCGCATCGACCCCTCCCCGGCAATATGGAAATCCAGCTCCGGGAAGGACCCGGAAAGGTCGTCCCGGAGACATCCCGGCATGGCCGAGCAAGCGATCTCCACCGCGTGTCTGCCCTGGACCGGCTGCACCAGGCTCTCCACCCTGTCGATCCGGACGATGCGGCCGGACACGATGAAGGCGATGCGGCCGCAAAGCCGTTCCGCTTCCTCTATGTAATGCGTGGTCAGGAAGATGGTGGTCC
>DCUH01000142.1:0-152 GCA_002327765.1 bacterium UBA2219 | reverse complement strand
GCCGAACTTCCGGTTCGCCGCCTGGTCCAGGCCGAAAAGCTCCAGCAGCTCCCCGGCCCGGCGTCGCCGCTCCGACTCCTCCATCCCGTAAAGGGCGCCGCAGAAGCACAGGTTGTCGAACCCGGAAAGCTCCGGGTAGAGGTTGCTCTCGT
>DCUH01000135.1 GCA_002327765.1 bacterium UBA2219 | reverse complement strand
TGCAGCTCCTCGACCCGCTCCAGCAGGCGCCTCTTCTCCTCGACGAGGGAGCGGTCCGCGCGCAGGAACTCGAGCTTGTTGATCTCGATCAGCAGGTCCTCGCGCCGCGGGAGGAACTCGTTCAGCGGCGGGTCGAGGAGGCGGATCGTCACCGGGTACCCCTTCATCTCCCGGTAGAGCCCCTTGAAATCCTCCCGCTGCATGGGGAGCAGCCGCTCGATCGCCGCGTCCCGCTGCTCCTTCGTGACGGCGAGGATCATCTCCTGCATGATGGAGATGCGGTCCTCGGAAAAGAACATGTGCTGGGTGCGGCACAGCCCGATCCCCTCCGCGCCGAAATCGCGCGCGACGCGCGCGTCCCGCGGGGTGTCCGCGTTGGCGCGGACCTTGAGCCGCCGGACGGCGTCCCCCCACGACAGGAAGATCCCGAAGGAGGGAGGCATCCGGGGGACCGTCAGCGGGACCTTGCCCAGGATCACCTCGCCGGTGGCGCCGTTCAGGGTAATCCGGTCCCCCTCGCGCAGCACGCGGCCGCCCGCCATGAACCGGTTCGTCGCCTCGTCCACGTCGATCGACTCGCACCCGGTGACGCAGGTCTTCCCCATCTGGCGGGCGACCACGGCGGCGTGCGAGGTCATCCCGCCCTTCGCCGTCAGGATGCCGCGCGCGGCGTCCATGCCGTGGATGTCATCGGGGCTGGTCTCCTTGCGGACCAGGATCACGTCCTTCCCGGCCGCGGCGCGCTCCACCGCCTTGTCCGCCTGGAACACGACCGCCCCGGTTGCGGCGCCGGGGGAGGCGGGAAGCCCCCGGGCGATCACCTCCACCTGCGCCTCGGGGTCGACCACGGGGTGGAGGAGCTGCTCGATCTGGCGCGGCTCGAGGTGGAGAAGCGCCTCCTCCTTGGTCACGATCTTCTCCCGGACCATGTCCACGGCGGCCCGGACCGCGGCGGCCGCGGTCCGCTTCCCCGGACGCGTCTGGAGCAGATACAGCCTGCCCTTCTCGACCGTGAACTCGAAATCCTGGACGTCCTTGTACCGTTTCTCGAGCCTCGCGGTGAAGCGGGCGAGCTGGTCGTAGACTTTTGGGAACTCCTTCTTCAGGTCGCGCACGGTGCGCGGGGTCCGCACCCCGGCGACGACGTCGGCGCCCTGCGCGTTCACGAGGTACTCCCCGTAGAACTCCTTCGCCCCCGTGGAGGGGTTCCGGGTGAACCACACCCCCGTGCCCGAATCGTTCCCCGCGTTGCCGAAGACCATCGCCTGCACGGTGACGCCGGTGCCGATGTCGTCGGGGATCCCCTGGGCCTTCCGGTAGTATTTCGCCCGCTCGTTGTCCCACGACCGGAACACGGCGTCGCGCGCCATCGAGAGCTGGACCAGCGGAAGCTGCGGGAACTCCTTCCGGGTCCGCTCCTTTACCAGGAGCTTGAACTTTTGGCACAGGTCCGAAAGGTCCCCCGCGTCGAGGGCGGCGTCGGAGGGCGCGGAGCGCTCCTGCCTCTTCTCCTCGAGGAGCTGGTCGAACAGCTCCCTGGGGACCCCCAGGACGATGTTCCCGAACATCGAGAGGAACCGGCGGTAGCAGTCGTAAGCGAACCGGGGATCTCCGGATTTCGCGGCGAGCCCCCCGGCGATCCTGTCGTTCAGCCCCAGGTCGAGGACGGTGTCCATCATTCCGGGCATGGAGAACCGCGCCCCGGAGCGCACGGAGACCAGCAGCGGGTTCTTCGGGTCGCCGAACCGCCTTCCGGCCGCCCGCTCGAGCTTCGCGAGGTTCGCGGCAATCTCCCGGTTCACTTCGGCGGGGATCTTCCCCCTCCCCTCGAGGAAGAGGCGGCAGACCTCCGCGGCGATGGTGAAGCCGGGGGGTACCGGCAGCCCGAGGCTCGCCATGTCGGCCAGCGCGGCGCCCTTCCCGCCCAGGACGTCCTTCATCGCGATGCCGCCCTCGGCCCTGCCCGCTCCGAAGAAATAGACCCGTTTCGTCGCCATACCCCTCTCCCGCCGTGCCTCTTTTTTTTAAGGTTTCTGGGCGCCCGGGGACGCCACCCTGGAAAAATCCGCCACCGACGAGAAGGCGGCGGACAGCCCTTTCAGGAGCGCGAGCCGGTTGTTCCTTACGGCCGGGTCCTCCGCCATCACGAGCACCTTGTCGAAGAACGCGGCGACCAGCGGCTGCAGCGCCGCCATCTCGCGGAACGCCTCGGCGTAGCGGCCGTCGCCCGCGGCGGCAGCGACGCGCCCCGAGACGCCGTGGGCCGCGGCGTAGAGGGCGCGCTCCTCCGGCGCCTCGAACAGCCGCTCCGACACGTCGAGGGAACCGGAATACGCCTTCGTGATGTTGATCGCCCTCTTGAACACCTCGGCGAGCGGCTCGAAGGCCGCGTCGGAGCGGAACGCGACCAGCGCGTCGAGCTTCGACCGGAGGTCGATCACGTCGGTCAGCCCCGGGGCGATCACCGCCTCTACGAGGTCGGCAGGGATCCCCTTCGCCACCTGCAGGTTCAGGTAGCGGCCGGCGATGAACTCCGTCACCTTTCGCCTCACGTCGTCCGCCGGGCTTTTCAGCTTCCCGGAAAGGGTCGCCAGCGACCGGTCGACGAGCTCCTCGAGCCGGATCCGCAGCCTCCGGCCCTCGAGGATGGAGAGGATGCCCAGGGTGTGGCGGCGCAGGCCGTACGGGTCGGCCGTCCCGGTGGGGACGAGCCCCACGCCGAAACAGCCGCACACCATGTCGATCTTGTCCGCGATCGCCACCGCAGCCCCGACGTCCGTGGACGGCAGGTCGTCCGACTGCCCCTTCGGCAGGTAATGCTCGAAGACCGCGCTCGCGATCTCTTCCGTCTCTCCGGTCTTCGAGGCGTAGTGCCGCCCCATCACCCCCTGCAGCTCGGGGAACTCCTTGACGACGCCGGTGGTGAGGTCGGCCTTGCTTAAGAAAGCCGCCCTGCGGCAATCCCGCTCCCTGGAGGGGAACGCGAAGGAGGCCACGAAAGAGGCGATCTCCGCCATCCGCCCGATCTTCTCCCAGTAGGTCCCCATGTCGGCCTGGAACACCACCTTCTTCAGCGCCTCGGTCCGGTCGAACAGGGGGACTTTCAGGTCGTCCCAGTAATAGAACTCCGCGTCCGCGAGGCGCGACCGGAGGACCCGCTCGTTCCCCGCCACTACCACCCTCGGATCCGGGACGATCATGTTCGAGACGAATGCGAACGCGGGGCTCAATGACCCGCGGTCGTCCTCGAACACGAAATACTTCTGGTTGTTCCGCATGGAGGTGACGAGGATCTCCCGCGGCAGGGCCAGGAACTTCTCCTCGAAGCGCCCCTGCAGGACGACGGGGAACTCGACGAGGTTCGCCACCGTCTCCACGAGCGGCTCGTCCTCGACCCATTTCATCCCCGTTTCCTCCGAGATCCCGCGCAGCCCCTCGCGGATCCGCTCCTTGCGGGACTCGAGGTCGACGAGCACGCGCGCTTCGGCCAGCTTCCCCTCGTAGCCGTCCGGCGAGGCGAGGGCTATGGGGCCGGGCGAAAGGAACCGGTGGCCGTACGTCGTCCGCCCCGCCTCGACGTTCCCGTAGCGGAGCGGGACCACCTCCTCCCCGTGGAGCGAGACGATCCAGTGGACGGGCCTCGCGAACCGGACGTCGAGGTCGGCCCACCGCATCGACTTTCTGAAGGGGATCGACGGTATGAAATCGGAGACGATCCCCGGCAGGACCTCCCGGGCCTCGCGCGCCGCCTCCTCCCGGACGAACCCGAGGTACTCGCCGCGGTCCGTCGGGAAGACCGACAGGGCCGAAACGGCGATCCCCTGCGACTTCGCGAAGCCGAGGGCGGCCTTCGTATGCTTTCCCGCCGCGTCGAGCGCGACGGCCTTCGGGGGGCCCAGGACGGTCTCGCTGCGGGCCTTCTGCCGCTCCGACAGGCCGCGGACGATGAAGGCCAGCCGGCGCGGCGTGCCCTGGATGTCGATCTTGCCGAACGGGAGGCGGGCCTTGCGCAGGGAATCCTCCAGCAGCTTGCTCCCGTGCCACAGCGCGGGACCGATGAAGCCCGCCGGGATTTCCTCGCAGCCGATCTCGAGCAGGTAGTCGCGTTCCATCGTGTGTGTATGCCCTCTTCGCGGGTGGATTCTATCTGCCGGGTGCGTTCCTGAGCAGGGGGAACCCCAGTTCCTCCCGGGTCTTGAGGAACCCCTCCGCGCAGTGGCGCGCCAGGTTGCGGACGCGCGCGATGTAGGACGTGCGCTCCGTCACGGAGATGGCGCCTCGCGCGTCGAGCATGTTGAACGCGTGCGAGCACTTGAGGCAGTAGTCGTACGCGGGAAGGACGAGCTTCCGGCCGACCAGCGACATGCATTCCTTCTCGTACATGGAGAACAGGGAGAACAGCATCCCGGTGTCGGCCGCCTCGAAGTTGTACGCGGACCACTCGACCTCGCCGCGGTGATGGACGTCCCCGTACGTGACGTCGCCCACCCACTTGAGGTCGTAGACGTTGTCCACGTTCTGCAGGTACATGGCGATCCGCTCGAGGCCGTAGGTGATCTCCCCGGTCACGGGTTTGAGGTCGATGCCGCCGCACTGCTGGAAGTAGGTGAACTGGGTCACCTCCATCCCGTCGAGCCAGACCTCCCAGCCCAGCCCCCACGCCCCCAGCGTGGGGGATTCCCAGTCGTCCTCCACGAAACGGATGTCGTGCGCGAGCGGGTCGATCCCCACCGCGCGCAGCGAATCGAGATACAGCTCCACGTAATTGCAGGGGCACGGCTTCATGACGACCTGGAACTGGTAATAATGCTGGAGCCGGTTCGGGTTCTCCCCGTACCTCCCGTCCGTCGGGCGGCGGGACGGCTCGACGTAGGCCGTGTTCCACGGCTCGGGCCCGAGCGAACGAAGGAACGTCGCCGGGTGGAACGTTCCCGCGCCGACCTCCGTATCGTACGGCTGATGGATCACGCAGCCCTTGTCGGCCCAGTACCGCTGAAGGGAAAGCACGAGGTCTTGGAAAAACAATTAGGGGAACCTCCCGGCGTAAAAAATGATAGGCATACTTACACCCCGCCGGGCGGATTGTCAAGAAGTCGCTGGAAATATTGAAGGTTTTAGATCCCTTGCACGCTATTGCGCCCCGCCGAGGCTACGGAGCTGCTTCCCAAGGCAATACTCGATATAACAAGGAATAACATCCCGTAATTCATCGGCAATCCCATCCGGAACACGAAGCCGCTCCCTCGCCGCCTCTCCGCCGGCCTGGAGGGCCTTCCACGTTTTGACGGCCCCCAGCGAGAGTTTCACCCCGGCCCCCGTCGCGCAGGATTCGCACAACGCCCCACCCTCCGGCGGGACGAAGCGATACCACCGGCTGTCCGCCCGCCCGCACTTCCGGCACCCCGACAGGTCAGGTCCCCATCCCCCGATCCCGAGGAACGCCGCCTCCACCCTGCGGGCCGCCTTCCCGGGCGCCTCGCCGGCCGCGAGCGCCCGGATCCCTTCGAGGAGCATGCCGAACGCCCTGGGCTTGGCCCCTTCCTGCGGAAACATTTCCGCCGCCAGTTCGAGGAGATAGTCCGCGTGGCGGACCCGCTCCCAATCCTCCACGATCGTCCAGAAGCTCTCGGAAACGGACGCGGTCGAAAGGACGGGCATCCTCCCGGCGGTTTCCGTCCAGACGATGTCGAGGAGGACGTATCGCTGGAGCAGCCCCCCGAAGCGCTTCCGGCTCCTCCATGCGGATTTCGCAAGGATCGACACGACGCCCGCGTCGCGGGTGAAGAAGGTGAGCCGCCGGTCGGCTTCCCCCATGTCGACGGCCCGGACCAGGAAGGCGGGGGAAGCGTGGAAGGTGCGCTCTCCGGCGGCACCTCCCCGGCTCATTGGCCGATGGTGACGTTCCGGACCTGGCCGCTTTCCCCGAACGGAGGAAGCCGCTGCCCGTTCAATGTCCCGACGACGCCGCCGGCGTTCCCGATCTTGAGCGTGATGCGATTTTCGGCCGAGATGCTGATCTTGTCCCCGGAGAACAGCGTCACGTCGACCGCGTCGCCGCCGTCGAAGCTGTACATCACCCAGGTCTGCTCGCTCGCCTCGAGGAAGAGCTGGAACGGCCCGGTAAGCGGCCCCGAGCCTCCGACGGCCGAGACGACGGTCGAGGCCGTCGCCGCCGCCGCGGCGTTGTCCGCGGGGGACGCGCCCGCCCGGGGTCCCGCCTCCGCGGCGTTGTCCGCCCGCGCCGCGGCGGCTTCGGCCGCCTGCTTCGGCGCGTCGTCCGCCGCAACGGGGGCATCGTCCGCGGCCGGCGCCTGCGGCGCCGTCGCCGCGGCCGGCGCGGGGGCCGGCCGGTCGGCCTGGCGCATCGACAGGACCGCG
>DCUH01000049.1 GCA_002327765.1 bacterium UBA2219 | reverse complement strand
TGCGCTCCTTCGACGAGACGATGCCCGAGGAGATCAATCGGAAGCTCACCGACTGCATCTGCGACCTGCTATTCGTCACCGAGGAGTCGGGGATGCGGAACCTGCAGAACGAGGGGATCCCGGAAGAGAAGATCCACCTGGTCGGCAACGTGATGATCGACACGCTGATGACCAACCTGGCGAAGATCGACCGGGGGGAGTTCGCGCCGTCGGAACAGATCCGGTCTTTTTGCGATGGCCGCCGCTACGCCGTGCTCACCCTGCACCGGCCTTCGAACGTCGACCGCCGGGAGACGCTGGAGCCGATCTGGGGGGCGCTCTCGGAGATCGCCCGCACGATCCCGATCCTTTTTCCCGTGCACCCGCGGACGCGGTCGAAGATCGCGGCGTTCGGCCTGGACGGCGCCGGCATCACGATGATCGACCCGATCGGGCACATGGACATGCTGTACGCCGTGCGGAAGGCGGCGATGGTGCTGACCGATTCCGGGGGGCTTCAGGAGGAGACGACGGTGCTGGGCGTGCCGTGCGTCACCATCCGGGAGAACACGGAGAGGCCGGTGACGGTCGATTTCGGGACGAATTACCTGGTGGGGACGGATCCGGGGAAGATACGGAATGCGGCTTCCGTCATTCTGGAGGGGAAGGGGAAGAAAGGGAGAATTCCAGAGATGTGGGATGGAGAGGCGGCAGGGAGAGTTACTACTGCACTGATTTCTACCTCCAGATAGTTTCTCTTTCACTTAAAAAACGAATCATCACATTGGCGGAATAATGAAAGGCGTTGTTTTTAATGACCAGTACAAGATAGGTCATATATGCGCTCGCTGGTCCGGATGTTTGCCTCCGGGAAGGAGTGCGCGAAGGCGATCGGCGTCTGCGAGTGGGCGCTGGCCAAGCGCCCCGACTTCTGGCAGGGCGCCAACGACCTGGCGGCGCTGCTTTCCGGCTTCGGCAGGAAGGAAGACTTGAGCCGGGCGATGGATCTGGCGCAGTCCGCCCTGAAGCGGCGGCCGGACGAGCCGGTCGTCCTCGACACCGTCGGCTGGGTCCATTTCCGGCAGGGCGACCCGAAGCGTGCGCTCGATTACCCGCGGACCGCGAAGGCGCGGCTTCCCGAAAACCCGGAGATCAACTACCACTACGGGATGGCGCTGGCTTCCGCCGGGGACAAGGACGAGGCGAGGAAGTACCTCGAGAAAGCGGCGTCGGCCGAGGGCGACTTCCTCGGGAAGGCCGAGGCGGCGGAGGCGTTGAAGGGGATTTGACTTTCCACGGGGGGGACCCTGTGATGAAATGGCGCGGAAGAGAGGTGCCCGCATGAAGAAAATCATGATAACGGTATGGGTGTTATGTGTCGTGGCGGCGTCGCCTTGCGCGTCGCTCGCGGCGGAGGCGAAAGGGCCCGCGCCGGCGGCGGGGGCGGAAGCGGATTACCGGATCGGCCCCGGGGACGTGCTCAACATCGACGTGTGGAAGGACCAGGCGCTGACCCGCCTGCTGACCGTCCTGCCGGACGGGAAGATCTCCTATCCGCTGGTAGGGGAGCTTTCGGCCGCCGGGAAGTCGGTCGCGCAGCTCAAGAAAGAGATCGAGGGCAAGCTCCTCCGGTACATGACCGACCCCGTGATCACCGTTGAAGTGCGGCAGATGAACAGCTACCACATCTACGTGCTCGGGCGGGTCAACGCCCCCGGGCGGTCGATCCTCGTCTCGAACGTCAACGTGCTGCAGGCGCTGGCGATCGCGGGGGGGCCCAACGCCTTCGCCAACCGGACGAGGATCCGGATCTTCCGCCAGGAAGGGGACCGGACGGTCATCATCCCGTTCGATTACGACGACGTGACCTCGGGGAAGAACCTCGAGTCGAACATCCTGCTGAAGAGGGGAGACCTGGTCTATGTGCCGTGACCGATTTCTGCTGTCGGCCGGAGCGGCGGCCGTCTTGCTGGCGCTGCTGGTCCCCGCGGGCGCCGCGGCGTACGACTTCCGGCTGGTCCCGTCCGTCGCGGTGAGGGAGGAATACAACAACAACCTGTTCTTCTCGCAGACGGACCGGGAGGACGATTGGCTGCTGACGGTTTCCCCGGGGGTGGATGCGTCGTGGAAGACGGAACGGTCCGAGGCGGGCTTCGGGGCGAGGCTCGAATGGCAGAACTACAACGAGAATTCGGATCTCGACGCCACGGACTATTCCGTGTCCGGGCGCTTTACGCACCGGCTTTCCACGGAGTTCCGCCTCTCCGGCACGGGGGAGTTCCGCAGGGAGTCGCGGCCGGACCGGCATTTCGAGGAGGCGGGGCAGGTCGATTTTTCGGAAAACGACCGCTACGACTTCGGAACCGCGCTGGAGTGGATCCTCTCGGAGAAGACGACCGCCACCGCGTCGTACTCGTTCGAATATCTCGACTACCCGGAGGAGTTGGCGCGCGACTCCAGGCTGCACACCGCGGGGCTCGGGATCATGCGCTCGCTGCCGGTGTCCACCGGCACGACGAAGGCCCGGATGAACCTGTCGTACAGCCGCGGCGATTATGAAAACGAGACGACGGACAGCTACACCCTGACCGTCGGCGTGTTCCGTTCGCTGCACGAGCTGTGGAGCGTGCAGGTGAACGCGGGAGCGATGCACACCCGGGTGGAATTCGAGGAAGGGACGGGTTTGGAATCCTCCAGCGGCACGGGGTTCGCCGGGGATGCTTCCGTGATGTACACGGGGGAGCGGGCCACGGCGACCTTCGCCTTGTCTCACGGCCTCTCCCCGTCGTTCGGGTCCTCGGGGGCATCGCTGCGGACCTCGGCGACGCTGGGCGTGGAACGCCGCTTCCTGCACGACATCTCCGCGAGCTTCTCCGCGGGGTATTACAGGAACAGCTCCGACCCGGGGGAGTATTCCACGGAAGAGATCGACGAGCGGTCGTTCCGCCTGCGCCCCGGGATCCGCTGGAAGCAGTCGAAGTACCTGTCGTTCGACGCCTCGTATCAATACTCCCGGGTGGATTACCGGCTCACCGGAACCCGCGCGGAGCAAAGCGTCGTCTATGCCGGCGCGACCCTTTCCTATCCCCTCTTCGACGAGTAGGAGGCAGTTGGAATGACGGATTTCCAGCCGCACGATTCCGACGTCAAGTCGGTGGGCGACATCCTGGCGATCCTGCGCCGCAGGAAGTGGGACGTCGTCCTGCCCGCGTTTCTGGTCTTCGGGACGGCGCTGGCGCTGGCGCTGCTCCTGCCGAGGGCCTACACCTCCGCTACGACGATCCTGATCGAGGAGCAGGAGATCCCGAAGGAGTACGTGGCGACGAACATCACCAGCTTCGCGGACCAGCGCCTGCAGTCGATCAACCAGAGGATCATGAGCACGACGAAGCTGATCGAGGTGATGAACCGCTTCCGGCTCTACGAAGAGCTCAAGGACCGCGAGACGGTCGACGAGATCGTCGGGAAGATGCGCGAGGACATCAAGTTCAACACGATCAGCGCCGACGTGATCGACCCGCGCTCCGGCCGCCCCGCGCAGTCGACCATCGCCTTCAGCATCGCGTACCAGGGGCGCAACCCCGAGACGGTGCAGAAGGTCGCCGCGGAGCTCGCCTCGCTCTACCTCGAAGAGAACCTCCGCTCCCGCGAGCGGCAGTCTTACGAGACCTCCAAGTTCCTCGAGGACGAGATGAAGGACGTCAAGGCGAAGATGGCGGTGCTCGACAGCCGGATCGCCGCCTACAAGCAGCGCAACCTCGAGTCGCTCCCCGAGCTGGCGCAGCTCAACCAGCAGGCGGTGGACCAGGTGGGGCGCGACCTCGACCGGGCGAACGAGCAGCTCCGGGTGCTGAAAGAGCGTGAGAGCTACCTGGCGCAGCAGCTCGCGAGCGTCCCCCCGGACACGGCGAACCAGGAGAAGGAGACGCTGAAAAGCTTGAAGGCCCAGCTCGTGGAGCTGAAATCGCGCTACTCCGACGAATACCCGGACGTCGTCCGGACGAAGGCCGCCATCGAGGACCTCGAAGGCCGGCTCCGGAAGGGCGGCTTCTCCACCGAGGGGACCCGCCCCGACAACCCGGCCTACATCCAGCTCTCCTCCGAGCTGGCGGGGGTACGTTCCGAGATCGGCTCGGTGAAGCGGCAGGTCGAGGCGCTGCAGCGGAAGCGGGGGCAGTTCCGGGGGCGGATCGAGGCATCGCCGCGCGTCGAGGAAGGGTACCGGACGCTGGTGGTGGAGCGCAACAACCTGCAGGCGAAGTACGACGAGCTGACCCGGAAATCGATGGACGCGCAGGTCGCCCACGGGCTCGAGAGGGAGCAGCTCGGCGAGCGGTTCACCATCGTCGAGGCGGCGCGGCTTCCCGAGCGGCCGTCGAGCCCCAACGTCCCGGCGATCCTGCTGATCGGGCTGGTGCTGGGGCTGGGGAGCGGGGTGGGGTACGCGGCGCTCAAAGAAGCCTCCGACCAGACCGCGCACACGCTGGAAGGGCTGGCGGCGGCCCTGCCGTATCCCGCGCTGGTCGCGATCCCGGAGATCCTCACCCCGTCGGACGTGGCGCGGGGGAAGCAGCGGCGCAAGGTGATGGCGGGCGCGGCGGTCGCCGCCGTCTTCGTCGGCATCCTGCTGTTCCATTTCTTCGTGATGGACCTGGACGTCTTCCTGGCCAGGCTGTCGAGGAGGCTGGCGTTATGAAAATCCATTGCGGAAGCTGCCGGGGCGATTTCGAGATCGAGGAGCGCCTGGTCGCGGGCGCCGTGGACGGCAAGGTGGAGTGCCGCCACTGCGGCGCGCCGGTCGTCGTAAAGCCGGAAGCGCCGCCCGCGGAGGCGTCGAACCCGGAAAGCCCGGAAGGGGCCGCCGCCGACTTCGAATCGCTGGTCGCCGACATCTGCGAGCCCGGGGGAGGGCTCCTGCCGCCGCTGCCGGAGCGGATGTCGGTCCTGCGCGAGCCGCTGAAAAAAGTCGCGCGGCCGGTCGCGCCGGTGCGGACGCGGGAGACGCGCAGGGAAACCGGGGCGCCCGGGGAGGCCGTGTCGCCGCCCCCGCCGCCGGGGGAACCGCCCCCGCCGGAAAAGCCGAAGCAGCCGGCGCGTCCCGCCCGCACCCTTCCCAGCTACAACGTCTCCCGGTCGGTCGTCCTCGACCCGGAAAAGCTGGTGGAGAACCGGGTGGCGGCCTTCTTCCCAGACGCACCGGAGCTGGAGGCGTACCGGGTGCTCCGGACGCGGATCCTGCAGGCCGCCGCGGAGAAGGGCGGCAACGCCGTGATGATCACCAGCGCCCTGCCGCTGGAGGGGAAGACGCTGACGGCGGTCAACCTGGCGCTCACCTTCTCCAAGACCTACCTCGAGACGGCGCTCCTGGTCGACTGCGACCTGCGGCAGCAGAAGGTCCACGAGACGCTCGGCTACGAAAGCGACAAGGGGCTGGGCGACTACGTCACCGACGGCTGCCCCGTCTCCGACATGATCGTGTGGCCCGGCGTCGAGAAGCTCAGCGTGATCTCGGGCGGCAGGACGGTCGCGGAGAGCAGCGCGTTTCTGAGCTCCCCGTTGCTGAAGGAGCTGGTCGAGGACATGAAGGGGCGGTACGAGAACCGGTATATCTTCTTCGACGTGCCCCCCGTGCTGAACGGCGCGGACGCGCTGGCGTTCGCCCCCCTGGCGGACCATATCCTGTTCGTCGTCCGGGCCGGCGCGACCCCGCTACCGGAGGTCCGGCGTGCGCTGGGGATGCTCCCGCGGGAGAGGGTGATCGGTCTGGTGCTCAACCGGCAGGCGGAGGCGTGAGGCGCTCGGGTCGGTTGCGAATTGCGTTCCGTAGTTATATATCCATAGGGGAAGATCCGGCGGAAGGGGACACGATCATGAGAACGGCGTTCGCCGTCGCAACGGTCGTCCTGCTGGCGGTCGCTTTCTGTGCGGGGGCGGCCGGCGCCGCGATCATCTACTCATGCGATTTCGAGCAGGGGAACACGGGGTTCGCCAGCGGGTACACGTATCAAGCCGCCTCGTTGATGGCCCCGGAGCTCTACGACGTCGACTCGAATCCCCGGAGCGATCACAGCTCCTGGGCATCCTACGGCGCCTTTCAAGGCACGCTGATGATGATCGTGAACGGGGGACAGAATCCCGCCACCCTCCTGTGGGCCCCGATGGCGCCGATCCCGGTGCTGACGATCTCCGATTACACCATTTCGGTGAGGGTCGCCTCTTCCTATTCCGCGAGCCCGGCCGTGCTGAGCTGGAGCGTCAACGGCGCCCCGGTCGGCGGGACGTTCACGGCCTCGACGGCCACCGGGGCCAGGGATCTCTTCCAGGTGTCGTGGAACTCGGGATCGAGCACCTCGGCGACCCTGAACCTGTTCAACTTGAACGACGCTTACAGCGGAAACGACTTCACGCTCGACGCCATCGCCGTCGAAGGAAGCCCCGTGCCCCTCCCCGGCACGCTGGCGCTGATGGGGTCCGGCCTTTTGGGGCTGATCCTGACCGGCGCGCGGAGACGGAAACGCCGGTAGGCCGCCCGACCCTCTTCGCCACGCCTTTTCCTCCGGGCGGCCCGGGTACTCGCCCGCGCCGCCCGGTCCGTTTCCGGGGCGCCGCACGGGGCTCTTTTCTTTTCCGTCGCATCGCCTGATAATGTGAGGTCAACGACAACGGGAGAGCCCTTCGTAATGTCGATGATCGTCGATTGCGAATCGTGCGGTTCGCGTTTCCGGCTGGACGAGGCGCTGCTGAAGGGCGCGAAGGGTGCGCGGATCCGCTGCCGAAGCTGCGGAAGCGGGATCGTCCTTTTGAAGGATCCGGGCGGTCCCGGCGATGCGGCCTCGCAGAAGATCCCCCGGGTGGAAGACCTGTTCCTCCCTCCCCCCGACCCCGTCGGCGGGCGCCCCTTCCCCGCGGCGGTGGGCGCACGAAAACCGGCCGTCTGGCGGCGGTTCCTCTTTCCCGCGGTCGTCCTCCTGTTCCTCGCGCTGGCCGGGGCGATTTCATTCCGGCATGCGCACCCCGTTGCCCCGCCGCCGGTCGCGCGCGCCGCGGGCTCCCCGGCCTACATGATCCGCGACGTTGAGGGGCGCTGGAGCTTCCGGCGGGAAGACAGGAGCATATACGTCATCCGCGGAACCGTCGTGAACGTCGGGAAGATCCCGAGCCATGGAATACGCATCCAGGCGACGCTGCGCGGCACGGACAACCGGTCGATCGCCGAGGGCGGTGCGTTCGCGGGGAACCTGATCGACGAAACGCTGCTCCCGCACATGGAGACGGTCCGGGTCGAGGCGTTCCTCGGTTTGCGGTACGGGGAGAGGAACGCGAACCGGGATATCCCGGCGGGCGGTTTCCTGCCGTTTATGGTGGTATTCTTCGATCCCCCGGCGCCGGTCGGTTCTTTCTCCGTGCATGCGGTGGATGCGGACGGAGAAGGAAAGCCTCTTGTTTCCGATAGCGAATCCGCCAATGAACGCAACCCGGTCGCAATGACGCTGCCTGCGAACTGATTTGTCATCAATGCCGTGATGTAATTATTGCCCTACCTGGATATTTTTCTCGCCAGAAGCATGCCGGTTTTTCCTAATTGGGGAATTATGTACACATCTCCGAGAATTTCGTCATTAAGGAATCTCTGCCGAACATATAAGTTGTTGATTACGCTAAAGGATCAGGATTTATTCTGAAAAGGGTATTGCGGTATGGAAATTGCTATTTTGTATTGTCCATGGCTGCCTCTCGCGCGGGGAAGCCGAAGCGAAGCAAAATTCGCTGTGTTGGATGGTAAATGAAGGATTTTCGCATCAAGGGACGGCCGTTGGAACGTGGAACAGGGACGCTCCGTCGGCGGTAGCCTGCCCGCTGCAGGAATCTCCAAGCCATAAGGGAAATCGATGCCGCTTCGCCCGAAAATGGAGCTCAGGGAATTCGGGGCGCTGTTCCTCCGAAGGAAATGGGTCGTGGTTTTTACGATCCTCTCCATCCTCTTCGCCGCCGGCGTGTATTGCATCGTGACGCCCGAGATGTACAAATCGAGCATCGCGATCCTCATCATCCCGCAGGCGGTCCCCTCGGAATACGTCCGCTCCACGATCAGCGTCCGCGCGGAGGAGCAGCTCGGCACGATCCGCCAGCAGGTGACGAGCCGCACGACGCTGACGAAGGTGATGGACGAGCTGGGCCTCTTCCGACAGCAACGCGAGACGATGACTACGGAGGAAGTCTTCGCGATGGCCCGCAAGCGTGTCGAGATCGAAGTGATGCGCGGCCGGGGGCGGGGCGGCAACGAGGCGTTCTCCCTGTCGTTCGAGTATGAAGACCCGAAGCTCGCGATGCAGACCGCGTCCCGGCTGGCCACCGTCTTCATCGACGAGAACCTGAAGATGAGGGAGCGCCAGGCGGTCGGCACTTCCGAGTTCCTCGAGTCCCAGCTGAGGGAGACGAAGGAGCGGCTCGAGGCGATGGAGCAGCGGGTCGGGAGCTACAAGATGCGGCACATCGGGCAGCTTCCCCAGCAGATGGATGCGAACCTGCGCATGATGACCGGCCTGCAGGATCGGCTGCGGAGCAACGAAAATGCCATCCGGAGCGCGGAGGAGCGGCAGTCGTTCCTGGAGGCGCAGGCGGGGCTGGTCGGCAAATCGCTGCCTGCCCCCGCGGGCGGGCATGGGAAGGCGGAATCGGCGGCCCCTTCCGGATCCGTTCAGTCGCTGGAGTCCGAGCTGGCCCGGAAAAGGGAGCGCCTCGCGGATCTGAACGCTAGGTATACCGAAATGGTTCCCGAAGTCTCCTCCCTGAAGGCGGAAGTGGCGGAACTGGAGAGACGGGTCGTCCAGGCGAGACGGGCCCTCTCCCTGGATCCGGGGGAGAGCCGTCGCGCGGGCTCCGCGGACGCCGATGCGGCCGCCCCGGCGGCCTACGAGGAGGTCCGCCAGATGCGGGTCCGGCAGAAAGCCGTCGCCGCGGAAATCGCTTCCCTGAAGAAGGAGAGGGAGGAGATCCGGAACGCCCTGGCCGCCGTGGAGAACAAAGTCTCGCAGTCTCCGCTCCGGGAACAGGAGATGATCTCGATGATCCGGGATTACGAGAACCAGAAAAGGTCGTACGACGACCTCCTGCGGAAGAAGCTGGAGGCGGACGTGTCCCAGAACCTCGAGAAGCGGCAGAAAGGCACGCAGTTCCAGATCCTCGATCCGGCGAACCTTCCGGAGGAGCCGTTCAGGCCGAACCGCCGGAAGTTGATGGGCGCCGCCCTGCTGGCTTCCCTGTTCCTCGGGTTCGGGCTGGCGATCGCCCTGGAGGCGACCGACCTGCGGCTGCGCGACGTGAGCGACTTCCGCCACTATTACAAGGTTCCGATCCTCGGGTACATCCCGGCGCTTCGGGACGGGCGGCAGCGGCGGGTCGTCTCCATGCGCCGCGCGGCGGTGGTGGGGGGGCTGATCACGCTGACCATGGCGTTTTCCATCATCCTGCTGGTGTACCGGGACAAGATCCGGTCCATCCTGAACTTCTAGGGGCGGGCGAATGATCGGGCGGCTGATGGGTTTTCTCGGGTACGGGGGGGAGGAGTCGGAGGACCGGTACTCCCTCTTCCGGACCACGGACCAGATCTTCGCCGAGCAGCAGAAGAATTTCTGCTCCCGCTTCGAATACGCCGTGGACACGCACGGGTTGAAGGTCGTCGCGATCACCAGCTCGATCGCGGGGGAAGGGAAGACCGTTTCCACGGTGAACCTGGCCGGCAAGCTGGCGGGAACGGGCCGCAAGAAGGTGGTCCTCGTGGACCTCGACCTGCGGAAGTCCGACCTCGCCAAGGGGCTGCGCTTCCCGTCGATCCCGGGAGTGGTGGAGCTGCTCCAGGGAACCGCGGGCATGAAGGAAGTCCTGCGGGAAGTGCAGTCCCAGGGGCTCGCCGTGATCCCGAGCGGCAGGCGCTTTTCCGACCCCTGGGAGCTGCTCAAGGGGGAAAGGTTCCGGGAATTCCTCGCGGAGCTTCGGGACCGGTACGACGTCGTCCTGCTGGACACCCCCCCGGTCGTGCCGGTGTCCGACGCGATCGCGCTTCGGGACCTCATCGACCGGTACGTCCTCGTCTTCCGGCTGGGCTACACCCCGCACAACCTGTTCCGCCAGTCGCTGGAAGACATCGGGGAGAAGAAGCTGCTGGGCGTCCTGCTGAACGGCGTGCCCCCCCGCTCCGAAAAGTATTACCAGCGGTACTACGGCAAGTATTACCTTACCCAGGAGCAGGGCTGACCCGGGATGACCGTCGAAAGATCCCAGCGGGCCCGGAACGCGGCGATCATCGCCGACTCGGCCGTCACGATCCTGGGGTTTCTCGTGGCGTTCCGCATATGGGACGCGTTCCGCCGGGACGACCCGCTCGATTTCCTGTCCCATGCCGCCCTGCTGCCGCTGATCCTGGCCATCTGGTTCCTTTTCCTCTCCCGTTTCGGGGCGTACCGCAACCCGGCGGAATGCAACCGCATCGGCTACGCGTACGCGGTGGTTCAGGCTGTGGGGGCCGGGCTGGCGCTGCTGATCGCCCTGCTGTTCCTGTTCAAGATCCAGTACGTGAGCCGCGCCGTCATGGTTATTTTCGCGGGACTGGACATCGTGCTCCTGCTGGCCGTCCGCCATGTGCTCGTGTGGCATTATTACCGGTCCCGGCGCAACGGCGGCGAACACCTGAAGGTCCTCGTGGTCGGAACGGGAAGGCGCGCCCGGCGCCTTTCGAAAACGCTGCGGGAGCATACGGTCTGGGGCGTCCACATCGTGGGGTACCTGGACCTGGACGCAAACCTCGTCGGCGAGTCCATCGGCGGCTCCGATGTGGTGGGCGTGGTGGACGACATCAGCGCGATCCTGAAGGCGAACGTCATCGACGAGGTGATTTTGGCGATCCCGCGCGCCATGATCTCCGACGTCGAGAAGATCGCGTACGCCTGCGATGAGGAAGGGGTCCGGTTCCGCATCATGGCGGACGTTTTCAACGTCCAGGTCCCCAGGATGGAGGTGGTGTATTTCGGAAGCCTCCCGCTGCTGACGCTGCACCCCGTCGTCCAGGAGGAGTGGAAGGTCCTCGTGAAGAGGGCCGTCGACCTCGCGATCACGATCCTGCTCCTGCCCGCGGTGCTGGCGGTTACGGCGGCGGTCGCCGTCGCCATCCGGCTCGACACGAAGGGGCCCGTATTCTTCGTCCAGGAGCGCGTCGGGCTTAATAAACGCCTCTTCCGGATGTACAAGTTCCGCACGATGGTCGTCGGCAGCGAGAAGATGATGCGGGAGGTCGAGGGGAAAAACGAGGCGGAGGGCCCGATCTTCAAGATCGCCGACGACCCGAGGATCACAAGGGTGGGGAAGCTCCTCCGCAGGTCGAGCCTCGACGAGCTTCCCCAGGTGTTCAACGTGCTCCGCGGGGACATGAGCCTGGTCGGCCCGCGCCCCATGTCGGTGCGGGACGTGAATCTTTTCGACAAGGGGATCCAGCGGAAGCGCTTCAGCGTGAAGCCCGGCATCACCTGCCTGTGGCAGGTGTCCGGCCGCAGTCTCCTGCCGTTCTCCAGGTGGCTGGAGCTCGACCTGTATTACATCTCCAACTGGTCGCTGGGGCTCGACTTCAAGATCCTGTGGAAGACCATACCCGCCGTGCTGCGGGGGACGGGGGCGATGTAGCCGGATGGGAGGGGAAGGCGAGGTTGTGGCCGGTCTGCGCGGGATCGCCCTGCGCGGGCTGGCGGCGATGTACCGTCCGGAGGCCGGCCTGTTCCCGTTGCGGGTGCGCCGGGAAGGGGCGAAGATCGTCGCCGAGGGGGAGAGCCTGCGGTATACGGCGATCGCCGTCATCGGCCTCGCCGGGGAAGCCCCGGAAACGGTTTCGACGGTCCTGGCCGGCGGGAAGCTTTCGGACGTCTGTGCGCGCCTGGCCGGAAGGATCGCGGAACGGTCCGATCCGGGGAATGGCTGGATGGCGCTCGGGGACGTTTCGGCCGTTTTCTGGGCCTGCTGCGCGGCCGGTTACCCCGATCGAAAGCCGGTGATGGAGCGCCTCGTGCGGCTGCGGCCGGAAGACGGGAACTGGCCGACGGTGGAGGTCGCATGGGCGCTGGCCGCGCTCTGCAACGATGCGAATTCCACGGAAGGGATGCGGGAGCGGCTGGCGAGGCGCCTCGTCTCTTCGCAAAACGGGCGCACGGGCGTATTTCCCCACAGGATCGACGGCGGCTCGGGGCTGAGGTCGCATGTCGCTTGCTTCGCCGACATGGTCTACCCGATCTACGCCCTTTCCCTCCACCATGCCTTGTCGGGGGACCCCCCTTCCCTGGCCGCCGCCGAACGGTGCGCGGGGCGGATCTGCGGGGAACAGGGAGCGGCAGGGCAGTGGTGGTGGCATTACGATCGCCGGACGGGGGAGGTCGTCGAAAGGTATCCCGTCTACGCCGTGCACCAGGACGCCATGGCGCCGATGGCGCTGTTCGCCCTCGAGGAGGCGGGCGGCACCGATTACGGTTCCAACATTTCCCGGGGGCTTGCGTGGCTCGCGGAATCCCCGGAACTCGGCGGCGGGTCGCTGGTCGACCGGCAGGCGGATGTCGTCTGGAGGAAGGTGGCCCGCCGGGGGCCGGGGAAGCTCACCCGGTACCTCCAGGCGGCGGCTTCGAGGATCCATCCCTCCTTCCGCCTTCCGTGGGTGGACGCCCTGTTCCCTCCCGTTTCCATCGATTACGAAGACCGGCCCTACCACCTCGGGTGGTTTCTTCACGCGTTCCCGAGGGAGCGGGCGGAACGGATGGAGGCGAAATGAGGGCGTTGACCGCGGTGCGGCATCTTTTTTCCATACCCATCGACGCCTTGACCCTGGGGGAGGCGCTCGACCGGGTCGACGAGGCGATCGCCCGGCGGGGGAGGCTGCGGATCGGGGTCGTCAACGCCGCGAAGATCGTTTCGATGCGGAGCAACGATCTGCTGCGCCGCAGCGTGCTTTCCTCCGACCTGATCCTGGCGGACGGCGTCTCCGTCGTGTGGGCCGCCCGGATGCTGGGGCGCCCGCTCCCGGAACGGGTCGCCGGCATCGACCTCATGATGGGGATGCTCCGGCGGGGAAACGAACGGGGATACGGCGTGTTCTGTCTCGGCGCGACCGACGGCGTGCTCGACACGGTTGCCGCGAGGCTGGCCGTCGATTACCCGAACCTGCGGCTGGCGGGGCGCCGGAACGGCTACTTCTCCGAAGAGGAGGAGGGCGACGTCGCCGAGCTCGTCGCGTCGGCGAAACCCGACATCCTGCTCGTGGCGATCACCTCCCCGAAGAAGGAGAAATTCCTTGCGAAGTGGGCCGACCGGATGGGGGTGCCCGTCTGCCACGGGGTGGGCGGATCCTTCGACGTCTACGCGGGGAAGGTGCGGCGCGCGCCGGAAGCGTGGCAGCGGCTCGGCCTCGAATGGCTCTACCGCGTCAAGCAGGAGCCGCGCCGCCTCTGGCGGAGGTACCTGACCACGAACACGATCTTCTGCGCGATGGTGCTTTCCGAGCTCCTCAAACGCCGCCCGCGCGCCGGCGCGGGATGACCGCCTCCCGTACCGGAAAATGATCCGCCTGGCGCTGCTGTATTCCTTCTGCGCCCTGCTGGCGGTCTACGCCTGGGGGGACTGGTACAAGGCGCTTTGCGGCCTCGTCCTCCTGATCGCCGTCGTCGAGCATCCCGACATGCCCAAGTCCATGCTCGGGATCCAGGGGCTGAACCCCTGGAACGCCCTTCTACTGATCATCGTCCTCGCGTGGGCCAGGAGCCGCGGCGAGGAAGGGCTTTCCTGGGACATGCCGCGCCACGTTGCGGTCCTGCTCCTGTCTTACCTTGCGGTCGTCCTCTGGGCCTTTGCCCGCATGATGGCGGATCCGGACCCGGCGTTCCGCGAGGCGTTCCCGGTCAGCTACCTGGTGAGCGAGTACCTGGTCAACTGCCTCAAGTGGGTCGTCCCGGGGCTGCTCATCTTCGATGGGTGCAGGAGCCGGTCCCGGTTCACGCTGGCCCTTCTTTCGCTGCTGGGCGTCTACCTGCTCCTGGGGCTGCAGGTGATCCGCTGGATCCCCCCCGGCGTGGCGATCAGCGGCGAGGAGCTGACCGCGAGAAGTTTGAAGATCCTCATGAACGAGGTGGGATTCCACAGGGTGAACCTTTCGATGATGCTTTCCGGCGCGTCGTGGGCCTGCATCGCCGCGGCCGCCCTGTTCGAGCCGGGGAAGCGCAGGTATCCGTTCTACGCCGGCTTCATCGGGCTCGTCTACGCGCAGGCGCTGACCGCGGGGCGCGTGGGGTACGCGAGCTGGGCCGCGGTGGGGCTGTTCCTCGCCTTCCTCCGCTGGCGGAAGATGCTCCTGCTCGTCCCCGCGGTCGCCCTTGCGGTCTTCGTGTTCGTCCCGGGCGTATCGGAGCGGCTGGCGCAGGGCTTTTCCCCGGATTCCCGCGATTCGGGCCCCGCCCTCGCCGAGTCGGGAACCGTCGAAGAGGACGAGCCCGACATCTACACCGTCACGGCGGGGCGCAACATCGCCTGGCGCTACGTGGTGAAAAAGATCCGGGAGTCCCCGGTGATCGGCTTCGGCCGCCAGGCCATGCTCCGGACGGGGGTGGCCAGGACGCTGCTGGAGAACTACGGGGAAGAGTTCGGGCATCCGCACAACGCCTACCTCGAGATGCTGCTGGACAACGGCCTGGTGGGGTTCCTCCTCGTGATCCCGTTCTATGCCGTCGTCATGTGGTACGGAGTCTCCCTCTTCCTCGATTCGCGGAACCCGGTCTACACGGCCGCGGGGGGAGTGGCCTGCGCGCTCGTGCTCGCCCTCCTGGTGGCCGCCATGGGCAGCCAGACGTTCTACCCGCGGGAAGGGTCGGTCCCGATGTGGTGCGCGATCGGGCTTCTTCTCCGGGTGCACGTGGAGCGGGCCCGCGGGTTTTCCTGGGAAGGGAAGCCGCCCGCGGATCCGGAGGAAGTCCCGTTCTGGGAGAGGGGGGCATGAAGACCCGGATGGCATACATCCTCGCCGCCAGCCACTCGGGGTCCACCCTACTGGCGATCCTTCTCGGCGGCCACCCCGAGGTCTGCACGGCCGGGGAGCTGAAGGCCTCCTGCATGGGCGACGTCGACCGCTACCTCTGTTCCTGCAGGGCGAAGATCCGGGAGTGCCTTTTTTGGGACGGCGTGCGCCGGGAAATGGCGGACCGCGGGTTCGATTTCGACGTCGCCGACGCGGGGACCGACCTCGCGGCCGGGGCCGGGCCGTACGTCCGGCGGCTCCTTCGGCCGCTGCATCGCGGCCCGGCGATGGAATGTCTCCGCGACGCCGCGCTTTCCCTCTCCCCCGGTTGGCGCCGCCGTCTTTCGCGCTTCCAGGAGCGCAACGCCGCGCTGGCCGGGGCGATCTGCGCCCGTGCGGGGAAGGGCGTCATCGTGGACTCGTCGAAGGTGGGCGTCCGCCTGAAATACCTGCTGAGGAACCCGGCGCTCGACGTCCGGGTCGTCCGCCTCGTGAGGGACGGCCGCGGGGTCGCCCTCGCGTACGCGGACCCGGCCCGTTTCGCGGACGCGGCGGACCCGGCGCTGCGAGGCGGCGGGGCGGGAGGGGACCGCGCGGACGAGATGCTGGCCATCTCCGGCGCGGCGATGGAGTGGCGGCGCAGCAACGAGGAGGCCGAGGCGGTCCTGTCGGGCCTCGATCCGCGAAAGTGGAAGGCGGTCCGCTACGAGGATCTCTGCGCCGACCCCGAGCGTACGTTGCGCTCCCTGTTCTCCTTCCTCGGCGTCGATCCCGGCGTCGGGGTCGGGCGGCTCGACTTCGGCGGGCTCCACGTGATCGGCAACGGGATGCGCCTGGACGGCCCCCCCCGGATCCTTCTCGACGAGCGATGGAGGGAGGCGCTGACGCCGCGCGACCTTCGGGTTTTCGACTCCGTCGCGGGTCCCATGAACCGGAGATACGGATACCGCTGAGTGAAGATCTGCATCGTCTCCCATTTCGCGTACGGCGCCCTCTCCGGCGGGGAGTCCGGGCACATCGGAGGCGTGGAGAGGCAGACCGCGCTCCTCGCCCGCTGGCTGGCCGGCCGGGGGCATGACGTCGGCATGGTGACCTGGGACGAAGGGCAGCCGGACGGCTCCGTGGTGGACGGGGTCCGGGTCTTCAGGACCTGCCGGAGCGACGAGGGGATTCCGGGGATCCGGTTCCTCGTGCCGCGCTGGTCTGCGCTCAACGCGGCGCTGCGGAGGGCCGACGCGCAGGTCTATTACCAGAACTGCGGGGAGTATGTGACCGGGCAGGTGGCGCTGTGGTGCCGCGCGCACCGGCGGAAATTCGTGTACTCGGTGGCCAGCGACCCCGACTGCATGCCCGGTCTTCCCCTCATGAAGACGCGTCGCGAAAGGGTCCTTTACCGGTACGGCCTGCGGAACGCCGACCGGGTCGTCGTCCAGACCCGGGACCAGCGGCGGATGCTCGAAGAGGGGTTCGGGATCGCGTCGGAGGTCGTCCCGATGCCGTGCCCGGGCCCCGGCGGGGAGGAATTCGTTCCCCCGGTTCCCCCTTCGGGCGGGAACGGGAGGGTCCTCTGGATCGGGCGGATCGACCGGGTGAAGCGCCCGGACCGGTTCCTCGACGTCGTCGAGGCGTGCCCGGAGCTTCGGTTCGACCTCGTCGGCCCGGCGGGGGCCGACCCGTATTCCCGGGAGATCCTGGAGAGGGCGGCGCGCTGCCCCAATCTCCTCGTCCACGGCGCGGTTCCACGGGACGGGGTGGCAACGTATTTCCGGAACGCGGCCTGCCTCTGCTCCACGTCCGACGTGGAAGGGTTCCCCAACACCTTCCTCGAGGCGTGGAGCCACGGCATCCCGGTCGTCTCCACGATCGATCCCGACGGTCTGATCCTCGGGAAGGGATTGGGGGCCGTCGCCCGCACCGCGCCGGAACTAGCCGCCGCGCTCCGGGAGGTCGCATCGTCGCCGGAGCGTTGGGTCGGGATGTCCGTCCGGTCGCGGCGGTATTTCCTCGAAACCCACCACGTTCCCGTCGTCATGCCGAGGATGGAACGGCTCCTCCTCGAAACCGCCTCCCCGGATTCCGGCATCGGGATCGCCCTGGAAGCGGCGGGCGCGCCGCCTTCCCTTCGCCCGTTCCCGTATCCCTTCCGGGCGATGATGGCCGTCTGCAGCGATCTCGACGAGACCCCGGACGAAGCGTCGTATCTCGAGACGATCCGTTTCCTCAACGGCACGGGCGACACGGCGATGGGCCCGGGGCTCGGGCTCGAGGCGGGGAACACCATCTATTTCGACATGCCGGCGGGAAGCTTTTCCTATTGGAACGCCGGGGAGGAACCGAGGGAAAGGATCCGCGAGCTCATCCGGTCGGGCCACATCGATTGCCTCCACTCCTTCGGGGACGGGGCGACGACGCGCGCCCATGCGGAAAAGGCGTTGGCGGAACTGGAACGGCACGGGTGCGCGCTGAAGGTCTGGGTGGACCACGGGACCGCGCCGACGAATTTCGGGCGCGACATCATGAGGGGGTCGGGGGACGTTCCGGGGGCGGAGGCGTACCACGCGGACCTGACGTTCCGTCACGGCGTGCGGTACGTCTGGATGGGGCGGGTGACGAGCGTCGTCGGGCAGGGCGTCCCGCGAAGGTGGGGGGGGTTGTTCGATGCCGCCCGCCCATTGGCGTCCGGAAGGACGCTCTTGAAGGAAGGGGCCAAGGGGCTGCTCGCGGGGACGGTCGGCGGGAAGTACGCCATGCACGCCGGGAACGGCCTCCTCAGGGATGCGACGCTGCGCGACGGGCGCCGCGCGCTCGAATTCATCCGTTGCGACCCATACCCCGGCGGCATCAGCGCCCGCGACACCGCGGACGGGCTGGGCGAGGTCCTCACAAGCCGGGTCCTGGACCTTCTCGAGGAGCGGGGGGGAAGCTGCATCCTGTACACCCACCTGGGAAAGGCCCTGGACCGCGGGAGGCCTTTGCGGGGAGAGGCGGCGGCCGCGCTCCGGAACCTGGCGGAACGGGTGCGGGACGGCCGCATCCTGCTCGCGACGACCCGCCGGCTGCTGGATTACGCGTTCGCGCGCCGGAGCCGCCGGCTGCGCGAGGAGCGGGTCGGGGAGTGGACCCACGTTTACGCCGAAGGGGCCGCCGGGGAGGAAGCGGCGGTACCGGACGGGTTGACCGTCTACGTCCGGGACCCCGAAAGGACGCGCCTCTTCATCGACGGCGCGGAAGTCGCCGGCCTGCGGCGGAACCCGCCGGACGAAACGGGAAACCGGTCGGTATCGGTTCCGTGGGTTCCCCTCCGGATGCCGGAAATATGAAGACCGATTCCGTCACCCTTTCGGCGCGCGCGCTGCTCGGCGCCCGCGCGATGCTGATGTCGCTGGCGACCTTTTTCGGATCCGGGAAGAGGGACGTGGGGGCCGAGGGGGCCGATATCCTCCTGACGGGAACCTTCCATTCGGGGAGCTGGATTCGCTCGCACCTGGAGCCGTTGACCCTTTCCGGGGGGTGCCGCCGGGTCCGCGTCGTGACCCATTTCCCATTGCCGCCGCTCGACAAGGTCGAGGCGATCGTGCCCGGTCCGCGCCTTTCCCGGCTTCTCGGGGAGGTCCCGGCCCGTCTCCTCACGTTCTTCCGGGTCGCCCTCCGGTCGCGGCCGCACGCGGTGGGCGGATTCCACCTGCTCGTGAACGGCCTGGCCGCGTCGCTGATCGCCCGGGCATCGGGGGCGCGGTCGATCTATTTCTGCGTGGGGGGCCCGGCCGAGGTGCGGGGGGGCGGGGTGTTGAGCGAGAACCGGCTCTTCGGGAGGCTCCCGGCGCCGGACGCGCGCGTGGAATCCGCCCTCCTGCGGGCGGTCTCCGAGTTCGACCTGGTCGTCACGATGGGGAGCCGCGCCATGGAGTTCTTCCGGGAAAACGGCGTGACGGGGGACATCCGGGTGATCCCGGGGGGCGTCGATGCACCCTGCGGCAATTCCGACAACGGCGCTCCGCCGTGGGACGTCGTTTTCGTCGGCCGCCTCGTGCCGATCAAGGAGATCGATCTCCTCCTCCGGGCGCTTTGGCTGGTCAGGAAGCGGATTCCGGGCGTCCGGGCCGTGATCGTCGGCGACGGCCCCCTGCGCGGGGAGCTGGAGGCGGCGGCGGAGGCGCTCGGGCTGGGGGACGCCGTGGAGTTCGCCGGGCAGCGGGACGACGTTCCGGCGATCCTCGGGAGGTCGAAGGTCTTCGCGTTGACCTCGGCGACGGAGGGGCTCTCCCTGGCGCTCATGGAGGCGATGGCGGCCGGGCTTCCGGCCGTCGTTCCGGACGTGGGGGACCTGGGCGATCTCGTCCGGGACGGGGAGAACGGGTTCCTTGTCGGGGAGAGAACCCCCGAATCTTTCGCGGCGCGGATCGCGGCGATCCTCGAGGACGCGGCGCTGCGACGGCGGCTCTCCGGAGCGGCGCGGAGCGCCATGGAGAGGTACGGGACCCCGTGCGCGGCGAGGCAGTGGGATTCGGTCCTGGCCTCCTGGGGGGAGGGGCGGGGGGGCCGATGTGCGGGATAGCGGGATACGCCGGGCTGAACGACCCCGCGCTGCTCCGGAGGATGTGCGGGGCGATCGTCCATCGCGGGCCCGACGAGGAAGGGTTTCATGCGGGAGACGGCATCGGGCTGGCGATCCGGCGCCTGTCGGTGATCGACCTCGTGACGGGCTCCCAGCCGATCGCGAACGAGGACCGCACCGTTCACGTGGTCCTCAACGGGGAGATCTACAATTACGAGGAGCTCCGGGCCCGTCTGGCGTCGGCGGGGCACTCCCTGGCGACGGCCAGCGACACCGAGACGATCGTGCATCTCTACGAGGAGAACGGCCTCGATTTCGTGCGGCACCTCCGGGGGATGTTCGCCATCGCGCTGTGGGACGAAAGGCGAAGGCGGCTGGTCCTGGTCCGGGACCGCATCGGGGAGAAGCCCCTCTACTACGCCCTCGACGGGAAGAGGCTGTTTTTCGGCTCCGAGATCAAGTCGATCCTCCAGGCGGGGCTGCGCCGGGAAGCGGAAGCGCAGTCCGTCTGCGATCTCCTCGCCGCGGGGTACGTCGCGGGCGAGCGCACCTTTTTCAAGGGCGTGTCGAAGCTACCCCCCGGGAACATGGGAGTCTATGAAGAAGGGAATTTTACGGTGCGCCCCTACTGGGAGTTCAGGATCCGGCGCGACGGCGTGGAGCCCTATCCGGAAGCCGCCCGGGCGCTGTCCCGCATGCTGGAGGAAACCGTCCTGCTCTGCATGAAGAGCGACGTGGAGGTCGGGGCGTTCCTCTCCGGGGGGATCGATTCGTCGGCCCTCGTCGCGCTGATGCGGAAGAACGCCGCGCGCGTGAAGACCTTCTCCGTCGGGTACGGCGGCGAGGCGAAAGCGTTCAACGAGCTGCAGTACGCCGCCAGGGTCTCGAAGCTGCTCGGCACCGAGCATCGCGAGCTGATCCTCGGCCCCGGATCCTGCATCGACCTGCTGCCGAGGGTCACCTGGCAGTTCGACGAGCCCCACGGCGAGCCGACGGCCGTCCTCGTGTACCTCCTTTCCCGGTTCACGAAGGAGAGGGTCAAGGTCGCCGTCGGAGGGACCGGTGGGGACGAGATCTTCTTCGGCTACCCGCGGCACGGCGGGTTCCGGATGCTCCGGCTTTACCATCGGATCCCCCGGGCGCTTCGGAGCCGTTTCATCGAAAAGGCGATACGGTGCCTGCCGGAATCCACGAGGGGGAGCCGTTTCGCCAAGCGGGCGAGGCGGTTCGTCCGCGGGGCGGGGGGCAGCCCCGAGGAGGCCTACCTGGTCTGGGTCAGCCTGCTGCAGGAGGACGTGCGGCGGGGTCTCCTGTCGGAAGCGGTCCGGTCCGGGGCGGAAAACCCCCCCGGCGACGGGTTCCTGAAATCCCGGCTGCTGGGAGACGGGACGATCGACCCGCTCGACAAGGCGGCGTCCCTCGACATCGGCGGATACCTTCCGGAGTACCAGCTCGCGTACATGGACCGGATGACCATGGCCCACGGCCTGGAGGTGCGGTCGCCCCTGTGCGATTACCGGCTCGTCGAGCGGGTGGCGAGCCTTCCCGTCGCGTACCGGATCGAAGGGACGCGCGGCAAGCGCATCTTCAAGGACGTCGCGCGGCAGTGGCTGCCGGCGGAGATCACGGAACGCCGGAAAGTGGGGTTCGACTCGCCGGTCGGCCAGTGGTTCAAGGGGGAGCTCCGGGAGTTCCTGCGGACGTTCCTCTCCAGGGAGAACGTGGAAAGGTCCGGCCTGCTCGATCCCGACCACGTTTCGGCGCTCGTGGGGGAGCATCTCTCCGGACGCAGCGATCATTCCCTGCAGCTCTGGACCCTCGTGTCGCTGGAGGCCTGGTACCGGATGTACATCGAGGACGGCGTACTCGACGGTCGCGATTACCGCCTTGGGGATCTCCGCGGGGCGGGGAAGGGCGTCCCGGCCGCGTCATGAGGGCGGAGATAATCACGGAATGGGGGCGTTTCGATGCGCTCGAACCGGAATGGAACCCGCTCCTGTCCCGCTCGCGGGCCGACGTCCTCTTCCTCCGGTGGGAGTGGATCCGCTCCTGGAGGAAGGTCCTCGGCGAGGCCGTGAGGCCGTTCGCCGTCGTCGTCCGGGACGGGGACGGAGCTCTCGCCGGGGTCGCGCCGTTCTACAGGACGGGCTACCGGCTCCTGCGCGCCGTCCCGTACAGGGCGCTGCGGATCATGGGGGATTTCCCGACCGGGGCGGAGTGCCTCGACTGGATCCTCGGGAAGGAAAACGAAACGGAGGCGGCCCGTGCCGTCGCCGAGGCGCTTTCGGGGGCATCGGGCGAATGGGATTTCCTCTGGATGCCCTACGTGCCCCGCTGGACGGGCGGAAGGGACCGGATCCGGAACGCCTGCGCGGAGGCGGGTTTCCGCCTCTCGGAGCGGGAGGTCCTGTTCGGAATCGTCTCCCTTCCCTCCTCGATCGACGAACTGGTTTCCTCGTTCGGCGCGAGCCACCGGTACAACGTCCGGAGGGACCTCAAGCGCACCTTCGGCCAGCCGACGACCAGGTTCGTCCGCTGCCGGGAGGAAGGGGAGATCCCGCGATACATCGAAGCCCTGTTCCGTCTTCACGCCCTGCGGTGGGGGATGGAGGGGCAGCCGGGGACGTTCCGCAGGAAACCGAACGAGGCGAGGTTCTACCGGGAATTCGCGCCGGAGGCGCATCGGCGCGGCTGGCTGGGGCTGTACGGGGTCGAGATGTCCGGCGACCTGAAGGCGGTGCAGTACGGGTACCTGTACAACGGGTCGTTTCTCCAGATGCAGGAGGGGCTGGACCAGGAAAGCGGCCGCGGGATGGGCAATCTCCTCCGGCTCAAGGTCATGGACGACCTGATCGGCGGCGGGATCCGTTCCTACGATTTCCTGGGGGAGCTGTCGGAACACAAGCAGCGGTGGCATATCCGGGAACGGATGGGCAGCCACCTGATGGTGGGCAACGGGAAAATGAAAAGCCGCTTCCTGTTCGCGAACGGGATCTGGCCGACGGGCCGGTACCTGCGGCATGCCGACGCGGAACGTCTCCGCGGAGCGGAAGGGGAGAATTGAAAAAGGAGGCCCGCGCGCTCCTGCTGAAGCTGCTCCGGTCGGCGGGGGTCTTCGCCGCGTGGCGGCAGCTGCATCGGGACGACATCGTCATCCTGATGCTCCACGGGACGGCCGACCCGAAACGCCCGTCCCTCTGGACGCCGCTTCGGCCGCAATTCTCCCCGGAATACATCGACCGGTGCCTCGAGGTGATCGGCCGGCACTACAGGTTCGTCTCTTTCGATGCGGCGGTCGCCATATTGAAGGGGAAGATTCCCCCGGTGGAGCATGGAATCGCGGTCACGCTGGACGACGGGTACCGGAGCAACATCGTGGACGCCCTGCCCGTCTTCAGGAAGCACGGCGTGCCGGCCACCATCTTCCTGACCGTTACCAACGTGGAAACCCGGACCCCATTCTGGTTCGACCGGCTCGATTACGCCCTGCAGGCATCCGGACCCGGGGACGGGTCGTTTGAAATCGGCGGCGTCCCGTTCCGTTTCTCCGGCGACGGGAGGGACGGGCTCGCCGCCTCGTATGCGGACTTCCGCGGGTTGATCAAGCGGGAATATGTGCACGAGAAGGAGTTCTGCCGGAAAGTGGAGGAGGTCATAACGCATTTCGAACGTCGAAGCGGCCGAAGGTTGTCGGACATCTTCGAGGACGACCCATGGTCGGCGCTGCTGGACTGGGGGGAGATCGTCGGCTGCCAGGGCGACGACGTCCGTTTCGGAAGCCACACGCTGGACCATCACCGCGTCGGCCACCTGAGGCGGGGGGACGATCTGCGGCGGCAGTTGATCGGGTCGAAGGAGGCGATCGAGGAGAAGACGGGCGTTCCCTGCAGGTACATCGCCTACCCCGACGGGGACTGCTCCGAACGGGCGGTCAAGGTCGCCCGGGAAGCCGGGTACGAGGCCGGGGTGACGACGGAGGAAGGGATCAACCGGGTCGGATGCGACCTCATGACGCTGCGCCGGATCGCCCTCCCGTGGACGACGGACGAGACGGAGCTGCTCGCCCGCGTCAGCGGGCTGTCGGACGCTTTGTCGCGCCGCTTCCCGCGAAAACCCTCGAAAGGAGCGGCCGCCTGAAGATCGCCGTCGCGACCAGTTTCCCTGCGGACCCGGAAGCGCCCTCGGGCGGGGTGGAAGCCGTCAGCGTCATCCTCTGCCGGTCTCTTTCGGAGTTCGAAGACCTCGAGGTCCACGTCGCCACCGTCGATCCGGGGACGGATACCGACAGGGAGGACCGGCTGGGCCGCATCCGCGTCCACCGGCTCGCGGGCAAAACGGGGTTCCAGCTCCTCAACGCGGTCGGCCCCTGGCGGCGGCGGATGGAGGAGTTCCTGCGGGAGCTTGCCCCCGACGTGGTGCACGCGCACGACATCTACGGCCTGATGGTCTCCGGCCTCGGGGTCCCCCGGGTTTTCACGGTCCACGGGTTCATCCACGCCGACACCCTGGTTTCCGGGGAGCGCTTCCCCCGGCTTCGATCGGGGATCTGGAAGCATTTCGAAACCGGGGGGTGGGCCAAACAGCCGCACATCATCTCCATCAGTCCCTACGTCCGGGAGCGCCTTCGGGGCATCGCGACGGGCGTCATCCACGACATCGACAACCCGGTTTCCGGGGAATTCTTCCGCCTGCCCCGGCGGGAAAGGAAAGGGGTCGTCTTCAGCGCCGCCGTGATATCGCCGAGAAAGAACACCCTGAACCTCGTCGAGGGGTTTGCGAGAACGCTGGAGCGGGGGATACCTGGGGAGCTCAGGCTCGCGGGGGCGGTCCGGGAGGAAAGGTACGGGGAAAGGGTCCGGGAGAGGATCCGCGCGCTGGGGCTGGAGAAGCAGGTGCTTCTCCTCGGCGGGATCGGGACGGGGCGGATCCGGGAAGAGCTGTCGCAGGCCGCGGTATTCGCATTGGCATCGCTTGAGGAAAACTCCCCGATGGGGATCGAGGAGGCCATGGCGTCGGGCGTTCCCGTCGTGACGTCGAACCGCTGCGGGATGCCGTACATGGTTCGGCACGGGGAGAGCGGCTTCCTCGTCGACCCGAACGACCCCGCGGACATCGCGCGGCGCCTGGAATGCCTCCTGCGGGACGACGGCCTGAGGGAAGAGATGGGGAAACGGTCGAGGGAAATCGCGGCGGACAGGTTCCACCCGCAGATCGTGGCGCGGCGGACGAGGGAGGTGTACCTCGAAGCCGCGCGGTCCGGCTGAGATGACGACATGCAGCCGCTGAACTGGTATTTCCACCGTCTCCGGACGATGTCGGCCGCCGAAATCGCATGGAGGGGCCGGTCGAAGGTCCGGGATGCCGTCGACCGCGTCCGGATACCGCTGGGATTCGTGCCCCGGCTGCCCGGGAAAATGCTCCCCGGAAGGGGATCCTCCGGCGGCTTCCGGACGACCGACGTCGTCCCTGGGGCCTGGAACGCGGGATCGGGCGACCCGGGGATCCTTGTATGGTCTGCGCGGCTGAAGCAACGGGCCGACGAGCTCCTGGAAAACCGGCTGACCTTCTTCAACCTCGAAAGGGTCTTTCTCGGGGATCCGATCGACTGGAACAGGGACCACGAGTCCGGCAAGCCCGCGCCCCGAGGACTATCCCAAGGGATCGACTATCGGGATTACCGGGTGACCGGCGACGCGAAGCTGGTCTGGGAGCCGAACCGGCACCATCACCTCGTCGTCCTGGGAAGGGCGTACCGGGCGTTCGGCGACCCGCGATACGCGGACGCGGCCCTCCGGCAGATCGGTTCCTGGATCGACGACAACCCGTTCGGATACGGAATGAACTGGCGCAGCCCCCTGGAGCTGGCGATCCGGGTCATCAACTGGGTCTGGGCGCTCGATCTCGTCCGGGACCGGGAAGGTCGGCCGCAGGGATTCGACGACCGGGTCCGGGAGACGGTTTGGTGTCATCTCCGGGAGATCTCCGGGAAATATTCCCGCGGCTCCTCGGCGAACAATCACCTGATCGGGGAGGCGGCGGGGGTTTTCGTCGGGTCCGCCTATTTTCCGGAGCTGCCGGGGGCGCGCGGGTGGCTTGAAGGCAGCCGGGAGATCCTGTCGAGGGAGATCCTCCTCCAGACCTATCCGGACGGCTGCACCCGGGAGCAGGCGTTCGGGTATCACCTGTTCGTCCTGCAGTTCTTCCTCGTCGCCGGGATCGTCGGGAAGAAGATCGGGATGGATTTCCCCCCCGCGTATTGGGAGAGGATCGGGAAGATGCTCGAGTTCGCGGGGGCGCTCGCGGAGGGAGGCGCGCCGCCCATGTTCGGGGATTGCGACGACGGGTGCGTCCTCGACCTCGCCGGGGGCGGGAACGATATCCACGAACTGCTGGTCGTCGGGGCGCAGCTCTTCGGGCGCCCAATTTTCCCCCCGGGAACCGCCGGAACGGGGGAGGCGGCATGGTGGCTCCTGGGGCCCGGAACGCCGGAGCGGCCGGACGCGGCCTCTTCCCCCCGGGGCGAGGCCAGGATCCTGTCGAAGGCTTTTCCGGAATCGGGATTCTACCTGCTGCAATCCGGAAGCTCCGGGGGGGAGGACCGGATCAGCCTCCTGTTCGACTGCGCCGAGCTGGGGTACGGCCCCATTGCCGCCCACGGCCATGCGGACGCGTTGAGCTTCACCTTGCGCGTCGGGGGGCGCGACGTCCTCGTCGATCCCGGGACGTTCGATTATTTCGCGCACCCGGAATGGCGCACATATTTCCGGACCACCGCCGCGCACAACACGCTGGAGGTCGACGGTCTGGACCAGTCGGAGATGCTGGGCCCCTTCCTCTGGGGGAGGCGGGCGCATTCGAAGTGCACCCGGTTCGCCGCGGAAGGGGAAGGCGGGACCGTCGCCGGCGGGCACGACGGGTACGCCCGCCTGGCCGCGCCCGTGCGCCATTCACGGACGATCGACCTGCGGGCGGAATCGGGCGTCATCGACGTGACCGACGAGATCGAAAGCGGCGGCGCGCACGACGTGCGCATCTTCTTCCATGCGGCGGAAGACTGCACCGTGCGCATCGACGGGGTTTCGAAGGTCCGGATCGACGCGGGGCCCTCGGTCGTCCACCTGGAGACGGATCCCGCGCTGGCGATCGAGCTGGTCTCCGGCAGCGAGGACCCTACCCTGGGGTGGGTGAGCCGGGGGTATCATCGGAAGGAGCCCTCGACGACCATCGTCGCCCGAGGCAGGACTTTGGGGAACGCGCGCTTCCGGTTTCGCCTGCGGGTCGCCCGACGGGATATTTCAGATCTGTCTGCGGCAGGACGGGAATGAAATCCTTTCCTTTGAAATACGATCCAACAAGCTGAAATTTAAGGCGATAATGGTGGCATTCCTTTTGCAAAATACGATGCGGAGAATATTCCGTGCGACGCGCGTTACCAGCAGGATCGGGGGGGCATCATGACGTTAAGATATTCGAGACGGAAGAGTCGTTCCGGCCTGGCGGCCCTTGCGCTGCTCGGGCTTCTCGCGGGTTCCACGGCATTCGCGGCATGGGCCCCTCCCGTCGGGATCCCGGCGCCGCCGTGGCCCGCCGACCTGGATGTCGCGCGGCCGGCGTTCCCGAGTCCCTGGACCGCGGAAACCGCGGGCTGGTATTTCGTTTCATCCTCCGGCTGTTCCGATACGGGCCGCACCTACGGCCACCCGGGCGCGCCCCGCTGCTCCATCCCTTCGTCCCCCGCCGCGGGGTCGAAGATCGTGCTGAACGGGACGATAACGGGGGAAAGGGTGCTCTCGTTTTCCGGCACCTCGGGAAGCCCCACATGGGTGATGGGATACAGCACGACCTCCCCGCCCACGGCCACCGGGAGCTGGGCGGTCGAGGGCTCGTACAAGATCCTCGACGGCATCGCCTTCACCAGCGGGTCGCGGGACGAGAACCTGGCCTTGGGGGGCAGCAACAACATGATCCGCAACCTCACCTTCGCGAATAGCTACTCGTCCAACAACGGCTGCGTCGTCTACGCCGGCGGGACGAACAACGTGATGCACCGGTGCACCATTTCCCAGTCCGGAAACTGGCAGTATACCGGGTCCGACGTCGACCGCCACGGTGTGAAGATCGAAAGCGCCAACGGATTGTGGTTCGTGGATTCCGTTTTCCACCACATCCAGGGCGACGGGATCCAGGTGGGAGACCAGACCAACGCGGCCTCGGCGATCAACAAGGTGTACATCGGCAGGAACCAGGCGCACCACAACCTGCAGTCCTGCTTCTGGACGAAGAACGCCACGGACGTCATCATGTCGGAGAACGTCTGCAGCGACATCACCTTCTCCCCCGGCGGGGACGGGCAGGGGATGGGGGGGCAGTACGATCCGAAGCACGTCTGGTTCCTGTACAACACGATCTACAACACGAAGGCGGGCATCAAGGTGTCGGGAGCGAGCGCCGGAACCGGCGGTCCTTGGTACATGATCGGGAACCGGATCTATTCGGTTCAGAGCGACAGCTGCAACAACTACGACATGGGCGCGCTCTCCTTCCGCAACAGCGGCGGCGCGACGATGCTGTTCAACACCGTCCACGACGTCGACATGTTCGTGGCGGTCCCCACCGGCACCGGCATCACGGTCAAGAACAACATCTTCTCGTCGCAGCGCGCCGCCGGGTGCGCCGCCCTCGACGTGGACGTATCGTTCTCCCATGACTACAACCTGTACTCCGCGTCGGGGTACGTTCCGGGAAGCGAGGCCAACAAGGTCGTCGCCGCCCCGCAGTTCGTCAACGCCGCCGCCGGGAATTTCGCGCTGCAGGCGGGCTCCCCCGCGGTGAACGCCGCCAACCCGGCGGAAGAGGCCGCGTTCGCGGCGTTCCAGGCGAGGTACGGGTTATCCATCAAGAAGGATTACGCGGGAACCTCGCGCCCGCAGGGAACCCGCTGGGACATCGGCGCATACGAATACCCGTCCGGGGGGGTGCCGGACCCGCGCATCCCGAATCCGCCGTCGAACCTCCGGATCCAGTAAGGGGAGCGCCTGCCCCGGCGCTTCCCTGACGGCGTTTCGCAGCCCCCCGTTTCAACATCATTACGAATCCCATGTCCTCCTACGCGAAAAAACTGGCGTACGGCTCCGCGCTGGGGGTGGCGAACCACTTCGCCACCATCGTCATCGCCCTGTTCCTCATGCCTTTCGTGGTTTCCTCCCTGGGCGACCGGATGTACGGGTTCTGGACGCTGGCTTCCGCTTTCATCGGGTATTACGGGCTGCTGGATTTCGGCCTGTCCTCGGCGGTGGCGCGGTATATCGCGGGAGCGATCGGCGCGGGCGATAAAGAGGAATGCAACCGCATCATCGGCAATTCGTTCTTCATCTTTTCCTGCATCGCGCTGCTGGTTCTGATCATCACGCTCGTGCTGATCCTCATCGCCCCCGTGTTTTTCGGGAATCCCGCGGACGCCTCGCTGTTCCGCAAGGTCATCCTCGTCCTGGGCGTGAACATCGCCGTCGGCTTCCCCGTCAAGGTCCACAAGGGGATCCTCACGGCGCAGCTCCGGTTCGAAATGCTGGCGCTGATCCGCTTCGTCTCCCTGATAACCCGGGCCGCATCGACCGTCATCGTCCTCGTGATGGGATACAAGATCCTTGCGCTCGCCCTGGTCACGTTCGCGTCCTGTCTTCTGGAGTATGTCCTGTATGTGCATTTCGCAAGGAAGAGCCTGCCCGGTTTCGAGATCCGGATTTCCGACTGCAGCCCGGGAACGGCCAGATCGCTGTTTTCCTACGGCTCCCACGCCTTCGTCATCCGGATCGCCGACGAGATGAGGTTCAATATCGACGTTTTCGTGATTTCCGCGTTCGTCGGCCTTTCCGCCGTGACCCACTACCGTGTGGCGAGCACTCTCGTGCAGCATTTCATCCAGCTGATCCTCACCACCATGGGCGTCCTCCTGCCGTTCTTCAGCCGGCTCGACGGGGAGAGGAACGACGAGAAGATCCGGGAGACCTGGTTTTTTTCCACGAGGCTGTCCGTGATCCTGACCGGTTTCGTCGGGTTCGGCCTGATCGCCTGGGGGCGGCCGTTCATCGAACGGTGGATGGGGCCGCAATACCTTGACGCGTATCCGTGCCTGGTGGTCCTTGTCCTGGGATGCATCACCGATCTGGGGCAGGCGCCGACGGTGACCCTTCTGTACGGCATCGCGAAGCACAAATTCTATTCCGTGTTCAATACCCTGGAGGCGGTTTGCAACGTGCTGCTCAGTCTCCTGCTGGTCGGCAGATACGGGATCCTCGGCGTCGCGATCGGTACGTTCGTCCCCATGGCCGTCATGAAAATATTGATCCAGCCGGTTTACGCATGCCGGGTGACGAAGATCCCGTACCGGGACTACGTGAAGACCATTTCCCGTACCGTTTTCATGGTCGCTCTTGCGTTGCTCCTCCCGGCAGCCGTCACGGCCAGGCTCGCGAAACCGGATTACCTGAGCCTGACGGGCGTCGGGATCCTTTCCATGGCGGGGTTCCTGCTCTTCTTGTGGATCTTCGAATTCAACCGGAGCGAAAAGGAAACGATCCTGAAGCTGCTTTCACGCCGTTCCCTTCCGGATGCCGCGGTAGGCGGCCGATAGCCCCCGTGCGACGAATCCCGGGAGAAGGCACATGGCCCTGACGGAAAACGGGACCTCCCGGATATCGCGGATCTCTTCCCGGGCCCTTCGGGTATCCCCTTGAAGGATCAGCTGTTTCACCAGCCACTTTCGCAAATCGTTCCGGCGAACCGTGTAATCTTCCCGGTGTTCTTGCAGGAACTCCGGGTCCGCCCCGTAGGTCGTCTCGATGATGTTTCTCAATGTCTCGCTAAGCGTCAAGTCGTCCATCACCGTGAGACGCGGACCTTCGTGGCCGTGGTTGATGACGGTCGAACAATCCAGGTACGCCGCCTTCCCGATCTTCGAAAGGCGCACGAAGAAATCGTAATCTTCGAGGGTGGGAAGATCCTCGCGAAAAAGCAGGCGGTCCTTCATCGAGTCCAGCCGCACGAAGGATGTGAAGGTGGAAACATACAGCCTCTTGAGAAGCAACGGGTAGAGGTTCCCGGCGTGGACCATGAAGTCTTCCCTGCCGGGAGGGAGTTCCGCAAGGCGGGTATACGGGACTCCCCCGCCGAAGATCTCGTCCCAGCTCCTGAAATCCTTGGTCCATTTGACCAATGCCATCCGCTCCAGTCCCAGCTCGGGGCGGTTGTCGCGGAATATGTCGAAATTGCTGAACGAAAGGATGCAGTCCGAATTCGCGTGGAATCGCCTGTGCAGCTCCAGGTGATCGGGTTTCCACTCGTCGTCGGAGTCCAGGAAGCAGATCCGGCCGTGGCTCGCCGCCCGTATGCCAGCGTTTCGCGCCGCCCCGGCACCCTTGTGCGGAGCAGGGACGCAGCGGATGGAACCGCCGTAACCGGCCAGCACCGTTTTCGTGCCGTCGGTGGACCCGTCGTCGACCACGATGATCTCGTCGCCCGGGGAAATCGCCTTCAGCGCCGAGTCGATCGCGCGGGAGACCAGCTTCTCCCGGTTGTATGTCGGAATAATCACGGAAACCGGAGGCCCGAAAACCTCCCTGGAAACTGTCGGTGCCTCGCACATGCCGTTGCTTCCCTCTCTGTTCGGGCATCCTCTGATGCAGCCACCAAGATACCGTGCGAAATTCATCCGGCAAGCGGATTTTTAACAGGATGCCGGTATGAACGGTACCGCCTTCCGGATTCCGTCACAAGCGACATCTTCGGGTTCCGTCCCCGCTTTGGCCCGTTGGGGGAGATGAAATGAGCATTCGGATCGTGGACACGGACGCCGGTTTTGATGAACTGGAGGTGGCCTGGAACCATTTGACGGGGGAAAAGCCGGACGCATTTTTTTCGACGTATGATTACGTGCGAACCGCCTGGAAGCATTTCCACCGGTCCACGGACCATCTGTTTCTCATGGTCATTCAGGACGGAGACTCCGTCCGGGGGATCGCACCCTTCTACATAAGGAGTCGGCGTATCCGGGGGATTCCGGTCCGGAGTATACGGTTCATCTCCACGTGGGAAGGGGACCGCCCCCGCATTGTCGTCTCCGGAAGCGAGGAGGCGGCGTGGCGCGGCATTTTCTCGTTCCTCAGGAAGGACTTCCGCGACTGGGAGATCCTGGAACTTCCGGAACAGCCGGTCGAGGGGCCCGATGGAAACGGGTGGTCGTTCCTGCCCGCGTCGGGGTGGCACTGGGAATCCTCGCCGGGCGGCGTGGACCATTACGTTTCCCTGGAAGGCACATGGGATGAGTACCTTGCGGGATTGGACTCCGGCTCCAGGTGCGACTGGCGGAGGCGGAGCCGTCGCCTGTCGTCCTCCCCCGGGGGATGCGTCGTGGAGCGGATTTCCGACCCGGTCCGGATCCTCGATGCGTTGTCCCGCTTCGTCGCCTTGGAGAGATCGGGATGGAAGGCGGAGGCGGGGATCGGCGTCGCGAAGGACGAGGCGCACCGGGCGTTCTACGAGGATCTCCTTCCGCGCCTTGCCGCCAAGGGGCAGGCAGTCGTCTGTTTCCTGAAGAGCGGAGGGGAAGACATGGCCGGAGTGATCAACTTCATCCGGAAGGACGTTATCATCGGCAGGCACACGGCCTACTCCCCGTCCCATGCGGCCCATTCGCCGGGAGTGCTTCTCCGGGTCGAGTGCATCCGGGATGCCTTCGGGAAGGCTTTCCGGGAATTCGACTTCCTGACCATGAAGGGGGAAGGGGCGTCGAATGCGAAGTCCGACTGGGCGAACGGGAAAAGAGAAACGGTCGATTGGACGGGATACCGGGTTCGAGGCCGGCTCCTCCCGCTGGTCGCCGCGAAGAGGTTGAAACGCCTGCTCGGCGATGAGCCGTGCCGAAGAAGGGAGGAGCGTTGACCATTGGCGGGTGAGGCCGGGAAAGAGCGGGAGGAGCCCTTCCGTGTCCGCATGGCGCGGTTCAGCGAGCTGGACGAGGCGACGATATCGGACTGGAAGGACCTCGAAAACCGGGCTCTGGAGAGCAACGCCTACCTCTCGCCGCGGTTCGTGATCCCGGCGGTGCGCCACCTTTGCGGCCCGAAAGAGGCGTCGGAGATATTGTTCGTCCTCGTCGAGAGAGGGAACGGCAGGGCTTCCGGGTTGTCGGGGGCCGGCGTCTTCCGGCGGTCTCCCGGGACGACGTCGCTGCCGTTCCCGCATCTGAAGGCGTACCTGTCCCCGCACTCGTATCTCACGGGTCTGCTCATCGACCGGGACGAGGCCGTAGGGGTCGCGCGCGCATTCTTCCGTTTCTTCCGCGGCGGGAGCGGCTCCTGGCGGGGCGTGGAGTTCATGCACCGGGCGTCGGAAGGGGCGCAGGCGCGCCTGCTCGCGGAGGTGGCCGGGGAATTCGGGGCGAACTGGCACGGTTCGGAATCGATCCGCCGCGCGATCCTCGTCCCGGGAGACGGAGGGGAAAAATACCTGCGGGTGCGCATAACCCCTCACCGTGCGAAGATGATCCGGCAGTTGAGGCGGCGCCTCGAGGAGCGGGGGGAGGTGCGGTGGAGGGCGACGTTCGGACCCGACCTCGGCAAGGACCGCATCGACCGCTTCCTTGAACTGGAGCACATGGGGTGGAAAGGGGAGATGGGGACGTCTCTTCTGTCGGGGGCCTCCCACGAGGCGTTCTTCCGGGAGATGGCCGAGTCGTTCCGGGCCGATGGGCGTCTTTTCATGGCGGAACTTCTCCTCGATGATCGGGTCATCGCGAGCACGGCCAACCTGATTTCGGGGGATGCCGGATTCGCTTTCAAGATTGGTTGGCACACGGATTTTTCGAAATTCTCTCCGGGGATACTGAACGAGGTGGAGTTCATCCGGCGTGCGCCCGAACTGTGCGGCAAGTTGTCGTACATCGACAGCGGCGCCGAGGACGGGTCCTTCATCGACCGGCTGTGGGGCGAAAGCCGTGGGCTGGCCTCCGGCGTCTTCGCCACGACGGCCTCCGGACGCGGAATGTTGAGAGGGGTGGAATTCGTCCGGAGTGTCAAACGCTTGTGCAAATCCGTGATCCGGAGAGAGGACCGGGATGGGCGCCGGAAATGAACATCCACGGGTGGCCGGCGAAGTCCTGAGCGGCGGTCCCGGGATCGTGGAGTTTCTCGCGGAGGAATGGCGGCAATTATGCGACGCCTCCGACCATCCCCTGCCGTTTAACCGCCCGGAATGGGTGGGCGCCTATTTCCGGAGCAACGACAAGGCGCGCCGGTTCTTCCTCCTCACCGTTCGGATCGACGGGAAGCTGAAGGCGGTCCTGCCGCTGATCGACAGGAAGCGATGGATCTCACGTATGCCCGCCAACGTGCTGCGGGGACCGTCGGACTTCGATCTGTGGCCGTCGGATATCCTGGTCGCCGATGAATCCGTTCGACCGACCGCTGCGCGGGAGCTCTGGCGTCTGGTCCGGGGCCTGAAGGGGTGGGACGTCATCGAGCTTCCGAACATTCCGCAAGGCGGGGCGGCGGAGGAATTCCTGAGAGCGGCGACGGAGGACGGTTTTCCTTCCCATCGCTGGGAATACATGCAAAGCCCCTGCATTCGCCTGGAGGATCGGGCCGGGATGCAAGACACGTCCGACATTGCCCTCAGCGCATCCTTGAGGAGGAACATCCGCGGCGCGTTGCGCAAGGTTGAAAAGGAGGGGGGAATCCAGGTGCGATCCTCAGACCGGTTCGATTCCTTCCTGCTTCAGCGATTATACGAATTGGAAGCTTCCGGATGGAAGGGGGAACAGGGAAACGCGATCTTATTAAGGGAAAAAGATCGCAGATTCCATGATGATATCGCCATTGCCGCGCAGAATTCCGGTTACCTGTCCCTTCATGCATTGGAAATGAAAGGGCAGGTCGTAGCTGTATCTATGGGTTTCAATTACAAAAAAATATTTTTTGGCATGAAAATGGGGTGGGATCAAGGTCTGAAATCCTTTTCACTGGGCCATCTGCTGATCAACGCGATCCTGAAGGACTGTCTTCGAAATAGTGTTACTGAATTCCACATGATGGGTTTGAAATCCGATTGGAAGACCCAATGGACGAAAAACACGCTGCCGTATTCCACTTGTTACGTTTTCCACAAAGGGATTTACGGAAAAGTCGTAAAATCGGCCATACGGAAATCCATTTCATATCAAGTTCAAACAATTTCAAGTCATGAAGGGCATATACAGGATATTCCATAGATGCTGGATAATATAAACAAAATAGTGCATGGCGACAGGAAGTTTTTTGCTTCCTCGCTGCCGGGTCTATCTCTATCCGGTTTATTTCCGAAACATGATCTGAAAGATGTTTTTCCATTAAATAAACCTCATGCGGAATATTTCTATAATGCTCGTTCGGCAATCTATACTCTGGCTGAACTATGGGAACTGAAGGGAAAGGAAGTGCTTTTCCCTTCGTACTGCTGCGGCGTGGATTTGAATGCATTGTTGGCCGCGGGCGTGGTACCGAAAATCTATCAAGTGCACGAGGGAATGAGAGTCGATGCAAGCGACATCCGGAATGCGATCGGGGAAAAAACCAGGGCGATTTACTTGATACATTACCTGGGCTTTCCGGGCCCGGTGGAAGAGCTGGCGGCATTGTGCAGGGAAAAGAAAATATATTTGATAGAAGACTGCGCATTGGCCCTGTTCTCCCGCCTGAACGGGAAACCGTTGGGGTCGTTCGGCGATGCGGCAGTATTCTCACTGTACAAATCCCTCCCCGTTCCCTCCGGCGGTGTGCTGGTGATAAATAACGGGAAGTTGACGGTTTTTCCGGAACGACTCAGTCCGCCGTTTATATCGACGATGACACATCTGGCATCTTCGATCGAATATTACATAAATTATAAGGATGTCTGGTTGGGGCAGAAAGCGTTGCAGTTGGCAAGAACGCTTGGCAGGGGGGTAAAACGATCGGTAAAAGCCAAACCGGTTGTCGAGATATTGACGGACGAATTCGACCCGGAAGTTGCCGGATATAAAATGAGTCGGTTATCTCATCGGATAGCTAAAGCCCAGGATCCGGAATATATTGTGGGGAGGCGCAGGGAAAACTATCAATATCTGCATGAATTGCTCGAGCAGCATGTCGTGCCGGTTTTCAAGGAACTTCCGGAGGGCGTTTGTCCTCTTTTTTATCCGATCCTCTTGCCGGATAATCAGGCTGCCATGAAATCTCTGCGGGAACGGGGGGTGGAAGCGTGGGCCTGGTGGTCGACGACGCATCCGTATCTCACCGAAAGATCTTTCCCTGATGTGGAAATGTTGAGGGGAAGTGTAGTCGTCATCCCCTGCCATGAGGGTCTATCGAAAAAGGTGGTCGAGCGTGTTGCAAACGAGGTCGTCGAAATCCTGAAATGCCATCAGAAAAAGTAGATATGGGAAGGCCCGCGGTATCCGTCGTCATTCCGACGTACAATCGGGCGAAAATCATTCGGAGGGCCGTTTCTTCCATTTTGGCGCAATGCGACGAAAACGATGAAGTGATCATCGTCGACGACGGCTCGACCGATGAAACGGAAAGGGTGATATCCGATTACGGAAATAAAGTTATATATCATCGAATCGAGAACGGGGGGCCAGGTCACGCGAGAAACGTGGGCATCGATATGGCCAGGAACGACCTTATTGCATTTCTGGATTCCGATGACGAGTGGATACCGGGTAAATTGCGTATGCAAAGAGATTTGATGGACAGAAGGCGCGACCTGGTATTTTGCTGCAGTGACCTTGCAACGCGGTATATGGATGGCAAAGAGGAAGAGCGAACGAATTGCCGACACTATGGAACCCGATACTTCGGCGAAAAGCTGTTGGGACCCGGGATCCCGCTTTCAAATATTTTGCCGAGAAAAAACAAATACGATGGGATCGTCGTTCACATCGGCGATATCTATTTGCCTCTATTGAATCATATATTTGTGCAGTCGAATACCGTCATGATAAGACGTGGGTTTCTCGGGGATGACACAAGGTTTCCAGAAGACCTGATGTATCATGAAGATTGGGAATTTTACAGTCGTCTCTCCAAAAAAGGACCGGTAGCATATATAGACTGCGATACCGCGCGTCAATATTTCCATGATGGGCCTCAACTCGACAATATGAGCATGGTGAATATTTATAAAATAAGGATTAAAGTTCTGGATCGTGTATGGGGAACGGACCGTCAATTTTTGAATGAACACGGAAACCGTTTCAGAAAAAGGTTGCGGGAGCAGAGGTTGCTTCTTGTCGAGGAATTATTTGACAAGGGGATGCTCAAGGAGCTTAAGGAGGAACTTCGAAAAACAGAAAATCCTCCATTAAAATACCTGATTTTAAGATTCATGCCGGTTTCAATAATAAATATATTGCTCCGGATTTTCGGATAAATGGGCAGATCGGCCCCTCTAGCGGCAAGGTCAAACCTGCCTGATTTCCAGTCGTGTGCGGTAGCGTTCGAGATCCGTTTATCGGAGAGGCAAAGGTGAGCGGCATGGGCAAAAAGACCCTCGTCCGTTGCGTCATCGTTTCCCGCGCCATGTTGCTTTCGTCGATCTTCGCGGTCTTATGGATTGCCTGCGGCGGGGGTGGCGGCGGGGGAGGGGACGGGTCGACACCCGTTCCCTCTTCGAAGGTGCTGAATTGGGATTCGCCGACGCAATTCGCCGACGGGGGGACGCTCGATGCGTCGAACGATCTGTCCTTTTACGAGATCTACATCAACGAGACGGGGGTCTTCCTCGACAACGACGCGCCCAAGGCGGCCTTCCCCGCGGTGAACATCTCTTCCGGGGCCCCCGTGACGACGTACGATCTCGCGACGATCACCCCGTCGCTGGAAACCGGGAGAACTTATTATCTGGCCATGCGGGCCACGGAAAAGAACGGCGGCAGGTCGGGTTACACGCTGCCTCCCCTGGCGTTCGTGTACTGAGCGGGCGAATCAGCTGTTCGCCTTCCAGAGGAACCCCAGTGCGAGGATCCCCGACCCGAAAAGGAGCATCGTCCCGGGTTCCGGGGAGACATCTTTGTTATTGGAAACCGAGGGGACCGGACCCGTGCGCGGCGTCGTTTCCGACGAAGGGCCCGGGAAAAGTAACGGGGCGAGAAAAAATGTGACGACTATCGCTAATAATATGAATTTCAGGAAAACACGACCGTATCTCACACCGGAAACCGTCATGAAGAAATCCTTCCAAGCCTGAATTCGTGGATTAGGCATCAAGCATGCAATAAAAATGCCGCAAAATTACGCTTGCTTGCGCCGGTAAGTTAATGATAATAAAAAGTTATTTTGAAATCAGAAAAAGGGCCGCGAGGTTGTGGGAAAAGATTTGCCTTTGTTTGACGATAAATTTTATCTTTTAGCAAATCCAGCGGGGCAACCCCGAATGGAGGGAGAAGGCGAGATCCATGGCCGCCATGCCTGCGGATCGCGAATCGGTGCGGGAATGACGTGAAAAGCCGCTTTGTACATGATGCGGTGATTCAGGCCCCCGGGATTGCCGTGAGCGGGGGCGACGGAACCGGCCGGATACAGCACCTGCATGCGTTTCGCGGCTTCGCCATCGCGAACATCGTCCTCCTGCATGTGTTTAGCCTGGTCCTGGATTTCAACATGACGCATGCCGGACTGAGTCCGGCGGAGAAATGGATCTATATTTTCAACGAAGTAATGTTCCATGACAGCACGATTTATTTTGCTTTGATATCCGGGCTGCTTTTTTCCGTCGTGCTGCGGCGGCGCGGTTGGAACCGTTTTTTCAGAAGCAAGCTGACGAACGTGATCGCGCCTTTTGCCGTGATGTCGCTTTTGTTCACGCTGGTCGATCGGTTTTACTACGGGGCCTCCGCGGCGGGTGATCCGCGGATGGGTTTACTGGGGAAATATCTTTTGAACCTGTGGCATGGCACGGCGCAACTCTCTTATTGGTATATTCCCGTAATCGTTGTGCTGTTCGCGGCGACGCCCCTGCTGAATTCGCTGGTGACGGGCAGGCATGCAGGCATGGGCATCATCGTGATGGCCTCTTTGCCGCTGTTTCTGTCGAGGACCGGCAGGGAAGTGAGTCTGGGGACCGTGGGGTACTTCGCCGGTGTTTATTCCGTCGGCATATTTCTCGGGGAAGGGTATGCCGGGAACCTGGCGTTCCTGCGCCGCTGGCGTGGGACGCTTGGCGCCATAGCGGCGGCATCGACCGTGGCCCTGGTGCTGCTCTATACGCGCGACATAGATATGATTGGGCGCGTCTCGATCCGGGAATCCCTTTTCTACGTGCAGAAACTCGCTTTCTGCGGGCTGATATTGTGCTACATGCAGCGATGGGAGAAGCATCTGCCGGGGGCATTGGACCAGCTTGCCGTGTATTCCTTCGCGATCTACTTCATGCACCAGTTCGTGACGAGGTTTATCATCCATTTTTCAAAGACGATGTTTCCCCCGCCGCTTGGCGGCTGGATGGTCGTTGCGCTCTCCATCGTTTTGTGCGGACTGGTCCTCGCATCGAGTTGCGTGATCAGCCGGGCCGTACAAGGCCTTTGCGGGAGACATTCGAAATGGCTGATCGGCGCTTGAGAACCGACACGTTCCGGAATATCCGGTTTGCTAATATACGAGGTGCGAAGGAAGGGGGGAAAATGAAAACGAACGGATTTTTGATCGCTGTGGTGTGTCTGCTGGCAACGGCTGCATGGACGGATCCGGCGGCTGCGGCCGAATCGGACTACCTGATCGGTCCCGGGGACGTCCTGAATATCGAGGTGTGGAAAGACCCTTCCCTGACCCGGCCGGCGACCGTGCTTCCCGACGGGAAAATCGCCTACCCCATGATCGGTGAGATCGTGGCGGCAGGGAAGACGGTCGCTCAGTTGAAACAGGAAATCGGAAAGAAATTGTCCGCTTACGTCAAGGACGCTGTCGTCACCGTCGAGGTCCGACAGGTGGTCAGCTACCAGGTCTACGTGCTGGGGAAGGTCAAGGCGCCGGGCAAGATGCCGCTGACGTCGAACATCGATGTCCTCCAGGCGCTCGCGACCGCGGGGGGGTTCGACCCGTTCGCCAACAAGTCCAAGGTCCGCATCTTCCGGAGGGAAGGCGGCGGCACGACGATCATCCCGTTCGACTACGATGAGGTATCCGCGGGGAAGAACCCCGAGTCGAATATATTGCTCCGCCGCGGCGACGTGATCATCGTGCCCTGACCCCTTTCGGTGCCGGGCCGGCGCCCGACATTTTCTTCCGGGCGGCCCGGGTCTTTTCCCGGGTCGCCCGGATCATTTTCAGCGCCGCTTCCCGGTCCTTCACCTTTCCTTCCAGCGACGCCTCCCGCACCGCGAGCAGCGTTTCCTCCCGCTCCGGCCCCGCCGGGAATCCGATCCGCGTCAAGTCTATTCCGTCAATGAAAACAGGGGTATTTGTGCAACGTATGAGAAAGCGCTTCAGGTCCGTCGGGCGGGCGCCGTCGCACGCCGCCGCCGCGCGGTAGAGGGCGATGAAAGGTTCCGGCGCCTCCTGCCGGGCGAGGATCGCCTCGGTCCGGGCGAGGGGGTGCCGCAGCCGGGAGGGGTTTCGCAGAAGCCGCAGGTCCAGGACGGTCGAAAGGATCTTTCGGATCCCGGGGAAGCGCAACCGGCGCGCTGCGGCTTCGGCCTTTCCCGGGGGGAGGTCCAGCAGCAGGTTCGAGAGCAGGATCGCCGCCGGGATCGGGGCGGGGCAGGCGCGGGCAAGGGCGGCGTACCTCCGGCGGGCGCGCTGCGCGCCGTACCGTTTCCGGATAAGCTCCGGAAGGATCGCGCGGAGGATGCCGGACCGGAGCAGGTCGTCGAACGTCCCGCGCGGGTTCGCCTGGAAGGAGCGGACCAGCTCGCCCGCGAGCCGGTCCGCGGGGACGCCGGGGAGGAGCTTGGGTCCGAGGCGCCGGATCGCCGCGAAGGTCGCCGGATCGATCCGGTACCTCCTCCGCTCGTTCTTCATCCGGATCGCCCGCAGCGCCCTCACCGGGTCCTCGCGCAGGCGGTCCTCCGGAAACCCCACGCAGCGGATCGTGCGGCGGGCCAGGTCGGCGGCGCCGCCGAAGGAGTCGACCAGCTCGCCGCGGAGCCCCTTCGGGGAGGGGAACAGCTCGTAGAGCATGCTATTGATCGTGAAGTCGCGGCGGGCGGCGTCGGCCAGCGCGCAGGCGAAGGGGCCCCATCCCTTGGCCCGCCCGTCGCCCCGGGCGGCCGCGACGTCGACGTACTTCGCGCCCCAGGAGGTCGCCACCCGGTACACCGGGAAATGCCTCCCCGCCGGGACCACCTTGCGGATGCCGAGCCGCTCCGCGGGCAGGGTGGACAGCGCCTCGCCGAGCTTACCGTGCAGAAGCCCCGCCACCATCACGTCGACGTCGCCTCCCGGCTTGCCGTCGACGACGTCGCGCAGCCAGCCGCCCGCCAGGTACGCCGCCCCGCCCGCGCGCCCCGCGGCGGACGCCAGCGCCCGGAGAAATCCGAGAAGGCGGCGGTCGCGCCGGATCCGAGCCTCCACGGCCTTCCCTTCCCGTTTGGCCATGTTCCAAGCCCCTCCGATCGGAGTTATAATCTCAATCCTATGGAAAAGACCTTCGGCGGCAAGACCATCGAGCTGGTCCTCGGCGACATCACCCGACAGGAAGTCGGCGCCGTCGTGAACGCGGCGAACCCGACGCTGCTGGGCGGCGGCGGGGTCGACGGCGCGATCCACCGCGCGGGCGGCCCCACCATCCTCGAGGAGTGCCAGAGGATCCGCAACGTGCGCGGCGAGTGCCCCCGCGGGCAGGCGGTCTTCACCCTCGGGGGGAACCTGCCGGCCCGGTACGTCATCCACGCCGTGGGCCCGGTATGGCAGGGCGGCGAGGCCGACGAGGCGAAGCTGCTGGCCTCCTGCTACCGCAGCGCCCTGCGCATCGCCGTGAAGCTGGGGGTGCGCACCGTCGCCTTCCCGTCGATCAGCACCGGCGCTTACGGCTACCCGGTGGGGGAGGCGGCCTCCATCGCGCTGCTCGCGGTGTCGTCGTTCCTCGCATCGGAGCCGAACGCGCCCGACCGGGTCCGCTTCGTTCTGTACGACTCGCTCACCTTCATGACCTACGCCGGGGCGCTGGACTCCCTGTAGCCGGCGCCAGCAGCTCCATCCGCTCCAGCGCCTCCACGATCTTCCGCGCGGACACGGAAGGGGCGTCGCGCTCCCCGTCCACGACCACCTCGGGGCGCAGCGGCTCCTCGTACGGGGCGGTGAGCCCCGGGACGTTGGGCGCGCTCCCGTCCGCGCCGCGCCGGTAGATCCCCTTCGGGTCGCGCGACCGGCACACCTCGAGCGGGCAGCGCACGTGCACCTCGACGAAGCGGGGGATCTCCGCCCGCGCGCGGTCGCGGTACGCCCTGCGGTTCGCCGTCGCGTCGACGATCACGGTGACGTCGTGCTCCACCAGGAGGCGGGCGATGCAGGCGAGCGCGGCGTAGAAGATGTCGCGCTCCGCCTCGCCGTACGTCGCTTTCGGCGTGATCTCGCGACGCACCGCGTCGGACTCGAGCACCCGCGGGCGCACGCCTCGGGCGGCAAGCAGCGCGACCAGCTCCCGGGCGATGGAGGACTTCCCCGAGGACGAAAGCCCCGTGATCCACACCGCGAAGGCGGGCCTGCGCTCAGACCCCACGGATGAGCATCTCGTTGACCCGCCCCGGGTCGAAGCGGGTGGCGTGCAACGAGGCGATCGTGAACGAGAAGAGCCTGCTGCGCACCTCCTCGTCGAGCGACGGGTACCAGACCGGCGAGGCCATCACAAGGCAGCGGAAGGCGAAGAAGAGGGGAGCCGCCTCGAGGACCCCCTCGTCCCCGGTGCGCCCGATGTACCGCTCCCAGAACCCCGTGAAGAGCGTCTCCAGGGGGCCCTGGAGGCGTCCGTGCGCCTGCAGTGAGGCGAACAGGTAATTCCCGGTGAGCGCCGTCACGTCGTCCGCCGGCTCGCCCCACTCGCCGCGCGACCGGTCGAGCACGGTGAAGTCGGTCCCCTCGCGGAAGAGGATGTTGAAGGGGTGGAAGTCGCCGTGCACCTGGCGCAGCCGCTCCGTGCGTCCTTTCAGCTTCCAGCGCCAGGCGACGCAGCGCCGCTCGATCTCCTCCAGGAGGGCGGGGGTGATGAAGCCGCACTGGGGGGGATAGCTGTCGATCAGCCCCATGATGCACTCGCCGTGACCGACCAGCTCGCGGATGCGGCGCACGTACAGGCCGGGGTCGTCGCCCTTCAAACGGTGGATTGTGGAGAGGTAATCGCACAGAGCCCTCGACCGGGCGACGTCGACCTCGCGCAGCTCCCCGCCCGCTTGCAGGCGGGCGACGTCGTGGATGTAGCTGGTCCCCTCGACGTGGTCGACCAGCAGGAAGAACTCCTCGGCGTCGCGGACGGAAGTCAGCGTGCCGTCGGCGTGCGTCGCGCCCACGTCGATCGCCCGGACGTGGCCCTGCAGCGCGTTGTAGGCGCCGTAGTTCCAGAGCTGCATCTGCGCCCGGTCCGCCATGTGCTCGTGCCCGAAGGGGCCGGGGCTCGTCGTGTTGAGGACGGCGGAGTGCGGATTCCCGTCGACGGTGAACTCGATCTTGACGGGCTTGCCGTACCCGTACTCCTTCGCCGCACCGGACGTGGCCGCTTCCCCCAGGGGGACGACCGCGTCGACGCGCGCCGTTCCGCCGAACCGCTCGGAGAGATACCGTTCCAGGTGTGCCTTCGAAAGGGGAGGCATGATAAACCCTCCTTTCTTCCTAAGATTCTACTACACCGCCCGCGGCCCGGGCGGAAGGGCGGGGGGATATAATGGATATGGCAGCATCGGCGAAAGCATCCGGATCAGCGGGAGGCATATGCATGGAGAGCGTAACCCTGGAGATCAAGGGGATGTCGTGCGGGCATTGCGTCGCCGCGGTGAAGCGGGCCATCGAAGGGCTCCCCGGCGTGGGGGGGGCCGAGGTCACGCTGGACCCGCCGAGGGCGAAGGTCTCGTACGACCCCGCGGAGGTCACCCCGCAAGCCCTGGCGAAGGCCGTGGAAGAGGAAGGGTACTCGTCCTATCCCGCCGCCTGAGGAAAGGGGACCGCTCATGTACGTGTGGAGGAAGGAGCTGGAGGTCGGGGTCGAGACGATCGACTCGCAGCACCGGGAGATGTTCAGGGCGTTCAACTCGCTGCTGAGCGAACCGGGCAAGCCGGACTCCGTGGTCCCCGGGGAGGTTCCCTGGATGATCGGCTTCCTCGAGGACTACGTGGTGAACCATTTCGGGATGGAAGAGCTCTACATGCGCCGGCACAACTACCCGGGGTACGCGGAGCACAAGGCCGAGCACAACCGGTTCATCGCGATGTTCTACGACCTGAGGGACGAAATCGACGCCGAGGGCATCACCCCGGCGGCCGCGCAAAGGATCGCCGCCACCGTGGGAGACTGGCTGGTCGGGCACATCGGGGTGACGGACCGGGAGCTGGGGAAGTTCCTCAAAGAGAAGAACCGGAAGTGAGGCGGGGTCACCTCGCTGCCGGCGCCTTGCCGGGCGCCGGCGTGCGGTCCAGGTTGCCGTAGCCGGTTCCCGGCGGGGGCGTCGAGAACGGGGTGTCCGGCCGCGGTTGCGGCGGAGGCGCCTGCCCGGGCGTCTCGGGGGCTTTCCCGGGGGCCGTCCCGGGCTTCTTCACGGCGCCGGGCTTCTTCGGCGGCTTCGCGGCCTTCTTCGCCGCCTTCGCGCCTTTCTGCTTCTTTTCCTTCAGGACCTTGGAAGAGCTCTTCCCGGAGGTCCGGCCGCTCCGGTCCTGCGCGGCGGCGTGACCGCACATGGAGGCCGCGAATATCGCGGCGAACAGCAGCGCAAGCAACTTCTTCATGACGACGTCTCTTCGCTCCTTTCGGCGTGCCCGGGTGATGGAATTACGACGGATCGAGGAAGAAATCGGGGAGCAGGGGGGCGCCGGGCTCCACGGCATACCGCGAGAAGTCGGTCACGCCTTCCGAGGCGAGCACCTCTTCGTCGACGAAGAAGTTGCCCGTGCAGGAGCGGCTGTCCCGGGTGAGGATCGCGTGCGCCGCGTCCGCGACGATGGAGGGCTTGCGGCAGTGGCGCGTGTCCACCCCGGGGATCGCCGCGATCGCCGCGGTGGCGATCACCGTCTTCGGCCACAGGGCGTTCACCGCGACCCCCGCCTCCCGGAACTCCCCGGACATCCCGAGGACACAGAGGCTCATGCCGTACTTCGCCATCGTGTAGGCGCAGTGGTCGCGGAACCACTTCGGGTCCAGCGATAGCGGCGGGCTCAGGTTCAGGATATGCGGGTTGTTCCCCTTGAGGAGGTAGGGGAGCAGCGCCTGCGACGACGCGAAGGTGCCCCGCACGTTGACCCCGAACATCAGGTCGAACCGCTTCATCGGGGTGGCGAGCGTGCCCGTGAGGGATATGGCGCTGGCGTTGTTCACCAGGATGTCGATGCCGCCGAACGTCTCCGCCGTCTTCGCCGCGGCCCCGGCGATCTGCCCCTCGAACCGGATGTCGACCTGGAGCGGCAGGGCGTTCCCGCCGGCCTCCTCGATCTCCCTCGCGGCGGTGTAGATGGTCCCGGGAAGCTTCGGGTGCGTGTCGGCCGTCTTCGCCGCCAGGGCGACGTTGGCGCCGTCCCTCGCCGCGCGAAGGGCGATCTCCTTGCCGATCCCCCGGCTCGCGCCGGTGATGAAGAGCGTCTTGCCCTTGAGCGTGCCCATGGCCCCGGTTCCGATCCTCCTCCTCCGGCAGGATGATCGTGTACCATAACCTTGGCGGCGCCCCGGGTCAACGGGGAACCGCGGGGAGGGGGAAATGGGCAGGGAGAAGTCGCCCGTCACGACGGCGATCCGCGCGCTGCGCGCGGCGGGGGTGACCTGGACGGAGCATCCGTACGCCTACGAGGAGCACGGCGGGACGGAGGTTTCCGCGCGCGAGCTCGGAGTGGACGAGCACGCCGTGATCAAGACGCTCGTGATGGAGGACGACAGGAAAAAGCCGCTGATCGTCCTGATGCACGGCGACCGGCAGGTCTCCACCCAAGCGCTGGCACGAACGATCGGCGTGAAGCGCATCCAGCCCTGCGCGCCGGCGATCGCCGACAAGCATTCGGGCTATCAGGTCGGCGGCACGTCACCCTTCGGCACACGTCGCGCCATGCCGGTCTACTGCGAAAGCGGGATCGCCGCGCTGCCGCGGATCTACATCAACGGGGGCAAGCGCGG
>DCUH01000074.1:312-4172 GCA_002327765.1 bacterium UBA2219 | reverse complement strand
CCGCCCAGCGACATGCGGATGAACTTCCGCCCCATCGCCCGGGCGATCGACTTGCCCAGCGACGTCTTCCCGACGCCGGGGGGCCCGACGAAGCACAGGATCGGCCCCTTCATCTTGTCCTTCAGCTTGCGGACGGAAAGGTACTCGAGGATCCGCTCCTTGACCTTCTCCAGGTCGTGGTGGTCCTCGTCGAGGATCNNAGCTCCACCAGCCAGTCGAGGTAGGTGCGGACCACGGAGGACTCGGCGGAGTCGGGGTGCATCCCCTCGAGCCGCCGAAGCTGCTTGTCGGCCTCCTTCAGCACCTCTTCGGGCATCCCGGCGTTCTTGACCTTGTCCCGGAGCTCGTCGGCCTCCTCGGTCTTCCCGTCGATGTCGCCCAGCTCCTGCTTGATGGCCTTCATCTGCTCCCGCAGGAAGTATTCCCGCTGGCTCTTCGACATCTCCTCCTTGGCCTGGTTCTGGATCTTCGCCTGCATCTCCGCGAGCTGCAGTTCACGGGACAACAGGTTGTTCACCAGGTTCAGCCGGGCGACGGGGTCCTCCTCCTCGAGGACGCCCTGCGCCTCCTCGATCTTGAGGCGGAGGTTCGAGGCCACCAGGTCGGCGAGCACGCCGGGGTTGTTGATGTTCTCCGTGACCATCAGGATCTCGACCGGCATGTTCTTCAGGGTGAGGATCTTCTCGATCTTCTCCCGCGAGGCGCGCATGAGCGCCTCCATCTCGAGGGTACCCTCCTTGACCGGCGCCTCGACGATCCGGTCGATGCGTACGCGCACCCCCGGCTTCCCCTCGATGAACTCGACGATCTTCCCCTTCGTGACGCCCTGGATGAGGATCTTCAGGCGGCCGTCGGGCAGCTTGATCATCCGCATGATCATCGCCACGGTGCCCGTCCGGTACAGCTCGTCGGGCTTGGGGTCCTCCACCGTGGGGTCCTTCTGCGTCGCAAGGAAGATGTACCGGTCCCTCGCGAGCGCCTCGTCCACCGCGGAGATGGACCCTTCCCGCCCCACGAACAGCGGCAGGGTCATGTAGGGGAATATGACGATGTCGCGCACCGGGAGAAGGGGAAGGACGTCGGGAATCTCGGGGCCTCCCTCCTTCTCTTCCACGACCGGGACTTCCTGACCGGGGGAGGGCGATCCCTCCCCTTCCGGACTCTGCTTTATGTCCTTTTTTTCCTCGTCTGCCATCTCGCTGTCGCCCCTTTCCGTATGCGGCCCCGTAGCCTACTCCTCCGTGACCGGGACCCGGCGCTCCTTGCCGCGCCGTTCCGCCATCTTCGGAATAGTGATCGTCAGGACCCCATCCTTCTGACGCGCGGAGATCTTCCCGAGATTCACCGGGCCCGCCACTTCGAACATCCGGCAGAACTTCCCGAAACTGCGTTCCAGGCACAGGAAGGAGGTCTCGCCTTTCGGGAAGTCGGGAGGCTTCTCCCCCGTCACCTCGATCCGGTCCCCCCGCACCCAGATCTGCACCGCTTCCGCGGGGACGCCCGGGAGCTCCAGGAGGATCCGGACGGAGTCGTCCACCTCCGTGACGTCCGACGGGGGCCTGTGCGCCGTCTCCGCCGAAAGGTCCAGAAGCATGACGCCTCCGGCCTGCCTCTGTTCCACGCGGTCCTCCAACCCTCCGTGCCCGACGATCCGCGCGCGCGGACTAGCCCTCCTCTGGCTCACACGAATCTCTCCTTTCGAAGGAACGCCTGCAGCCCCGGCCCGATCTCCGGGTCCTTCAGGGCGAAGGCGATGTTCGCCATCTGGAATCCGAGCTTGGTCCCCGCGTCGTAGCGGACCCCCTCGAACTCGTATCCGATCACCCGCTCTTTGCCGATCAGCGACCGGATGGCGTCCGTGAGCTGGATCTCCCCGCCCGCCCCCGGCCGGGTCGCCAGCAGGGCGGGGAAGACGGACGGGGGAAGGATGTACCTCCCGATGATCGCCAGGTCGGACGGCGCCTTCTCCGGCCTGGGCTTTTCGACCATGTCGGAGACCTCGTACGCCCTGTCGCCGATCTTCTTCCCCTTGATGATGCCGTACTTGGAAACCGCGTCCTTGGGCACCTTCTGGATGGCCAGGACCACGCCGGCGCTGTGCCGCTCCGACGCCGCGATCATCTGCTTCAGCACGGGGACGGGGGCGTCGATCACGTCGTCCGACAGGACGACGGCGAACGGCTCCTCGCCGACGATCTCCACCGACCGCAGCACCGCGTGCCCGAGGCCCAGCGGGAGGTTCTGGCGGACGTAGAAGAAATCGGCCCCGTCCGTGACGCTGCGGACCTGCTGGAGGAGGTCGCCGTTCCCCTTCTTCTCCAGCAGCGCCTCCAGCTCGAAGGACACGTCGAAATGGTCCTCGATCGCGTTCTTGCCGCGGCCGGTCACGATGATCATGTCCCGGATGCCGGCCGCCTTGGCCTCCTCGACCCCGTGCTGGATGAGCGGCATGTCCACCAGGGGAAGCATCTCCTTCGGGGAAGCCTTCGTGGCCGGGAGAAACCGCGTCCCGAACCCGGCCGCGGGGAACACCGCCTTTCGGATCATCTCTCGCCCTCCCTGCGCGTATCGGCCGGGCCCTCGCCCCGGAAGCGGCGGAAGAACGCCGCGACGTCGGAGCGGTCCCGCGTCCATTTCATCGGGGGGAGGTTCGCCCGGAACATCTCCCCGTATCCCCGGCTCGCCACCCGTTCGTCGAGCAGCGCCACCACGCCGTAATCGTCGCCCCGCCGAAGGAGCCTGCCGACGCCCTGCCGGAGGGCGAGGATCGCCTCCGGAAGCTGGTACGAGGTGAAGGGATCGATCCCCCGCTCGCGGAGCGACCGGATGCGCGCGGACGTCACGGGATCGGAAGGGGAGGCGAACGGGAGCTTGTCGATGATGACGCAGCGCAGCGATGCGCCCGGCACGTCGACCCCCTCCCAGAACGTCCCGGTGCCGATCAGGACCGTGTCCTCTCCGTCCCGGAATTCCTTCAGCAGCTGCGCCCGCGGCGCGTCGCCTTGAACGTACAGGGTATACGGCACCTCCCCGCGAAGCGCCTCCTCGAGCGCCGACAGCGTCCTGTAGCTCGTGCAGAGCACGAGGGCGCCGCCGCCGGAGCAATCGAGGAGCTCCCGCGTCTCCTCGGCCGCCGCGGAGGGGAAGGACGCCTCCGATGGGGCGGGCAGGCCCCGGGGAACGTAGAACAAGGCCCGCTCGGCGAAGTCAAACTCATTATCCACGATGAGTTCGCGCGGTTCAACCCGGGCAAGCCCCACCCTTTCGAGGAAATACGACAGGTCGCCCGACACGGACAGCGTCGCCGAAGTGAGGAGGAAGGGGATCGGATCCCCCCACAGCGACTCCGAAAGGACGGGGGACACCTCGATGGGGGTCCTGTGGAGGGCCACGGCGCCCCCGCGGCGCTCCGCCCAGGCGACGGCTTCGTCCGGGTCCGTCCGCAGCACCGAATCCAGGTCCTCCAGGAAGGAGCGCACTCTCCGCAGCAGCGCCTCCCGGTCCTGCGCCGCGTCGGCGGAGGGGCGCACCGCGCCGGGGGCTTCCGTGGAAAGCGACAGCGACAGTTCCCCGCCGGCGCGAAGCAGCGAGCCGGCCTTCTCGCCGAACCGCGCCCGTCCCGGTATCCCCGCGATTGGGAGCCGCCCGTCGCCCTCCCCCACCGCGTCGAAGGCGGACTCCGCGGCGAGGCGGAACTGCTCCGACAGCGCGAGGAGCCCGGCCCCGGCGCCCCCCAAACCGCCGGCGGCGCGCCGGAGGTCCCTCGAAAGCTCGCGCGCCCTGCCCAGGGAGACGCTCACGCCGAAGAACAGCGAGGCGGTCTCCTCGATGCCGTGCGCCTCGTCGAACACCACGGCCTC
>DCUH01000074.1:0-259 GCA_002327765.1 bacterium UBA2219 | reverse complement strand
AGGGAAAGGTCGGCGAAGAACAGGTGGTGGTTGACCACGACGACGTCGGCGGCGGCGGCCCGCCGCCTCGCCTCGGCGAGGAAGCAGCGGCCGGTCTCCCCGCAGGAGGCCGGGTCGCACATCTCGCTTCGCGCGTTGACCTCGCCCCAGACGCGGGCGTCCTCCGGGACGCCCCTCGCCTCGGCGACGTCGCCCGTCCGGGTGGTCTCGGCGAACGCCCGCATCGCCTGGAAGTAGGCGGTCTCCTTCGCGAACTCGA
>DCUH01000072.1 GCA_002327765.1 bacterium UBA2219 | reverse complement strand
TGATTGCCTTGAACACCTCATCCCCCCATGCGTCCTTCATGCGACGGCGGATAAGGTGAATAGCAAGGTGTGTGATGTCGATCCCAATCCATCGGCGGTTAAGACGTTGAGCAACAGCGACAGTCGTACCGCATCCACAGAAGGGGTCAAGGACGGTATCACCTTCGTTTGAAGACGCCTGAATTATCCGCTCAAGAAGTGCTTCGGGTTTCTGTGTGGGGTACCCAAGGCGTTCTTTCGCGGTTTGGTTAATCCGATCTATATCAGTCCATACATCGCATACCATCACCATTCGATCTTCTGCTTGAAACGGTTTGCTATCACGGCGGCGCGGGAAACCGCCATCCTTCGGCCAATGTATTAGACCGTCTGCATCCCACGCATCCATCGTTCCATGATTATTTGCCCAATGGCGTCTCATCCCTGATGGGTCAAACCCACGCCATGCCTTCCCGCTTTCACCTTCTTTAGTCATCCCCGGAGCGGTTAATTCGTAAGTTTGATATTTCAAACCATCCTTGCCTGTAATGAGGGTATGCGGAATCTTCTTCAGGTCTCCGGGTACCTGTACGGGGGTGTATTGAATATCAGGTCCCTTTGAAAACATCAAAATCACGTCATGAACACGCGGCCATCTTCCTTCCGTGCTTCGTGCGTTATGCCGCTTCCAGATGATTTCATTCCTGAAGAACTGTGGTCCGTAAATCGCATCCATCAATATCTTCAGGTAATGACTTGATGTCGGATCACAATGGAGGTAGATGCTACCTGTGGGCTTCAGCACTCTCCGCAATTCGACAAGGCGCGGAGCCATCATCGCAAGATACGCAAGCATGTCGTTCTCACCGAGGAACGTTCGGAACGCTTGCATAACCTGAGAGACTTTCCCGCCCATCTCTACTACCTTTTCAAACGCTTCAGCCGCCGCCATGTCCCATCGCCATGTATCCTCAAACGCTTTAATCTGAGCGGCGGCGCGGCTCCCATCCTGCTCCTTGAACAGAACGTTATAGTCCTGATTGGAATTAAACGGAGGATCGAGGTAGACAAGATCAACCGATTCCTTGTCCACGTACCGCTGAAGGACATCGAGGTTGTCACCGTAATAGAGGATGTTCGGCTCCGTTGTCATGCCGGGGATGATATCACGTAGGTCAATGGATGCAGAGAATTTGCCAGCACGGAAAGAAAAGGAATTACGGGACAACACTTCCCCCTTCGGTTCGCCTTGCGGTCTCATTGAGAACGGATATCGAACCGATAGCCTTCCTGAACGGCTATACGCTTCCGTATTCAATTCCGACGACCGTATAACAATACGCTAACGTATTGTAAGTTACTGATTAATAAGGATATTTTCCTTGATACCCCCTCTCGGAACCTCAATACTGAGGACCATCAGTAGCCGCTTTGACGGCAAAATCTCTTGGAGGGGGAGAAAGGATGACGAACGCTCTGCTGAAGAATGGGGATGGTTCGGTATTGGACATCGAGGTAGTCAACGGCTCTCACGTGTACCTCCACAATGGAGACTCCGAAAGGTTCATCGGATGGGGAGACCTGACGGCGGACGCGAAGGAAAGATGTCTACAGGTGCAGGAGCGAGTTAACGGAGCGTTCGAGGACGCGAGGAAGGACTTGAGCGGAATCTTATAGGGACAGCATGAATAGGTAAGGGGAAGGCATGGGGGGCTTCGGTCCCCCTTTATTTTTGGTAGAAAACTGTGAAGTGGTTATCGTGTAACTCAGGACGACGAATCCCCCCCGGTGGCCTTGGTCCCCTGCTCCGTGCGAGTCCCGCCGATGTCCCGCCGAGTAGGTCTCAGGTCTCATCCTGCCAAGCAAACCTCAGCGTTCCGTTCCCTCCCGATCATCAATCACGCCAGAAGTTCTTGAACCGATTCGGAGCGAGTTCCGTGTAGCGGCAAGTATGCTGAATATTTCGATGGCCCATATACCCTTGAATTGCCCGAGTGTCTTCACCTCTCGAAGCAAGGAAGTACCCGCAAGCATGGCGCAACATGTGAGGATGTGTCGGAAACCCTACTTCCGCTTCCTCTCCTGCACGGGCTATCACCTTACGAACAGTCGAAGCGGTTAACGGTCCTCCCCGCTCTGAGCAGAAGATATAGGGACTGTCGGGGTACTCACGGAACAGCCGTCTTAACGCTCTCTGCTCAGGTCCTCGGATGGGATGGACACTCGGAACCCCGTTCTTTAACCGGTTCACGTGGAGCGTTCCTTCCTTGAAGTCCACCTGATCCCGCCGAAGAGATACCAACTCCGACACCCTAAGAGCGTGTCGGTACGCAAGCAGGATCAGCGTTGAGTCCCGGTGTCCGTACCTCCCTACCTTCCTCGCGGCTCCAATCATCCTGTCCACTTCAGCCGAGGTAAGGTATTCACGGCTACGGACTTCGGCGTTCTTCCTTCTCAGCGGTGGTCCCGTAACCAACTTTCCCGATTTCGATGTCCGAGTGAGGTCGATTAGGTCTCCCATTTCTCTTCTCCTTATTGGATTCTCGTATCTGAACTTTCCCGTTTTGGACCATAATAGGGAATGTCTGTAGAGGTGTCAAGTACCCCCGTTACCGGGAATCCTTCCTACGATATGCGGGTTATAGCCCACCTACGAGAGAAAGCGTTTCGATGTCTCCCCGCTTCACCCCCTGTTGACGGGGAGATTCTTCCGGTGGAGGGGTTGAAGGGTTAGCGGTACCAAATCGGTTCACTCCTTTTCCGATTCGCTAACTCTTCACCCTCCCCCCTTTCAAAACAAAGCCATAGACCGTAGTACCACAAGGACGAGGTATCCCCTCGTTCAATTACCTAATGGAGGTAGCAGACATGAAGCAGGAACAGATTCGACAGAACAGCGGTAGCAAGGTCCAGAGGTATTCACTCGATGCCGTCACGTGGGAGAAACTGAAGGAAATCACGGAGACCCTGAAGCAGAGAGAAGTAAACGTCTCGGAAGGTATTATCGTTCGTCGCGCTATCCGTGCCTATTTGAAAATCCTGAACCAAATCATCAACCGTGGAAGGTTCGAGGATGAGAAGGTATTCATCCAGAGAGCAAGGAAAGGAGTCGCGTAACAATGAGCACGATGGATGAACAGGTAGAAGAACTCCGTACCCTACTCCTGAATGAGTTGACATCGAAGATAAAGAGCGGGAAGGCAAGAAGTCAGGACTTGGCTACCACCGTGAAGTTCCTGAAGGACTACGCAGAGGTTCAGCGAGCATTGAACAGACCTAACGACCATCCTACCTCTGAGGAACTTGATGAGATGTTGGAGGATGAAGAACTTCCCTTCGGCAATGATGAAGACTCTAAAGGGGACAATAATCCCCTCGAAGGGGTAAATATAAACTTCTAATGCCATTCAGGACGCACGTATTTGACTTCTAAGGCACGATCTACCATCACCCCTTACCTACCCCTTACCAACACCTTAATAACGCAATACAGGTCAACCTCGTAAGCCTATTGGACTGAATTAGTCCATATCCTGTACCAAAATACTATAAGGAGAAGAATGTACACGTGGATTCGCGTAAGAGTATCACCGTCTCTGAGTTCGTCTACACCATGCGGCTGTACTGGAAAGAAGGCTGTGGGAACGTAGAGAACGAAGCACTCGTTAAGACGTGGGAACAGATTGGAACTGTCATCCTCGGGAAGTTGTTCGGGGACACGGAGACTAATAGCGGGAAATGGGATATTTGCTCTCCCCCGACTGGTTCAGGGAAAAGCGTCAGTATCAAGGTCCTCTGTGGACTCCTTTCCCGACTCTCCCCCGACTCTCAGCCCGGAGTCCTTATTGTCGTTAGAAGGAAGGCTGAAGCGGACAGGATGGCCGAGGAAATCAATACCCTCGGGAAGAGGTACGGTGGGCTGAAGGAAGAAGATGGACCCTTCGCCATTTCGTACCACTCCGATAACAAAAGGGACCACAGCATAGACAGCCTCAGGGAATACCCCGTTGTGGTAGTGACGCATGAATGTTTCAGTCGGTCTCTCGATCCGCTCAAGAAGACGTCAGTCCCGTGGGAATCCCTCGGAGCCTTCTTGGACCGCAAGAGGAAGGGAATCATCGTTGATGAAAGTCTCAGTTTGGTCGAAGCGCACCAACTCAATCAGGATGACCTTCGCAAACTCATAGGTTTGATCCCCACTCCGATCCGTAACAGGTTCCCCGTGGAGATAGAAGTCATCGAGTCCATCCTTACCGTCTTTCAGATGATTGATGAGAAAGCCGGGGAGATGGAAACCATACCGGACTTCATGATAGCGAAGGAGGGTATCTACAAGGCACACCCCGACCTTCCCCCAACAGACTTCTTAGCACTCAATCAAGCCATGAGGGACGCCGACATTCAACGCATCTTCAAGCGAAGGAATGAAACCACGGTGAATGACTCGCTCCTGTTCGTGGAGGAAACCTTAGCGGCTGTCGATGCCGTCATCAACGGTTTCAGGTGGTACAAACGGAAAGAGGGAGGAATCCATACCTACAATACGGCAAGGCTTCTCATCCCTTCGGATGCCCCACCTGTCACAATGATGGACGCAACTGCAACCTCGAACGTCATCTACTCCATCTTCAATCTTGCTAACCCTATCCCTGTCGTACCGGGGACGAGAAGTTATTCCAATGTGACCTTACACGTCAGCAAGAATCACCGTGTAGGGAAACGCTTCATGGAGGAACACGCCAAGGAACTTAGCGATGAGTTGTTAGCGAACCTCCGGGGACAGCCGAACCTCCACGGGAAGCATACCCTGATCGTGACGCATCTTGGAGTTGAACCCTTCATCAAGCAGGGAGACTCAGAGAGCATCAACATCGAGACGGCGCACTTCGGAGCCGTGGATGGGAGTAATGACTTCAGGCATTGCTCCGGTGTTGTGGTCTTCGGGATTCAGTATCGTCCTGACGAATGGAAATCGAACGTTTGCTTTAGTTGCCTCGGACCACAAGATTCTGAGTGGATGCAAGCAGGAGCCGACCGCTCCCTAAACGGTTACTCCGATATCCGTGAGGCTGTGGCTACCGGTCAAATCATTTCAGACATAGTGCAAGCGGCAAACCGGGGATGTTGCCGGTGTGTCATTGACGACGAAGGCAACTGTCCATCGATGGACCTTTATCTTCTACTCCCCGAACGAGGAAACCTCGGGGAGGATATCTTACAGGGGATCGTAAACGTCATGCCGGGAATTCGTGTGGTCTCGTGGGAGTACAAACGGGAGACCGGAGATGTTCCCCGCACGAAGCACGAAGCGGCTCTGCATTGCTACCTCCGCAACATGAAGCCGGAGGAAATCAAAGCAAGCCGCATACGGCAGGAGTTAGGAATACCGAAAAGCACATGGGAAAGACTCGTAGCCAAGATGCAGAAGGAAGAAGCGAACCTCTTACCCCCCGAAGTCTCCTACCTCGTGAAGAGAACCGGGAAGACTCGAACAGCGTACTTCCTGAAAGGCGAGTAACTTTTCAGACCCCCAAACTCCAATAAAGACAAGAACGCTCCCTTGGACATTGAGGGTCTGAAGCGAGTTCAGGGGTTCGGCTCCCCATATACCCTAAACTCGAAGTATCCCATTGATTTAACACAAGAATACGATTAAGGGGACAGTTAGGAGGGACAATCTTACGAGAATCCCTCCCACCTTCCACCTCAATTCTTTATTTTCACCCTTTTGTTCGTGTTTGTCCCGGTTCACCCCACTCTACACATTGCTATCCCCTCGAAAACATTACCATAACTAAAGGATCAATCGAAAAGACATGAAGAAGCCTCAGAAGATTTCCCCATCAAGCCGCATGAAGACACGTAAGAAGGAGGATAGAGAGACCGTGTACCACCGAATATCCCGTAATAATGCAAAGCAATGTGATTGCAAGGATTGTTACCGGTCCCGTTTCGCTCTGTCTAAATATTGCAGGGTTCACCATTATCGCTATGTCACCTATGGTTCTCCTGACGGTAGAAGAATTCCCCCCAATGAGTACAGCCATGAGGAACAGTTAGTAACTGACTTCCTCAAGAAACACGTGGACCACCCTGCTATTAAGTCTGCTGTAGCATGGTTCACTACTTGGCTGACTGACGCAAGAGATAAGAAGCCTGTTACCGGTAGTTCCGAGTTTTATTGGCTGTATTCCAAAGGAGTAGAAGGTATTGACTGTCTGAAGCGCGTTCTCAGCATTTGGCTGTACGCTCATAACCACCCCCATAGACTCCCCGGAGATGTGAGGCTTGATTACGCTCTCAGTAATGCCGTTACAGGTCTCGTGTCTCGACCACCTGTAGGGACTCATTATGTAGGGAAGGAGAAAAGATATACCTACAGAGAAGTTAGCATCGTGGACCGAAGAGAGATAGGAGTTCGGATCAGGAGAACTTTATTCAACTTGTGTGAAAACGCAGTTAGAGGAATAGAAAAGGAACTGGATAAGGAATACCAGATGACGGTTAACCTTTCTAAGCCGTTTGACGCTGAAGAAACCAACTAACACTATAAAGGAGACGACGAATGAATAACAACGGAAATACCCCTGAAGGTGCTGTTAACTTTTTACCCGGTGGAGCCATGAGATTCGCCATCGGTGGAGAGCCTTCCTCCGATAAGCCTGTATCGAGTGGACCGAGTGTGACGGTTCACGGTGGTAAGTATAGGGTCATTCTCGGAGCCGCTGAGGGTGATTCCCTCTCCGTTACCACTCCACAGCAATACAAGCCTTCCGACGATATCAACGGTTTGGGAGATTGGCTTGAGACCGGTAAGGACCTTTTGACGGGAAAACGCATAACCGGCTTGGGGGATATAACTGATCGGACAGAGTTCGTCATCAATGGCGTGTCCATGCCTGCAACCTCAGCCGCTCATGCAGGCTACTTGGTTAAACAGAATGACGGCTCCTACAGCCTCCCTGTAGAAGCGAACAGCGGAGGGAATGGTGACGGTAACGATGATGACGATGACGATAAAGAAGCCACAGTAAACCACCTCTCCCCTTCAGTCCGTTCCCTGCTTGATGAACTTGACAGTCGGACGGGAAGCGTCCACGCAACGGAAGCGATAGTCACGAGTGTCATTCTGAACCGCATGACGGGAGACCTTGAGAAGGCTACTGACGCTATCGTTCAGCGTACAGGCATCGACCCGGACATCGCATCCGAGACGATGGAGAAGGCATACGAAGACGCTTATCAGAGTGCCGCTAATTTCGTAACGGAGAACTATGGGGAGGATGGTGAAGCCGTGTTTGAGTACATCGCGGCAACCTGTCCGCTTCAAGAACGAGCGTCCTTAGCTTATCGGCTTTATCTCGGGGAAAGGCGAGCCTTCGATGATTGCGTGGCGAAATACCGCCGTGCCATCTTCCTCTCGAAGTGCGCGAACAATGAAGCCCTCCCTGAGGAAGGGGAAGAGTAGTCACCATGAACCTCCCACACCCCATGCACTCCGTCAGAGAAACCCCTAAAGGACGAGTAGAATTGCACCCCGAGTTAGACCCGAGTAGGCACCTCGCCAAGTTCATCCGAACACACTACGAGGGTATCAATGGCGATGTTGTTCTCTCTTGGTTCGGGATGAACGTCCACGGTCCCGAGAGGAACGAGTTAATCACGAGGATGCACCGAAGCGATAGAACCGCCTTCGATGAAGTCATTCAGAGATGGAAGGATGCTGAATATATCCGACCAATAAGGAAGCGTTAAACGTGATGCTTGAGGGGAAACCTGCCATCCCCTCAGCCGTGAGGACGGATTCCGTCCGTCACGATAGGTCCCCCACAATCGGGAGACCTGAGCGGGAGAGAGGGGAAGGGAGCCGAGAACCTACCGTGGTAGACACGCTCGATCCTCTCTTCCCTCCCTCTACCCCCTGCTGTCACCGTTTAATCGCGTCGAGGTCGAATCCGTAGTCCAACTTCTTGAGAGCATCGAGCATGGTTCCCACGTGGTACGCCTTACCGTACCGCCCGAGAGTTATGGACCCGTGCGAATGGCCCAATATCTCCTTGATGATTGCTTCGTCAACTTGCTCCTGCTTGAGGATGTTGGCCGTCGAATGGCGGAAGGAATGGAAGACCTTCTTCCGGTCCTTCGAGACGTGCTTTCGGTTGTATCGCTGATACCACTTGCTGAAGTCCTGCCCGTATCCGTTTCGCTTGTTCGCCAGCTTCCCCCATAGCCGCTCTTCACCCTTCTCTTTCAGCCCGTCAACGTACTCGATGAAGCCAAGCTCGATGAGGACAGGGTGAACCGGAACAATCCTCCTGCTCGATGCGTTCTTCAGCCTCTTGTCCTTCTTATCGTTCACATCGAATACGAGAACGCCTTCATCCTCCCTGACATCCTCCGTGTACAGTTGGCAAATCTCATTGAGCCTCATCCCCGAAAACATCCCGATCAACGGTATCCACCATCTTTCAGGATGCCCTTTCGCGGTCTTCTTGTCCGAGTACAGCGGAGATGCGATGAGCCGTTGAATGTCCTCTCGGGAATACTCTTCCCGCTTCTCGTCCTCCCTTTCCTTCCTCGTGCTAATCGTCAACCCTTCGGCGTAGTCGGCTTCGGCGTATCCATTTCTTACAGCCCATTTCATGAACGATTGGATATAGACGATGTGCTGATTGACGGAGTTCGTGGTTAGAAGCTCCTTCGCTCCTTGGGCTATCTCAAGAACCTCCCCCACCGACTTCCCCCGATACTCCCGCTTCTTGTTCGCGTTCTTCGGCCATCGAGTGAGGACGCTTCGATAGTCATTGAAGTTCCTGCGGTCAAGCGTCTTGATTCCCCGGTCTCCAACGATTCGCAGGAACAAATCAAAATAGCTCTTGCCTTCCTTCCGCGTCCTCTCCGACCATCTCCCCCCTGCTGTACACTCATCCATATACTCGGGAATCAGCACGGACAGCGGTTGGCCGACATCCTTAGTATCTACACCGTTGACCCTTCGTGCCTCTCCACCCGAAGGTTCCTGAAGCACCATGAAGCCCTTGTCATACTCGTTCCGATAGTTCCCTTTCATGCGTTCGATCTCGATGGAGGTTGCTTCGATCAACCCCTTCATAAGTTCGCGGCACAGTTTCTGGTATTCGTCCGAATCCTTCGAGAGCGTGATTCCCGCTCCTTCAAGGACGGTAGCCGCACTACCCGTCACATAATGTTCATACTGCCCGAGTGCGAAATCCTCCTTGAGAGTCGTTAGGTGGAGGTCAAGCCCTTCCAGTCGATGAAAGTGTTCCTCAGAGTCGAGCGGTCTTCCTCCGATACGGATATCCTCCGAATCACGGAGCGAGTCCCTGAGGTATTCGGCTACGAGTTTCCTGATTTGTTCGTCTGTCAACATCTCGCACCTCATCATGGCTAAGAGCCGCTCAGTCCGATAGAGAAGGTTCCTGAGTTGGCTTTTCGCGGTATTGTACCTCGTTGTCTTGAGGGACTTCCTCAGTTCGACCCTGCCATCAAACCATCGTCGAACATCGAGCGGGATGTGAAACCGGAAGAAGTAGTGCCGATTACGCCGAAGCAGATAGGCTGTAGGCATGAAATGGCTCCTCGTCCGTACCGTTTTTCGGACAAGTCGAAGGAGCCTCAAGGGTGAAATAAAAAAAGCCCTTCAGGTTCGAAGGGCTTAGGCCAATCATGGTGCCGAAGGCGGGATTTGNNCTGCCAATTCCACCACTTCGGCACAACGCGAGGAACGACTATATTATCCACCATATCGCCGAAAATCAAGGCGGAGATTTTTCCCCCGGGGCACCCCTTCCCAACCGTCCCGCAACCCGGTAATCTTTAGTCACATCCACAATTTACCTTTCGACCGGGGGCGGCGGCCATGACGGAAGAACGGGACGCTCGGACAGGCCTCTACCGGAACACGGTCAGCTACTTCGGCGCGCTCGTCGCGGGCGCGGGGATCCTGCTCACCCTTCTGTCCCTCGTCTTCGAACTCGCCGCGGAGCAGCCCAGCCCCTACCTGGGCATCTTCACGTTCCTGGTGTTCCCCGCCCTCTTCACCCTGGGCGCACTGGCCTTCCTGTACGGCATGCGACGGGAAAGCCTCCGGCGCCGCCGGGAGGGGACGGGGGAAGCTCCCCACTACCCGCTCCTCGACCTGAACGACCCCGTCCAGCGGAAGTGGTTCAGCTACGCCGCGCTGGGCGGGCTGCTCGTCTCGATCCTCCTGGCGTTCGTCGCGTACAAGGCGTTCCATTACAGCGAGTCCGTGCCGTTCTGCGGCACCCTGTGCCACACCGTCATGAAGCCCGAATACACCGCCTATCTCGCCTCGCCGCACGCCCGGGTTCGATGCGTGGACTGCCACGTCGGGGAAGGGGTCGAGTGGTTCGTCAAGGCGAAGATCTCGGGGCTGCGCCAGGTGGTCGCGGTCGTCCGCGACTCGTACCCGCGCCCCATCCCCACCCCGATCGAGAACCTGCGCCCCGCGCGCGAGACGTGCGAGCAATGCCACTGGCCCGCCAAGTTCTTCGGGACCCGGCTGCACCAGAACCCGCATTTCCGCTACGACGAGGGGAACACCGCCGAGCAGATCGGGCTCGGCGTGAAGACGGGCGGCGGCCCGGAGACGGGCGGCGCGGGGATCCACTGGCACATGATCGTGAAAAACCGCGTCGTCTATGCGGCCTCCGACCGCAGGAAGCAGGAGATCCCGTACTTCGAGGTCCGGGACGACAAGGGGAACCTGCGGGCGAAGTACGTCGACCCGGGCTACAAGGGGACCGCGGAGGAGCTCGCGCAATTGCGCCGGCAGCCGCTGGACTGCATCGACTGCCACAACCGGCCCACGCACATCTATCATCCCCCGGACCTCGCCGTCGACCGGGCGCTGTCCTCCGGCCTCATTCCCCGGACGCTGCCCTGGGTGAAGAAGGTGGTCGTGGACGCCCTGGTCCGCGACTACCCCTCGAACGCGAAGGCGCACGAGGGGTTCGCGGCCGAGATCGGCGGCTTCTACCGGGAGAAGTACCCCGACGTCTTCGCGAAGCGGAAGGCGGACGTGGACAGGGCCGTCGCCGAGGCGATCGCCATCTACGACCGGGGCGTCTTCCCGGAAATGAAGGTGAACTGGCTGTCGTACCCGTCCAACATCGGCCACCGGAACTGGCCCGGCTGCTTCCGCTGCCACGACGGAAAGCACGTGTCGGAGACGGGCAAGGCGCTCGGGATGGATTGCTCCGAATGCCACACCCTCCCGGTCCGCAGCGCCCTGATGCCGCTCGGCAACGTCACCCTGAAGGCCAAGGGGCCCTGGCACCCCGTCCCGCTGGAAGGCAAGCACGCCTCGATCCCGTGCAGCCGCTGCCACATCGCCGGGCTGCGCCCCACGTCCGAGTGCGGCGACTGCCACAGGTTCGATGCGTCCTCGCCAATGATGGGCTCGCCGTGCTCCGAATGCCACAAGAAGCCCGGGGAGGCGCTCCCGGTGGTCGCCTGCCGGGAATGCCACGCAACGCTGCACGGGCTGCACCGGAAGAAGGACCATGCGGAAAGCGCGTGCAGCGACTGCCACAAGCCGCACGCCTGGTCGGTCCGGGGGCGCGACGTCTGCCTCGAATGCCACGAGGACATGAAGGAGCACAACGCGCCGCAGCCGTGCGCGGAGTGCCACGCGTTCCGGAAGGCGGAACGATAGCGGCGGCTACCGGTCGGGGCCTTCGGGCTCCCCCGCGTCGGGAAGGGCGCCGGGCACGATCCCCTTCGGGCCGAACTTCTCGCGGATCCGGTCCACCGCGCGGTTCAGGGCGTCCTTCTTTGCGGGGTCCGGCGGAAGGAGGGCCGCGCGCCCCCACTTGCCCGGCCCGCCGAACAGCGGCATCTGGGCCATGCGCATCCCCTGGACGGGCTCCTTCGCCTCCTCGAGCCTCGACACCGAGACCCCCAGGAGCCGCACGGGCCGGGCGCCCGCCTCCGTCTCCGACAGGAGGTCCATGGCGCACCGGTAGACGGTCCCGCCGTCGTCCGTCGGGTCGGCCAGCGTGATCGCCCGCGTCACCTGGACGAAATCGGAGTACTTCACCTTCAGCGTGACCGTCTTTCCCCGGAGGGCTTCCCGCCGCAGCCGTTCCGCCACCCGGCCGGAGAGCGCCAGGAGCTCGCGCCGCATCGTCTCCCGGTACCGCAGGTCGCGCTCGAAGGTCTCCTCGTGCCCGATCGACTTCGTCTCCCGCTCCGTCTCCACGGGGCGGTCGTCGATCCCGCGCGCCAGCGAGAACAGATGGTCGCCGTGCTCGCCGAAGGCGCGGACGAGCATTTCCCGGGCGGTGCGACGGAGGTCCCGGATGGTGCGGATCCCCAAGCGCGCGAGCTCCCCTTCGGCGACCTTCCCCACCCCCCACACCTTCCCGACCGGCAGCGGGTCGAGGAACGCCTGCTCCTCCCCGGGCGGGACGACGACCAGGCCGTCGGGCTTTCCCATGTCCGAGGCGATCTTCGCGATGAACTTGTTCGAGGCCGCCCCTGCGGACACGATCAGCCCGGTCTCCGCGCGCACCGCCTCCTTGATCCTGCGGGCCGCCTCCTCGGCGGTGCCGGACAGGCGCTCGCAGCCGGTGACGTCGAGGAACGCCTCGTCGATGGAGAGCGGCTCGACCAGCGGCGTGAAGCGCCCGTAGATGGCGAACACGCGGGCCGATATTTCCGCGTACCGCGGCATGCGGACGGGAAGGTAGACGCCGTTCGGGCAGAGGCGCCTCGCCCGGGCGATGGGCATCGCGGAATGCACGCCGAACCTGCGGGCCTCGTACGAGGCGGCGGCGACCACCCCGCGGTTCGAGCTGCCTCCCACGATCACCGGCTTCTCCCGGAGCTCGGGGCGGTCGAGGGCCTCCACGGCGGCGTAGAAGGCGTCCAGGTCGAGATGGAGGATGGAGCGGGGCATGGGCGGGCGCTACCCGGGATTGTAGGAGCTCCGGACGAGCGGGGCCGACCGGACGTCGCGGAAACCGATCTCCCTCGCCAGCGCGGCGTACGCGTCGAACCGCTCCGGCGTCACGTACTCGACGAGGGGGAAATGGCCGCGGGACGGCGGCAGGTACTGCCCCACGGTGAGGAGCCGGCAGCCGGCGGCGTGCAGGTCGCGGAACACGCCGGCCACCTCCTCTTCCGTCTCGCCCAGCCCCGCCATGATCCCGGATTTGAGCGGCATCCCCGGGCGCATCGCGGCGGCGCGGCGGAGGAGCGAAAGCGAGCGGCCGTAGTTCGCCCCCCGGCGGACCGCCGGGTAGAGGCGGGGGACGGTCTCCACGTTGTGGGCCAGGATGTCCGGCGCGGCGTCGACCACCGTCCGGAGCGCCTCCCCGCTTCCCCCGAAATCCGGCACGAGCAGCTCCACCGCGGCGGCCGGCGCGCTCTCCCGAAGGGCGCGGACGGCGGCCGCGAAGTGCGCCGCCCCGCCGTCCGGGAGGTCGTCGCGCGTGACCGACGTGAGGACGACGTGGCGCCAGGAAAGCTCCGCCGCCGCACGCGCCACCCGGGCGGGCTCGCCGGGGTCCGGCGGGCCGGGCACGCCCGTCCGGATGCCGCAGAAGGCGCATCCCCGGGTGCAGCAGTCCCCCAGAAGGATCACGGTGGCCGTACCGGCCCCCCAGCACTCCCCCACGTTCGGGCACAGGGCGTCCCGGCACACCGTCCGAAGGCCGTGCCGCCGCAGGACGCCCGTCACCTCCGCCGCCTTTTCGCCGGAAGGCACCCGGACCTTCAGCCACTCCGGCCGCCGCCCGGGGGGATTCACGAGACGACCCACGCCAGGCGGCGGTCGCAGGCGGAGGAGACGGCCTCGCGGACCGCCTCCATCGGGGGGGCGCCGCCCGTCTCCTCGAGGATCGAGGTGGCTTCCCGCCCCTTGAGCCCGCAGAGGTGGATGCGGCGGAAGTAGGAGAGGTCGGTCGTGACGTTCAGCGCGAAGCCGTGGTAGGTGACCCACTTGCGAATGCCCACGCCGATCGATGCGATCTTCCTCTCCCCCGCCCACACGCCCGTCAGCCCCGGGATGGCGCGTCCCGCGATGCCGAATTCCGCCAGGGAGTCGATCAGCGCCGCCTCGAGGGAGCGGACGAACCGGTGCACGTCGGGCCGCCCCATCCGGACGATCGGGTAGCCGACGAGCTGCCCCGGCCCGTGGTAGGTGATGTCGCCGCCCCGCCCCACCCTCTCCAGGGGAATCCCTTCCGACATGAGCGTCTCTTTCGGCACCAGCAGGTTCGTCTCGTCGCCGCCGCGGCCGAGCGTATAGACGTGCGGGTGCGTCAGCAGAAGGAGCGTGTCGGGAACCTTCCGTTCGAGCCGCAGCTCCACGCGACCGAGCTGAAGGTCGAGCGCCTCCCGGTACCCCATCTCCCCGAGCCAGACCGTCTCCAAGGAAGCTCCCCCGGGCTTACCCGAAGTTCCCGGCCTCGAGGATCTCCCGTACACGGTACAGGAAGCCGTTCCCCTCCACGCCGTCGATGACCCGATGGTCGTACGCAAGGCACAGGTACATCATCGGCCGGACGGCGATCGCGTCCTCCCCCGCGACGGTCGCGGCCACGGGGCGCTTCACGACCTGCCCCATCCGGAGGATCCCCACCTGGGGCTGGTTGATGATCGGCGTGCCGAAGAGGTTCCCCTTCGCGCCCGGGTTGGTGACGGTGAAGGTCCCGCCCGACAACTCGTCCGGCGTGACGTCCCCCGCCTTCGCCCTGGCGCCGAGGTCTGCCACCGCCTGGTCCAGCTCAAGGAGGGTCTTGCGGTCCGCGTCGCGCACGACGGGCACGAGCAGCCCCTTTGCCGTGTCCACCGCGACGGAGATGTGGATGCTTTTCCGGAGGATCGTGCTCTCCCCGGACACGTGCGCGTTCATGGCGGGGAACTCCTTCAGCGCGCGGGCCGCCGCGAGCATCACGAAAGGCAGGTACGTCACGGAGACGCCCTGGCTCTTCAGGACCTCCCGGTGCTTCGCCGCCTTGTGCATGTCGACCTCGGCGAAGACGTGGACGTGCGGGGAGGTCTGCTTGCTCGCCGACATGTGCTTCGCGATCCGCCTGCGGATCGGGGTCCACGGGACCACCTGGTCCCCTTCCGACACGGCGGGGGAGGCGGCCGGCGGAGCGGCCGCCTTCATCGGCGGCGCGGCCTCCGCGGGGGCCGGCGGAGCGGCCGCGGAAGGAGCGGCGGGAGCGGAAGGGGCGGCGGGAGCCCCGGACGCCAGGTGCGCCTCGACGTCCTTCCGGGTCACCCGGCCGTCGATCCCGGTGCCGGGGATTTTAGAGAGGTCCAGCCGGTGCTCCGCGGCCATGCGCGCCACGACGGGGGTAATCCGCACCCGGCCGGACGGCGGGGGCGACGGCCGGGCGGGCGGCGGCGCCGGGGCCGGGGGAGCGGCCTCCACCCGCGGCGGCGCGGGGAGCGGCGGCTCCGTCTTCCGGGCCAGGTCCCCCTGGAGCCCTTCCGTCTCCTCGTCCCAAGGGGGCGAGGACGGCGCCGGCGGGGCGGCCGCCTTGGCCTCTTCCGTCTCGATCCGCGCGATCACCGTGCGGACGGGAACCGTGTCCCCCTCCTTCGCCAGGATCTCGGCGATCCGGCCCGCGGAGGGAGACGGGATCTCCGCGTCCACCTTGTCCGTGGAGATCGAGAGCAGCGTCTGGTCCCTGTCCACCTTGTCGCCGGCTGCGACGAGCCACTTGACCACCACGCCTTCCACCACGCTTTCCCCGAGCTGCGGCATCACGACGTCGATCAGCATTCTCTTCGTCCCCCTTCAGTAAGCGGCGAGCTTGCGGATCGCCTCGGTGACCTTGTCCTGGTTCGGCAGGACGTAATCCTCCATCGCCGCCGCGAACGGCGTGTGGGTGTCCCGCGCCGCGAGGCGCATGACCGGCCCGTCGAGGTCCTCGAAACAGTCCTGCGCGACCCGGGCGGCGATCTCCGCGCCTACGCCTCCGGTGAGCCGCGCCTCGTGCAGGACGAGCAGCTTCCCCGTCTTGCGCACGGAGGACTTGATCGTCCCCCAGTCGAGGGGCAGCAGGGTCCGCAGGTCGATCACCTCGATGTCCACTTCCTTCTCCATGTCCCGCGCGGCCTTCATCGCCGCGTGGAACGGCGGGCCGTAGGCGACGACCGTGAGATCCCGCCCCTCCCGGCGCAGCGCCGCCTGCCCGATGGGCACGACGTAATCGTCCTCCGGGATCTCCTCCTTGATCCGGCGATAGAAGAACTTGTGCTCGAAGTAGATCACCGGGTCGTCGTCCCGGATCGCGGCCTTCAGCAGCCCCTTCGCGTCGTACGCGGTGGAGGGGGCCACGACCTTCAGCCCCGGGACGTGGAAAAACCAGGCCTCCGGGTTCTGCGAATGGTAGAGCCCGCCGTGGACGCCGCCGCCGGAGGGGCCGCGGACGACGATCGGGCAGGCGGTCTGCCCCCCGTGCCGGTACCGCAACGTGGCCGCGGTGTTCACGATCTGGTCGAAGGCGCAGGAGATGAAGTCGATGAACTGCATCTCGCAGATCGGCCGCATCCCCTGGACCGCCAGCCCCACGCCCCCGCCGACGATCATCGACTCGGAGATCGGCATGTCCAGCACCCGGTCGGGGCCGAACTTCTCCTGGAGCCCGGCGGAGGCCTTGAACGGCCCCCCCAGCACCCCCACGTCCTCCCCGAGGAGCATGACGTTCGGGTCGCGCGCCATCTCCTCTTCCATGGCCTGTCGTATCGCCTCGATGTAGGTGACCTGCATGGCTTACGGCACCTCCGTGTCGATCGGCATGGCGTACAGGTCGTCCATCGCCTCCGGCCCCTCGGGCGGGGGGCTTGCCTCCGCAAACGCCACCGCCTCCTCGACGACCCTGCGCACCTTCTCCGCCGTCTCCGTCCGGATGGCCTCGACGTCGTGCTTCTTCATCCCGAGGTAGACCTCCCACAGCATCACCGGGTCCCGGCTCTCCCAGGTGATGACCTCCTCCTGCTCCCGGTACTCGGCCCGGTCGTGCTCGGAATGCCCGTGGTAGCGGTAGGTCTTGCATTCCACCAGCGTGGGTCCTTCCCCCTTCCGGGCCCGGGCGATCGCCTTGCGGGCGCTGTCGAGCACGGAGTGCAGGTCGTTGCCGTTGACGATCTCCCCCTTGAAGCCGTACCCGCGGGCGCGTTCGGCGAGGCTGTCCGCCGCGAACTGCAGGTTGTTCGGCGTGGAGTAGGCGTAGAAGTTGTTCTCGCAGACGAAGACCACCGGCAGCCTGTGGACGCCGGCGAAGTTCATCGCCTCGTGGACGTCGCCCCGGCTGCTGGCGCCCTCGCCGAAGAAGGCCACCGCCACGCTGTCCTCCCCGCGCGCCTTGAACTTGAAGGCCATCCCGGCGGCCACCGGCAGCGTCGCGCCCAGCATCGAGGTGGCGCCGAAGATGCCGTTCCCCATGTCCCCCCCGTGGAGGTAGGAGTCCTTCCCCTTCGAGAAGCCGTCGCGCCGGCCGAAGATCTGGGCCATGAGGCGCTTCGGGTCCGACCCCTTGACGAGGAAGGCGCCCAGGTCCCGATGGAGCGGGAAGATCCAGTCGTCCTTCCGCAGCGCGTGGCAGAAGCCCACCGTCACCGCCTCCTGCCCCTTCCCCGAATAGACGCCGCCGGAGAGCTTCCCCTGCTTGTCGAGGGCCGAGATCCGGCTCTCGAACTCCCGTACCAGGCAAAGCCAGTAGTACAGTTCCCGGTCTTTCTGTTCCGTCATGGCCGCCTCGCGTTGTGCGTCATATGTCGATCGCCTCGCCGCCCAGCATGAGCGCCGCCTCCCGGATCGCCTCGGAAAGCGTCGGGTGCGCGTGCACCGTCTTCCCGATCTCGCGGAAGGTCGCCTCGAGCGACCGCCCCAGCGACATCTCGCCGACCATGTCCGGCGCCCCGGCGCCAAAGATGTGGCACCCGATCACCTCGCCGTACTTCGCCTCCGCCACCATCTTGACGAACCCGTCCGTGTGCCCGGAGGCGACCGCCTTCCCCAGCGCCGTGAAGGGGAACTTCGCGGTTTTGCACTCCACCCCCCGTTTCTTCGCCTCCTCTTCCGTCAGTCCGATCGACGCGACCTCGGGGCGGCAATAGACGCACGAGGGGATCCGGTCCGGGTTGGGCCGGCGCGCGGTCTCGCGCCCCGCGACGGCCTCGGCCGCCGCCACGCCTTCCGCGGACGCCTTGTGGGCCAGCATCGCGCCGCCGGTTACGTCGCCGATGGCCCATATGGTCGGGCAGGCGGTCCGCAGGCGGTCGTCGACCTGCACGAACCCCCGCTCGACCTTCACGCCGCACGCCTCGAGCCCCAGGTCCGCCGACAGGACCCTGCGCCCGACGGCCACCAGCAGCTTCTCCGCCCGGACGGTTTCCTCCTTCCCCGCGGCCGTCACCGTCAGCGTGCGGGAGGCCTTGTCGTACCCCTTCGCCGGCGCGGAGGTCAGGATGCGGATGCCCTGTTTTTTGAGCGATTTCGCCAGCGCCTCGGCCACCTCCCGGTCGGTCCGCGGGAGGACCTGGTCCTCCATCTCGACCAGCGAGACCTCGGCGCCGAACGCCCGGTAGATGTAGGCGAACTCCACCCCGACCGCGCCCGCGCCCAGCACGGTCACCGATCGGGGAAGCGCCTCCTGCGCGAGCGCGTCGTCGCTGGTGATGACGTCGCGGCCGTCCGGCTCGATCCCGGGAAGCCCCTTCACCGAGGTGCCCGTCGCCACGAGGATGTTCTTCGCCTCGAGGATCTCGTCGCCGGCCATGACCGTTGTCGGCGAGGCGACCGTCGCGTGCGCGGGGAACAGCTCGATCCCGTTCTTCTTGAACAGGTAGGCGACACCGCGCGACATCCGGTCGGCTACCTTCCGGCTGCGACGGATCACCTCCCCATAGTCCGCCTCGACCCCCTGGCAGCGGATCCCGTAGGCGGCCGCGTTCTTCATCTCCTCGAACAGCCCCGCCGACGTCAGGATCGCCTTGGACGGGATGCAACCCCAGTTCACGCACACGCCGCCGGGCTTGCCGCGCTCGGCGACGGCCACCTTCATCCCGAGCTGCGCCGCCCGGATCGCCGCGACGTACCCTCCGGGACCCGCCCCGATCACCACGAGGTCGAACCGCTTCATCCGTCCTCCTTATTCCTTTTCCGGGAACCCACCCCTGATGCGACCAGGAACGATTGTACGATTTTACATCACCCCGGCGAATCCGCTACGGCCGGATGACCACCATCTTGATGGAAGTCATCTCCTCGCAGGCGAAGCGCACCCCCTCGCGCCCCATGCCCGACATCTTGTTCCCGCCGTAGGGCATGTGGTCGACGCGGAACATCGAGGTGTCGTTGATCATGACGCCGCCCGCGTCGATCCGGTCCACCGCCCGCATCGCCTTGCGGATGTCGTTGGTGAAGATCCCCGCCTGCAGCCCGTACGGCGTGTCCTCGACCATCGCGACCGCGTCCTCGAAGTCCTTGTACTCGCGGATCGCCACCAGCGGGGCGAACGCCTCCCGGCACATCACCTTCATCTCCGGCCGTGCGTCGGCCAGCACCGTCGGCTGCATGAGGGCCCCCTCGCGCCCGCCGCCGAGGAGCAGCCTCGCTCCCTGACCGACCGCCTCCCGCACCCACTCCTGCGCGCGCTCCGCCTCCTTGGGATCGATCATCGGGCCCACGTCGCATTCGGGGTCGAGCGGGTTCCCCACCTTCAGGCGCGACGCCGCCTCGACGAACCGATCCGTAAACTCCTTCGCGATCGCCTCGTGGACGAAGAGCCGCTGCAGGGAGATGCACACCTGGCCGGCGTTGGCGAAGGCGCTCGTCACGCACCGGGGGATCGCCAGCGAGAGGTCCGCGTCCGGCTCGACGATCACCCCCGAGTTGTTGCCGAGCTCCATCGTCACCCTCTTCATCCCCGCCTTCCGGAGGATCTCCTCCCCGACCGCCGCGGAGCCGGTGAAGGAGATCTTGGAAACCCGCGGGTCCGTCGTCAGCCACTCCCCCACCGTGCCGCCGGACCCCACGAGGACGTGCAGGACGCCGGGCGGCAGCCCCGCCTCGTCGAGATACCCCGCGAGCTTGATGGCCGAGAGCGGCGTGGCGGAGGCGGGCTTGAGCACCACCGTGTTCCCCGCCGCGAGCGCAGGCCCCACCTTGTGCGCGACCAGGTTCAGCGGGAAGTTGAACGGGGAGACGGCGGCGACCACGCCCAGGGGGCAGCGCATCCAGAAGCCGAAGCGCCCTTCCCCGGCCGGGCTGGCGTCCATCGGGACGGTCTCCCCGTGGATGCGCCGGGCCTCCTCGGCGGAAAACCGGAACGTCTCGACCGAGCGCGCCGCCTCGGCGACCGCGTGCCTCCACGCCTTCCCTGCCTCCCGGCAGATCGTTTCGGCGATCTCCTCCTTCCGGGAGTCGATGATGCGGGAGGTCTTCTCCAGGATGGCGGCCCGCTTGTGGGCAGGCGTCCGGGACCAGGAGGGAAACGCCTCCTTCGCGGCCTGAATGGCCCGGTCCGTCGTCCCCTTCGTGGCCTTCGGTACCTCCGCGATCGCCTCCCCCGTGAACTTGTCGAGCACCGTCAACGAATCCACGACCATCTTCCGCCCCCCTTCGCCATGGCGACCGTCTCCCGTACGATTCTATCGGATTCCGGCCGCCTCCATCTGGTGCTATCTTGGTATCCGCCATGAGAGACACCTTCCCGATCCAGCTGGACCGGGCGATCTTCCTCGCGGACGGTCACCTGAACCAGGACGACGTCCACAGCCGCACCTTCCTTTCGATGGCGGAAGCCGCGGCGGCCCAGCGTGTCCCGATGTTCCTCCTCGGCGACATGTTCGACCTGTGGTTCGGCAGCCCGGGGCTGACCTTCCCGTTCCAGCGGTTGATCATCGACCGGCTGCGCGAGCTGCGGCGAAAGGGGCTGCGCCTGGTCTACGTCGAGGGGAACCGGGACTTCTACCTGAAGGAGGAGCACGAGGGGACCACGTGCGACTTCGTCGCCGAGGGGGACCTGCGGGTCGCGGTCGCGGGGAAGCGGGTGCACCTCTCCCATGGGGATACCGTGAACCGGGCGGACCTGCCCTACCGCTTCTGGAAAGGGCTCTCGAAGAACCGGCTGGCCAACCGGCTGGTCGCGCAGCTGCCCGCCGGCTTCTTCCTGCCGCTGGCCGACCGGGTCGAGCGAAAGCTCAAGCGATACAACCGCCGCCACAAGGAATCGTTCCCCGAGGCGGACTGCCGCAGCTACGCGGCCGCGCTCTTCGCCGCCGGAACAGACTTCATCGTGCTGGGGCATTTTCATCAGGAACGCCAGAACCGGGACGTTGATGAGTTCTCCGCCAATTCGGGGACAGAGATGGCCTCCCCGGCCGGGGTCCTGGCGGTGCTGCCGTCGTGGAAGGAAGCGTACCGGTATTTCTACATCGCGGCCGACGCCGCGTACGGGTTCCGGGTGTTCCGGCCGGGGGAGCCGCTCATCCCGCAGCCGTAGACGCGGCGCCGCGGCGCCGCATCTCTGTCCCTATTTTGGCGGAGAACTCATCAACGTCCCGGTTCTGCGGATGACCACCCCGAACATCACCGCCGCCGCCGCTTCCATGAACCCGAACAGGACGCCGATCCGGTCGAGGCCGTAGCCGACCGGGAATACGGAGCCGAGCAGCATCCCGGGAAGGCCGATGTTTGCCAGCCAGAACTGCTTGACGGCGAGGGAGACCGAAAACGCGTCCGCGGTGGCGCCGGCGGGCGGCGCGGCGTCCGCCTGCCCGGCGATCCATCGATATCCCGCTCCATAGCCGCCGAACAGCAGGGCGCCGACCAGCAGCATGTGGCCGTGGAGGAACTGGAGGTTGTCGTTGCCGAACCACATCATCAGGGCGCCGAGGACGGCGCCCAGCGAGAGGTAGATAAGCGCGGCACGGAAATAGCGCCTCGCTATCTTTCGGAAACCGGAAGCGTCCGGTCCAGGTTCGGCGTCGGAGCCGGTCATTCTACCCCTCCGTATTGCGACCCCATATCGTCAGCCAGTCCGGGGTCTGCATCTCTGTCCCCGGACTGGCGGAGAACTCATCAACGTCCCGGTTCTGCGGTTTTCCCTCCATTGGCGGGAGGGCCGAATGCGAACCCCGACGGCGGAAGCGCCGGGTCGGCCTGAATCGTCACCTTGCCGCCGCACATCCGCTCGATGCGGGAGATCTCGTCCCGCTTCTGGTTGATCAGCGTCTCGAGCAGCCCCGGCGCCACGCGCACGGCGACGTCCTTCGTCCCATCCTTTCCGTCCTTCGACAGCTCGTCGTGCAACTTGCGGAAGAGCCGGACGACGGAGGCGTCGCGGGTGGGGACCACGCCCAGCCCGCTGCACACCTCGCACGGCTTCTGCAGGACGTCGTAGAAGGAAGTCCCCATCCGCTGGCGGCTCATGGCGACCAGCCCGAACTTGCCCAGGGAGGTGACGTCGCTCTTCGCCTTGTCTTTCTTCAGCCCCTCCTTGAGGATCCGGTCGATGTCCTTGTTGTGGGTCTTGCTTTCCATGTCGATGAAATCCACGACGATGAGGCCGCCGATGTCGCGCAGCCGCATCTGGCGGGTCACCTCGGCCGCCGCCTCCTTGTTCGTGCGGTAGGCGGTGTCCTCGATGTCGCGGTCCTTGGAGGAGCGCCCGGAGTTGACGTCGATGGTCCAGATCGCCTCGGTGTGGTCGATGCAGATGTGGCCGCCGGAGGGCAGCGGCACCTTGCGGGCGGTCACCCGGTCGACCTGCTCCTCGAGGTTGAACCGCGCGAAGAGGGGGCGCTTCTGCCGGTACAGCTTCAGCTTCCCCTTCTGCTTCGGGTAGTACACGTCGAAGAAGGCCTCCGCCTTGCGGAAGGCCGCCTCCGAATTCATCATGACCTCCGCGACGTCCGCGGAATAGTTGTCCCGCAGCGTGCGGATGACGATGTCCTGCTCCTCGTAGAGCAGCGCCGGGGCCTTGTTCGCCCGCGCGCCGGCCACCGTGCGGTCCCAGAGCTTCAGGAGGTTCTGCAGGTCGGCCTTGAGGTCCTTCAGGGGCCGCGCCGCGCCCACCGTACGGACGATGAAGCCGAGGTGCTCGGGGTACTCCAGCTTCTCCATGTGCTTGCGGATCCGCTCGCGCTCCTTCTCCCCCGTGATCTTCTTGGAGATGCCGTACCGCTTCATCCCTAGCATCATCACCATGTACCGGCCGGCGATGCTGATGTAGGAGGTGAGGGCGGCGCCCTTGATGGTGGACTCCTCCTTCGTCACCTGGACGAGGAGCTCCATGCCGGAACGCAGCGGGGGGCGCTTGTCCCCCTCGTTCCACGTGCCGAGATGTTCCATCAGCGCGCCCGCGCAGTATTCGTTCAGCGGCAGGAAGCCGTGGCGGCCGCCGCCGAACTCGACGAACGCCGCCTCGATCGCGGGGGCGATGTTGACCACCTTCCCCTTGTAGATGTTCCCCTTGAACGCCTTCTTGCGCTGGTTCTCGACCTCGTAGTAGTCGAGGAAGCCCTCGGCGACGATCGCCACCCGGTTCTCCTCCGGGTGCAAGCCGTCGATCAGCATCACCTTCCGGGGGCCGGTCCCCTCCTCTTCCTCCGTTTCCTCCTCCTCGCCCTCCCCGCCATGCCGTACGGGCTCTTCCGGCTCCTCGAAGTCGGTGAGGCCGGCCGCGTGGACGTCGTACGCCTCCGCCTCCTCGAAGTCCTCCTCGCCGGCACCGGGAGCGGCGGCTCCCGCGGACGCGCCTTGCGGCCCGGCCTCCCCCTGGGCGCCGCCCTTCCCCCTCCTGCGGCGGCGACGGCGGCGCCGTTTCTTCCCCGGCTCTCCCTGCGGCGGCGCGCCCTGCTGCGGCGCAGCCGACGGCTGCTCGCCGGCATCGCCCTCTTCCACGGGCAGGGCTTCGGGCCCTCGGGAAGGCGCCGCGACGCGCGCCCCCTTGAGGTGACGGGCCGGCGTCTCCGGCTCCTCGACCTCGTCTGCGGGCGACACATAGGGAACGTCGGCGCCTGGAGGCGCCGCAACCGCGTCGTCCGCCCGGGGCGCCGCGCCCTCGGAAGGCTTCCTGCGCCTTCGGCTGCGGCGGCGGGGCTTCTTCTGGACGGCGGATTCGGCGCCGGCGCCGGCGTCCGCGGCGGACGCCGCATCCCCGGCCCCTTCCGGACCGCCTTCCGCGGCGGACGCCGCGGCCGGGGGTTCGTACCCGCCCTGGGGGGACCTCCCTTCCGGGTCTTCCTGGGCCCCGCCATCCTCCCGCTCCCCGACCCCCTCCGCGGCGGGCTGCGCTTCCGCCGCCGCGCCCCCGCCTTCCGGGGCGGCCGCCTTTTTCTTCTTTCCGCGTCTCCAATACCTGCGCTTGCCTTCCCCTTCCGTCATTCCTTTCCTCCTGTCTGATGGGGCAACGCCGCCTGGCGCGCCCCCCCGGCCGAACCGACCGCCTCGCGGGACAGCGGCGGGAAGGCGTGGAGCACGCCCGGCAGGTCGCACACGTCGTCGATGACGGCGTGCGGCCTGAACGAAGGCGGCGGCATCCTCCTGAGGAGGGACGCCTGGGGCTCCCGTTTCCCGCCCACCAGCACGGTGAACATCCCCATCTCGTGCGCAGGCAGCAGGTTCCGCCTGCTGTCCTCGCAGAAACAGGAATCCTCCGCGCGGGTCCCCGTGGCCCGCAGCAGCTTCGCGTACGGGTACGGCGACGGCTTGGCGATGAATTCCATGAACTCGATCCCGTAAATCCCTTCCATCCTTCCATCCACTCCCAGCGCCTCGAGGACGCGCCGGGCGTAATCCCGCGACCCGTTGGTGAACACGACGCACCTCCCGGGCAGCCCGTCGAGCATCTCCGAAAGCTCGGGGCGGGCCGGCACCAGGTCGGGAACCGGGACGTCGTGGATGTACTCCAAGTACTCGGCCGGGCGGACGCCGTGGTGACGCATCATGCCCTGCAGCGTGGAGCCGTAGTCGGCGAGGTAATTCATCCGGATGCGGCGGGCGTTCTCCGGGTCGGTCCCGAGCCGCTCCCTTACGAAAAGCTCGATCCGGTCGTCCACCATGGTCCAGATAGTGAGCTCGCGCGGGTAGAGCGTGTTGTCGAGGTCGAAGATGAACAGGGGGGCGCTCATCGGAAGGTCAATCCCCCCCCACCGCGACGCGGCTCACGAGAAGGGAGGGGGATCCCGTGCTCCCGAACCAGCGGAAATCGCTTCCCGCCGACTCCACTTCCCTTAGCAGGTCGAGGATGTTCCCGGAGACCGCGAAGCCGTGCAGCGGCTCCGCCAGGGCCCCGCCCGCGATCCGGAGGCCGGACGCGCCCACGGAGAAGTCGCCCGAAACGGGATCGGCCGTGTGGATCCCCAGAAATTCCGTCAGCAGGATCCCTTCTCCCGCCGCGGCGAGCAGGGCGTCGAAGGAAAGGGTCCCGGGCGACAGGCACAGGTTCGACGGGCCGACGGAGGGAGGCTGCTTCGCGCCCGGGCGGCGGCACGCCCCCGTCGTCCCGGTCCCGATCTTCCGCCCCCAGAAGGCATCCGCCAGGTAGCCGCGCAGCACGCCGCCCGCCACCAGCTCCCGGCGCCGCGCGGGGGTCCCCTCCCCGTCGAACGGCTCCGCGCCGGAAGCCCGGGGATCGAGCGGGTCGTCGGCGACGGAAACCGCTCCCGACGCCACCGCGGCCCCGACCTTCCCCGCCAGCATCGACTTCCCCTTCGCCACCTGGGGCGCGAGGAAAGACGGGCAGAGAACGTCGAGCAGGTCCGCCGCCGCGCCGTTCTCGATCACCATGCGGTACGCGCCGGTCTTCGGCCGCGCCGCGCCGAGCATGCGCAGCGCCCGGTCCGCCCCCTCGGCGGATATCGCCGCGGCGGAAAGCCCCCGGAGGGACCGGGCAAACCCGAAGCCGTACCCGGTCTGCCCTTCCCCGCCGTCCTCGGCCACCGTCTCCACGTGGGCGAAGCAGCGGGTCTCGCGCCGCTCGAGCGAAACGCCGCGGCTGTTCCGGAGCGACACCTCGGCCACAGCGTCCCGCAGGGCGGCCGTCCGCACGCGCTTCATCCGCGGGTCGCGCGCCAGCACGGCGGCCTCGAGCGACCGGGCGAACTCGCCCTTCTCCTCCTCGGCGACGGATTCCCACGCGGGATCGCAGAGCGCGGGGCCGGGCGCCCCGGAAAACGCGTCGCCGGCAAGGGGGCCGGTGTCGGGCAGGCCGTACGCTTCGTCGGGGTCGGAGGATTCCAGGCAGAACGCTGCTTCCCGCGTCATCCGGGCCAGGTCGGCGTCGTCGCCCGCGAAGCCGTAGGAGAACCCCATCCGGTCGCCGCGGAACAGTCGCAATCCCAGCGCCAGGGTGTCGGAGAAGGCGATCGTGTCGAGCCGCCCCTCGCGCGCCTCGTAGCCGCGTGCGCGGGAGCGCGCGACGTACAGCTCAGCCTCGCCCCCCCCCAGCCGCGCCACTTCCCGCAGGACGACCTCGAACCGCCTATCCGACACGCGCGCTCCCGGAGAAATCGGCCACCAGCGCCACCTCGTCGCAATCGGGGAACTTGGCGCACTTGAGGCAATCCGACCAGATCTTGTGGGGAAGCTCCGACTTGTCGACCTCCCGGAAGCCGAGCCGGCGGAAGAAATCGGGCCGGTAGGTCAGCGCGAAGACGCGCGTGATCCCGAGGACGATCGCCTCGGAGATGCACGCCTCCACCAGCTTCGTCCCGATGCCGCGCCCCATCTGCCCCTCGCGGACCGCGAGCGACCGCACCTCGGCCAGGTCCTCCCACATGATGTGGATGGCCGCGGAGCCGATCACCTCGCCTTCCTCGTTCTCGTAGACGAAATAGTCCCGGAGGTTCTCGTATATGGAGCTCAGCGACCGCGGGAGCATGTCGCCCCTCTGGGCGTACTCCCAGATCAGTGCCTGGATCGCCTTCGCGTCCGACATCCGCGCTTTCCGGATCACTTCCCCGTGGCCCTCTCGATCAGCGCCTTCGCGTGCGCCTTCGCCTGCCCCGTGATCTCCGACCCGGAGATCATGCGGGCCAATTCTTCTATCCTATCCTGTTTCGACAGCGGTTTCACCCCGGTCGCCACGGTCCCGCCCGAAGGCCGCTTTTCCACCCGGATATGCCGGTCCGCGAAAGCGGCCACCTGCGGAAGGTGGGTCACGCAAACGACCTGCGAGGCCGCGGCCAGGTTCCTCAGGCGTGCCCCGACCCGCTCCGCCACCTGCCCGCCGATCCCGGTGTCGATCTCGTCGAACACCAACGTCCGCCCCCCGCCGCCGCGCGCAGCGGCGTTGCGAAGCGAGAGCATCACCCGGGACAGCTCGCCCCCGGAGGCAGTCGACGCCAGCGGTCGCGGCTCCTGCCCCGGGTTCGCGGAGAACAGGAACTCCGCCTCGTCGAACCCCGCCTCCGAAAGCGACGCAGGGGTCGCCTCGCGCGAGGACACGGCCGCCAGGAACCGCGCCCCGGGGAGCGCCACCTTCGACAGCTCCTTCTCGACGGCGGGCCCCATCGCCTCCGCGGCGCGGCGGCGCGCGGCCGAAAGCTCGCCGGCGGCCTTCACGCCAGCGGCCTCCTCCCGGCGCAGCTCCTCGCGCAGGCGGCCCTCCTCCGCGAGCGCCCCGGCGAGCGACTCCCTCTCCGCCTCCAGCTCCTCGAGGCGGGCGATCAGCCCCGGGACGTCCGTCCCGTATTTCCGCCGGAGCCGCCGGATCAGGCTCAGCCGCTCCTCGGCGCGCTCTCGCTCTTCCGGGTCGTCCGCCGCCTTCCCCGCCCTGCGGGCGATCTCCCGCGAGATCTCGGCCACCTCATCGCGGAAGGATCCGAGTCGCTCCGCGACGTCGCGGAGCCGCGGGTCGAGCGCCGCGGCTTCCCGAAGCCGCGACAGCGCGAATCCCATCGTCGCCAGGGAGGCGCCCTCCGAGGAGGACAGGGCGTCGTCCGCCGCGCGGAGCGCCTCGAGGACCTTTCCCTGGCTGCGCGACGCCTGCAGCGCGGCGGCCAGCCGCTCTTCCTCGCCGGGCACGAGGCGCGCGCCGGACAGCTCGCCGATCTCGAAGTCGAGCGTCTCGGCCCGGGAGCGGGCGCCGGCCGCGCGCACGGCCGCCTCCTCGGCCTGCCGCCGCAAGGCGGCGACCTTCCGGTACGCCTTCCGCATCTCCGAGGCGCGCTCCCCCGTGCCCGCGAAGTCGTCGATCGCGGACAGCGCGGCGGAGCGGGACAACAGCTGCGGCACGCTGTGCTGCCCCACCATCGTCAGAAGTAAGGGCGAGAGGAGCGCGAGGACCGGCTGGGCGACGGGGCGCCCGTTGAGGTAGGCGCGGCTGCGGCCGCCGGCGGGGAGCACGCGCCGCAGGACGACCTCGTCCTCCCACGGCAGGCCGGCGTCCTCCCACGCGTCGCGCAGCTCCGCGCGCCGGGTCAGGTCGAAGAGGGCGGACACCTCGGCCTCCGCCTCGCCGGAGCGGACCGCCATCGGGTCGGCCTTCTCCCCCAGCGCCAGACGGACCGCCTCCACCAGGATCGACTTGCCCGAGCCGGTCTCGCCGGTGACCACGTTCAGCCCCTGGATGAATTCGACGCGGACGTCTTCGAAGACGGCGAGGTTCCGGACGGAGAGCTCGATCAGCATCGCGGGAGCGCGGTCACCGCTCCCCCCACTTCAGCTTCGTCCGAAGGACGGCGAAGTAATCCTTGAAGGGGGATCGGATAAACCGCAGAGTCGACTTGGCTTTTCGCACCTCCACTACGTCGCCTTCCCGCAAGCCGAACCCCACCTGGCCGTCGAGGGTGAGGAAGACGTCCGTCCCCTTCGAGATCAGCTCGGCCCGGACGGTCATGTCGTCGGGGACGAGCAGGGGGCGCAGCGTCAGCATGTGAGGGCAGATCGGGGTGATGAGGAGCGTGTGCAGCGTCGGGTAGACGATCGGCCCCTGGGCGGAGAGGGAGTATCCCGTGGACCCGGTGGGAGACGAGATGATGAGTCCGTCCGACTTGTAGGTAGCCAGGTACTCCTGCTCGACGGTGACCCGGATGTCGACGATCTTCGCCAGCGCGCCTTTGTTGATCACCGCGTCGTTCAGGACCGTGTAGTCGGCGACCCGCTCCCCCAGCCGGTGGACGTGGACGCAGAGCATCATCCGCTCGTCGTATTCGGCCTCTCCGCGGAGGATGCGCTCGAGCACCGGGTAGAGCTCGTCGAGGGTGACCGCCGTCATGAACCCGAGCCCTCCCAGGTTCACGCCGAGGATCGGCTTCCCCGTGCCGCCCACCACGCGCGCGGCGGACAGCAGCGTGCCGTCCCCCCCGATCACGACGAGGAAATCGGAATACTCGGGCAGCTTCGAGCGGACCACGCCGTCGGACCGGCCGAGCAGTGCGGCCGTCTCCCGATCGAAGGCGACCTCCCTCCCCCGCTCCCCCAACCACTTCGCGAGTTCGGAAACGATCGATTCGGCCCGCGGGTCGGTGTGCTTGGCGATGATTCCGATACACTTCATGATCGTTCAGGATAATATATCCGAAAGGAAAAGGAAAAATAATGCGCGCCCCTCTCGCCGACCGCATGCGCCCCGCCGCCCTCTCCGACTTCGTCGGCCAGGAGGAGCTTCTCGGGGAAGGGAAGTTCCTCTCCTCCGTCCTTTCCGCGCGCCCCCTCCCCTCCCTCATCTTCTGGGGACCGCCCGGGTCCGGCAAGACGACGCTCGCCCGCATCCTCGCCCGGGAGACGGACGCCGTCTTCCTCCCGTACTCCGCCGTCCTGTCGGGGGTGAAGGAGATCCGGGAGGCGCTCGCGGAGCTCAAGAAATCGCGGGCCCGCGGGGAGTCGGAGGACTTGCGCCCCGCCATCCTCTTCATCGACGAGATCCACCGGTTCAACAAGGCGCAGCAGGACGCGCTGCTCCCCTTCGTCGAGGACGGCACCGTCACGCTGTTCGGCACCACCACGGAGAACCCGTCCTTCGAGATCCGCAACGCGCTGCTGTCGCGCTGCCGGGTGCTCGTCCTTTCGCCGCTGCTCCCCCCCCACATCGAGCGGATCGTCCTGCGCGCGCTCGCAGACCCGGAACGGGGGATGGGGCAGCCGGAGTCGTTCCTTTCCCCGGAGGCGCTGCGGCACATCGTCGCCGTGGCGGACGGCGACGCCCGGGTGGCGCTGAACGCCCTCGAGGCCGCCGTATCGATCGCCCTGCACAAGAAGCTGGCGTCGGTCGACGCGGAGACGGCCCAGGTGGCGCTGCGCAAGAAGGGGCTGATGTACGACAAGGACGGCGAGGAGCATTACAACCTGATCTCCGCGCTCCACAAGTCCCTGCGGGGCTCCGACCCCGACGCCGCGCTCTACTGGCTCGCCCGGATGCTCTCTGCCGGGGAGGACCCGATCTACATCGCCCGGCGGATGATCCGCTTCGCCTCGGAGGACGTGGGGAACGCCGCCCCGGGCGCGCTGCAGGTCGCCCTGGCGGCGGCGGAGGCGTACCGGACGCTCGGGAGCCCGGAAGGGGAGCTGGCGCTGGCGCAGGCGGCCGTCTACCTCGCCACCGCTCCGAAGAGCAACCGGACCTACGTCGCGTGGCAGCGGGCGATGAAGGACGCGGAGGCCGGGGGGACGCTCCCGGTGCCGCTGCAGCTGCGGAACGCCCCCACCCGCCTGATGAAGGAGCTGGGGTACGGGAAGGAGTACAAGTATCCCCACGACTTCGCCGACGGGTTCGTGCAGGAGAACTACTTCCCCGAGGAGCTCGGGCGCCGGGCCTACTACCGGCCGTCCGAGGCGGGGCACGAGAAGGTGATCGCCGAGCGGCTCAGGAACTGGTGGGGCCGGAAACAGGAAAAGTAGCGCCCCGGGGACGCGACGCCCCCGGGGCGCGGGAAGCGCGCGGGATGCCTAGTTCTTCCGGATCAGCGCCGCCTCGATCCGCTCCAGCGAGGTCCCGATGTTGACCTCCCGGGAATAGGTCTCGTACCCCTCGCTGCGCAGCTCCACCCGGTGGACCCCCGCGGAGACCTTCAGGTACCGCTCCTGGGTGAAGTCGGAGGCCTTCCCCTGCACCACCCCGTCGAGGAGCACTTCCGCCTCGGGGGGGTTCACGTTGAAGATCAGCCCGCCCACGTTCCCCACGCTGTAGACCTGGCTCTTGGGGTAGCAGCCCGGGAGGGCCGCGAAGGCCAGGAGCAGCGCCGCGGACAGCGCGAGGAACAAGGCGGCGTAACCGGTCCGTTTCGTCTTCATGTCGCCCTCCCTATCTCGCCAGCCGGACGATGTCGTTGACGGCGAACCCGCCCCCGCTCAGGACCTTGCCGATCGAGGCGTCCTCGCCGAAGAAATCGACGACCTCGATCTCGCCCTTCTTCGGGCCCGGCCTGCGGCCCAGCGGCATCTTCGTGTCGGGGTCGATCACTTCGCGCCCCTCGCCGTACACCGCGAGCCGGTCGCCCGCCACGAGGCCTGTCTTCTTCCCGGCGTTCACCGTGACCTCCCGGCCGTCCACCGCCGCGACCTTGCCGGCCCACTCGATCATCGCCATCCTCTGGATGAGGTTGTCGATGAACTTGGAGACGGCCGCGCGGAACGCCTTGCCCTCCATCGTCTCGTCGTACCCGGTCTTTCCGCCGATCCCCAGCACCTGGGTGGAGGACGACTCGTGGACGCCGGTGCCGCTCTCCGCGAATATGATCTGCCCCGTGTTGGCGTCGATCACGCGGACGTCGACGGTCGCTTCCGCGGTCTGCGTCTTGCTGGCGCCCACCAGGTAGGTGGCCGACTTCTGCTTCACGCCGAACTGCGAGACGACGCCGGTCACGATCGCGTTGACCCCCATCACCTCGCCGGATTTCGCCCCCGTCCCCGCCTTGACCATCCCGCTCTTGGCCAGGTCCTGCTCGTCCTGCAGCAGGTCGAGGTCCTGCCGGGTGATCATGATGAACTTGTCGGCACGCGCCAGCTCGGTGGTGAGGATGTCCTGGGCGGCCCCGCCGAGGCGCCCCTTGCCGTAGGCGCTCTTGTCCTTGAACCGGACGACGGCGACGCGCAGCTTCGGCCCCTGCGACATGACAGGCGACGAGGGCTGCCCCTTCACGTTCCGCATCTCCGCGGCGGGCGCCGATTCCCGGGTGGACGGGCCCGTCACCGGCGGCGTCGTGGCGCAGCCGGCGACCGCGGCGAGCGCGAACAGGATCCCCGCGAACATCAGCTTCCTTCTCATCGATTCGCTCCCTTCCTGCAAAAGATGTCTCATCTCGAGCCCTTTTCGAACAGCCCCCCCGGGACCTGCCTCGCGATGTTCCCACCGACGCGCTTCGCGATCGGGGTCAGCGGGTTGAGCAGGATGTTGCCCAGCCCGCGCACGAGGAGCTCGGCGCCCAGGCTGTTGCCCCCCCCGCGCACGACGTCCCGGGTGACCTGCCGGTCCTTCCCCTCCCACAGGAGCGTCCCGTCCCTGCCGTACAGCCTGAAGGAGGCCTCGACGGTCGCGCTGTTGTAGAAGCCGGTGGTCGTCTTCCCGAACTCCTGCACCTCGCCGTAGAAGACCCCCTCCACCCCGAGCGCCTTGCACACTTCCCCGGGGGTGGTCGTCGGGAGCTGCCCGCCGTAGCTGATCCCCACCGTCTCCCGCAGCATCCGGTCGCTGTCGAGCAGCGGCAGGACGCCGTAGCCGCGCTCGGCCACCCCCTGCGCGAAGGCGTCGCGGATGATGTCGGACGCCGACAGGTCGTTGGTGAGGTTCTCCATCGGGGCGACCGCGACCTTCGGCCCTTCGAACAGCGCCGGCTTCGGGTCGGGGCGCACGTCCTTGCCCCCCGCGCATCCGAGGGCGGACAGGAGGGCGAGCAAGACCGCGACCGCGGCCGACGCCCGCACCCTCTTCGCGGCGCCCGCCGCCGCCCGAGTCATCCCTTCTTTACCCGGCGGCCGCATTCTTTCCCTTCGACGACCGGGAACGGGGGAATCTTCATCTCTCCGCGCGTCCAGGAGAGCTTTTCCTCCCGGGAGAGTTTCTTCAGCGCGGCCTCCGCCCGGCAGGCGTCGCCGCGGCTCCCGAACGGCACGCGGCGAAGAAGGGCCTCCGGCGGGTTGGCCCGCGTGAACGCGGCCCCCTTCCCGTCCCTGTGCGCCCGGAACCTCGCCTCGGGGTCGATCGCCGTGCCGGTGTAGATCCTCCCCCCGCGGCAGGCGATCATGTAGACCCACCAAGTCCCTTCCCCGGCCACTTCACGCATCCTTCCCGTCGCCTCCGCGCGGAAATTATACCACGGGGCCCGGGATCCCCTCCCCCCGCCCTTGACGTTTCCCCGCCTCGGGTCTATCTTCCCTCCTGAAATCACCACATGATGCCATCATGCAAAGGAGCGGATTCATGTCGGATTTCTTCTATCAGGAGCCGTTTCCGCTGAAAAGGGACACCACCCGGTTTCGCCTGCTCACCAAGGAGTTCGTATCCCTCGGGATGTTCGAGGGGAAGGAGGTCCTGAAGGTGGACCCGGAAGGGCTCGCGTTCCTCGCCCGGCAGGCGTTCCGCGACGTCTCCTTCCTGCTGCGCCCCTCCCACAACGAAAAGATGGCGGCGATCCTGTCCGACCCCGAGGCGTCCCCCAACGACAGGGGGGTCGCCCTTGCGATGCTGCGCAACGCGGAAGTTTCCGCGAACTTCGTCCTCCCGTTCTGCCAGGACACGGGGACCGCGACGATCCTCGGGAAGAAGGGGCAGCAGGTCTGGACCGGCGCCCGCGACGAGGAGCACCTCTCGAGGGGGGTGCACGCGGCCTACACGGAAGAGAACCTGCGCTACTCGCAGAACGCGCCGCTCGACATGTACGAGGAGGTCAACACGGGCTGCAACCTCCCCGCGCAGATCGACATCTACGCGACGCAGGGGATGGAGTACTCCTTCCTCTTCGTCGCCAAGGGGGGCGGCTCGGCGAACAAGATGTACCTCTACCAGGAGACGAAAGCGCTGCTCAACCCTGCTTCGCTCGAAACGTTCCTCGTCGAGAAGATGAAGACGCTGGGGACCGCCGCCTGCCCGCCGTACCACCTGGCGGCCGTCGTCGGCGGGACCTCCGCGGAATCCGTCATGAAGACGCTGAAGCTGGCGACCGCCGGGTACCTCGACGGCCTGCCGACGAAAGGGAATCCCGGCGGGCGGGCGTTCCGCGACCTCGATATGGAGGCGAGACTGCAGGAGGCGTCGCGCCGGATCGGCTTCGGCGCCCAGTTCGGCGGGAAGCATTTCGCGCTCGACGTCCGTGTCGTCCGCCTGCCGCGGCACGGCGCCTCCTGCCCCATGGGGCTGGGGGTCTCCTGCGCGGCGGACCGCAACGTGAAGGCGCGGATCGACCGGGAGGGGATCTGGCTCGAGGAGCTCGACCGCGACCCGGGGCGGCTCATCCCGGAAAAGTACCGGGGGAAGCACGAGCACGGCGTCGTCAAGGTCGACCTGGACCTGCCGATGAAGGAGATCCTCGCGCAGCTCACGCAATACCCGGTGACCACGCAGCTCGCCCTCACCGGCACGATCGTCGTGGCGAGGGACATCGCCCACGCGCGGCTTAAAATGAGGCTCGACCGAGGCGAGGGGCTTCCGCAGTACCTGAAGGACCACCCGGTCATCTACGCCGGGCCGGCGAAGGTCCCCCCCGGGCTCCCGTCGGGCTCCTTCGGGCCCACCACCGCGGCACGCATGGACCCGTACGTCGACCTGTTCCAGTCGCACGGCGCGTCGCTCGTCATGATCGCCAAGGGGAACCGCACGCAGGCGGTAACCGACGCCTGCAAAAAGCACGGCGGGTTCTACCTCGGCTCGATCGGCGGCCCCGCGGCGCTGCTGGCCCACGAGCACATCCGGAAGCTCGAGCTGCTCGAGTACCCCGAGCTGGGGATGGAGGCGATCTGGAAGATCGAGGTCGTCGACTTCCCGGCGTTCATCCTGGTGGACGACAAGGGGAACGACTTCTTCCGGCAGATCGCCTCCGGCGGCTGACGCCGGCGGGGAGGGGGACCCGAGGGACGGCCCCCCTTCCCGGTCACATCCCCCGCATCCTGCGCGCGGTTACCGTCTCCCCGCCGATCCCCCAGTTGTCCGTCTCCACCTCGTCGATCACGACGACCGTCGTCTGCGGGTTCTTGCCGAGGACGTCGACGAGCAGCCGCGTCGCCCCCCTGATCAGTTCCGCCTTCTGCTCGGCCGTTGCCCCTTCCCGCGTGATGCGGATGTTCACGTAAGGCATCCGGGCGCACCTCCCCAAGAAATGATTACACTATACCGATGCGAACCCCCGCCATCACCACCCTGAAGCTTGCGACCACGGCCTTTTTCTGGGGAGGCACCTTCATGGCGGGGAAGTGGGCGGTCCGCGAGGCGCCTCCCTTTTCCGTGGCCTTCCTGCGGTTCGCCGCCGCCGCCGCCGTCCTCTTCGCCGTCCTCGCGTGGAAAGCCGGGAAGGCGGCGCCGCCCGCGAAGCTCCCCTTTCCCCGGGGCGCCGCGCAGTGGGCCGGGCTCTTTTCCCTGGGGCTGACCGGGATGTTCCTGTACAACTTCTTCTTCCTGAAAGGGCTGTCGCTGACCACGGCGGCGAACGGCTCGCTCATCGTTTCCCTCAACCCGCTGATCACCGCCCTGCTGTCCGCCGCGCTGCTGAAGGAACGGATCCGGCCGGCCCGGTGGCTGGGGCTCCTGCTGGCGCTGGCCGGCGTGGGAGTGGTCGTGACGGACGGGGACCCGGCGTCGCTCATGACGCGCCCGCCCAACCCCGGCGACCTCCTCCTGCTCGGGGCACCGCTGATGTGGGCCTTCTACACCGTCGTCGGGAAGAAGGTCCTGGAGCGCGTGCCGCCGCTGGCGGCGACGGCGTACGCCGCCCTGTTCGGGACGCTCCTTCTGCTCCCCGCCGCCGCCCTCGAGGCGCCGCTTTCCCAGACCGTGTCCGGCCTCACCCTTTGGGGATGGCTCTCCGTGCTCCAGCTCGCCCTGCTCGGCACGGTCGTCGGCTTCGTCTGGTGGTACGACGGGGTGGCGGAGCTGGGCGCGGCCCGCGCCGCCGTCTTCGTCTACCTCGTGCCGCTCTTCGGCGTCCTGCTCGCCTCCCTCGTCCTTTCGGAGCCGGTCGGCCCCGCGAAGATCACCGGGGGGCTGCTGATCCTGGGAGGGGTGTACGCCGGCACGCTCGCGGATCGCCCGGAGGCGCCGGGGAGCGCACTCCCCGGCGCCGGCAGCCCGCCTACCTGACGGCGTACCGGAACGCGGCGCTCCCCTTCCCGCCGCCCGACTCGACCTGCACCTCGATGCCGTATTCCCCCGGCTTCGGGAGGCGGACATCCGCCCCGAAGTGCCCCTGCATGACCGTGAAGGGCGCCGCCGCCTTCGCCTTGTCCGGCCCGGTCACCGTGACGCCCCCCCTGCCCGCCGCCACCGGCGCCTTCGTCTTCGGGTCGGAAAGCGCGACGGAGACGTGGTGCGTGTTCTTTCCTGCCCCGTACGCCCGCATGTCCATGACCCGGACCTCGCCCGTCCACGGGCCGATCTTCCCGGAGAAGACGACGTCCCCCATCTTCGACATGTCGCGACCGGGCGCGGCCCCGTGCCCCGCATCCTTCGCGCCGTGCATCCCGCCGTGCCCCGTGTCCGCGGCCGGCGCAGCCGCCGGCAGGGAAAGCGCCGCCAGCGCCGCCGCCAGGACGATGCATCGCCTCGTTTTCATGGTTCCGTTCCTCCCCATGTGGATTCGCCCTTCGCAAGCTCCCTCTCGCGCAGCCACAGGAAGATCACCGGCGTGATGATCAGCACGTGCAGCAGCGACGACACCATGCCGCCCAGCACGGGCGTGGCCAGCGGCTTCATGACCTCGGCCCCCGTGCGGGTGCTCCAGAAGATCGGCAGCAGCCCCGCCACGACGGTGGACACCGTCATGACCTTCGGGCGCAGCCGCAGCAGCGCCCCTTCCACGACCGCCTCGCGCAGGTTCTCCCGGGTCAGCCGGCCGTCCCTCCCCTTGACCCGTTCCACCGCCTCCTCGAGGTAGATGACCATCACGACGCCGGTCTGCACCGCGGTGCCGAACAGGGCGATGAAGCCGACCCACACGGCGACGGAAAAGTTGTACCCCAGGAGATAGAGGAGGAAGACGCCGCCGGTCAGCGCGAACGGCACCGCCAGGATCACGTGGAGCGCTTCCCTGATCGAGCGATAGACCATGACGAGCAGCACGAAGATGATCAGGAGCACCAGCGGGAGCACGAACTGCAGCGTCCTCTTCGCCCGGATCTGGTTCTCGTACTGCCCCGACCACTCGATGAAGTAGCCCTGCGGAAGCTCGAGGTTCTTCGCGAGAACGTCCTTGGCCTCGTCGACGAACCGCCCCATGTCCCTGCCGCGGACGTTCAGGAAGACGACGGAGCGCAGGAAGGAATTCTCCGCGTTGATCATGGCGGGCCCCGGAGCGACCGAGATCCGCGCCACCTGCCCGAGGGTGACCTGCCCCGAGGCCGGCGTCCCGCCCATCGACGCCGGCGCGGCCTCTCCGCCGCCCATTCCGCCCCCGCCCATCCCTCCGCCCCCGGCGGGAGCGGACGCGGCGGAAACGGGGGACGGCGAGGAGGAGGACACGACGGGCGCCCGGGGGATCGGGATCCGCTTGATCGCCTCGAGGTCCTGCCGGTGCTCCCACAGGAACCGGACGCGCACCGGGAAGCGCTGGCGCCCCTCGATCGTCCGGGTGACGGTCACGCCCCCGAGCGCCGTCTCCACGACGTCGTTGATTTCATCGACGTTCAGGCCATACCGGGCCGCGGCCTCGCGGTCGGGCTCGATGTCGAGATACGTCCCGCCGAGGGTCCGGTCGGCGACTACGTCGACCGCTCCCGGCACGCCCTTCAGCACCTCCGCCGCCCGGATCGCCAGGTCGGAAAGCGCGCGAAGGTCGTCGCCGTAGATTTTCACGCCGAGATCGGTCCGCACCCCGGTGGAGAGCATGTTGATCCGGTTGATGATCGGCATCGTCCAGCCGTTGCCCACTCCGGGGATCTGCAGCTTCGCGTTCAGCTCCCCGATCAGCTTGTCCATGGTCATGCCGGGGCGCCATTTCTCCGGCGGCTTGAGGAGGATGATCGTCTCGAACATCGACACGGGGGACGGGTCGGTGGAGGTCTCGGCGCGCCCCACCTTCCCGAGGACGTAGGTGACTTCCGGCGTGTCCCGGATGATCCTGTCCTGCACCGTGACGAGCCGCTTGGCCTCGTTGATCGAGATGTTGGGCAACGTCACCGGCATGAAGAGGAGGCTCCCCTCGTTCAGCGGCGGCATGAACTCCTTCCCGATCCGGGTGGTCAGGAACGCGGCCGCGAGGAAAAGCGCCGCGGCGACGCCCACGGCCTTCTTCCGGTTGTCGAGCGCCCAGTCCAGCGCCGGCCTGTAGGCCTTAACCAGGAGCTTCATCGCCCGGTTGTCCTCTTCCCTGTGGAGCTTCCCCCGGACGAGAAAGGAGCACAGGACCGGGACGAGCGTGACGGCGATGAGGGTGGAGCCGACCATCGCGAAGGTCTTCGTGAAAGCGAGCGGGTGGAACATCTTCCCTTCCAGCCCCGTCAGGGCGAAGACGGGCACGAAGGCGAGGATGATGATCGCCATGGCGAAGAAGATCGGGCGGCCGACCAGGTGCGCGGCCTTCTCCGTGATTTCGACGATGCGCTCCTCGTACCCCTCGCCGTATCGCTCCGCGTGCCGGATCACGTTTTCCGTCATCACGATGCCGGCGTCGACGAGCACCCCGATGGCGATCGCGATGCCACCCAGGCTCATGATGTTGGAGTTGATCCCCATGTAGTGCATGAAGATGAAGGAGACCAGGATCGCCAGCGGCAGCGGGGCCGTGACGATGAGGATGGAGCGGAAATGCCACAGGAACAGGACGTGCGCCAGCGTGACGAGGATCACTTCCTCGATGAGGGCGTCCTTCAGCGTGTCGATCGCGCGGTCGATCAGGTCGCTCCGGTCGTAGGCCGTCGCCACCGTCACCCCCGCGGGCAGCCCCGGCGACAGCTCCGCGAGCTTTTCCTTCACGCGGCCGATCACCTTCTTGGCGTTCTCACCGTACCGCATGACGATGATGCCGCCGACGACCTCGCCCTCCCCGTTCTCCTCCAGCAGCCCGCGCCGGCTCGCGCCGCCCATCTGGACCACGCCCAGGTTCTTCACGTAGATCGGCGTGCCGGAAAGCGAGGTCGCCACGACGATGTTCTCCACGTCCTCCCTGCCCCGCAGGTACCCCCGGCCGCGGACCTGGTACTCCATCGCGTTGCTCTCCACGACGTTGCCGCCGACCTCCCGGTTGGAGCGCGCGACGGCGGCGTTCACGGCCCCGACCGGGACGCGGTACGCGAGCAGCCTCACCGGGTCGAGATCGATCTGGTACTGCCTCTCGAAGCCGCCGATCGACGCCACCTCGGCGACTCCCGGCACCGCCTGAAGCGGGTAGCGCAGGTACCAGTCCTGGATCGCCCGCAATTCGCCCAGGTCGTGCCGGTCGCTCTTCACGGTGTACCAGTAGACGTGCCCCACCCCCGTGCCGTCCGGGCCCAGGACCGGGGTGACCCCCCTGGGCAGGCGGTCCCCGACCTGGTTCAGCCGCTCCAGCACCCGGCTGCGCGCCCAATAAAGGTCCACCGAGTCCTCGAAGATGACGTAGATCATCGAGGCGCCGAACATCGTCGAGGAGCGGACGGCGCGGACATGCGGCAGCCCCTGGAGGTTCGTCGCCAGCGGGTAGGTCACCTGGTCCTCGATGATCTGCGGCGACCTGCCTTCCCACATCGTGTAGACGATGATCTGGTTGTCGGAGAGGTCGGGGATGGCGTCGACGGGAGTGCGCAGCAGCGCCCACGCCCCCCAGAGGAGGACCACGAGGGCTCCGAGGATCGTCAGGAACCGGTTCCTCAGGCAGGCCGATATGATGCCGTTGATCATCGCCCGAGGCCCCTATTTCCCGCCGTGCCCGTCGTGCCCGCCCGGCGCGATGCCGGCGGGCGCCGCGGCGGGGGCCGCCGGCGGCGCGTTCGCCCCTTCCGCCGCGCCGTGGCCCGCGTGCGGGTCGGCGGACCCGCTCCGGAGCTGGCTTTCCGAGTCGATGAGGAAGCCGGCGGAGGTCGCCACCGTTTCCCCCTCCGAAAGCCCCGAAAGGACCTCGAAGAAGTCGCCGGACCGGTGCCCCACCCGGACCGTGCGGGGCTCGAAGACGTTCGGGGAAACCTCCGTCCAGACCATCGCGCGCTCGCCCGTCACGAGCACCGCCGTGTCGGGGACGGCCAGCGCCCTTCCCTTCCTCCCACGGAACGCGACGCGGACGAACATTTCGGGCTTGAGGAGCCCCCCGGGGTTTGGAAGCTCCACGCGGACCCGGGCCGTGCGTGTCCCCGGGTCGAGGAACGGATCGACGAACGACGCTCTCCCGCGGAACTCCCTGCCGGGCCACGCTTCCGTCGTCACGATCGCGGGCGTCCCGACCGGGACCCTGCCGATCTCCGTTTCGTAGATCTCCGCCTGGACCCAGACCCGGGCGGGGTCCGCGATATTGAACAGCGGCGCGCCCTCGGCGACGTATTGCCCCGCCGAAACGAGGCGCTCCGTGACGACGCCGGACGCGGGGGCATAGACGGTGGAGACGAGCCCCGGCTCCCCGCTCCGCTCCAGCCCCGCGATCTGCGCATCGGTCACCCCCCAGAGCTTTAGGCGCGCCCGGGCGGCCTCGAGGAGCCGGGACGACATCCGCCGCGCGTCCTCGTAGGGGCTGTCTTTGAGCCGTTCCACTCCCTCGCGGGCCAGCAGGTATTCCCTCTGGGACGCCACGAGGTCGGGGGAGTAGATCTCGAGGAGCGGCTGCCCCTTGACCACCCGCGTGCCGGTGAAATCGACGTGGAGCCTCTCGATGCGCCCCCCGAACCGCGCGGGCACCGTGGCCAGCATCCGTTCGTCCCAGGACACCTTCCCCGAGGCGGACGTTTCGAGCGAGAACTCCCTCCACTCCGTCTTCGCCGTCGCCACGTTCGCCATCAGGCGCTGCGCGGGGCTCATCGAGACCGCCCCGATGGACGCGGCCGCGTTGTCCGTCAGGCTCGAGGCCATGCTGGATTTGGGCACCAGCGCCATTCCGCAGATCGGGCAGGCGCCCGGCCGGTCGGAGACGATGAATGGGTGCATCGGGCAGGTGTACTGCCCGGCTTCCTTCCCGGACCCGCCGCCTCCGGCGGATTCATCGCCACCGTGCGGGTGGACCAGCTGGTGGAACGCGGGGATGTTGTAGAAGGCGGCCGCCCCCGCGAGCCCCGCGGCGACCAGCGCGACAGCGGCGACGACCCATCGGCGGCCCGATTTTCCCCTCACCGGAGCTCCCTCCCCACCGCGGCTTCCAGCCGCGCCATCGTCATGTGCATCTCGCCCACCATCCCGAGGTACTCGCGCCGGAACGAGAGCTCCGTCATCAGGGAATCCATCACCATCGGGAAATCGATCCTGCCGACGCGGTACGCCTCGAAGTTCGACAGCACCGCCTGCTCCGCCTGCGGGATGAGGGTCGTCCGGTAGAGCTTCGCCACAGCGGCGAAATTCCCGAAGGAGGACAGCCCGCCCTCGATGGCGCCGGCCGCCTCGTTGTCCAGCGATTCCAGGTCGCGCGCCGCCATCTCCCTCTCGGCGGTCATGGCGCGGATCCCGGGATCGACCTTCCCCCGGCGCCAGACCGGAAGCGTCATCGACACCATGGCCGAGACCAGGTCCGGGCGTCCCGCCCCGTCGGGCATCGCGTCCCGCTGCATGTAGGAGGCGGACACCTCGAAATCGGGCCGGCCCTCGCTTTCCGCCTGCAGGACGGCGACGCCGCCTTTCTCGACCCGCGCCCGTACGGCTTTGCGGGCGGGCCGCTCCTCGGTATAGATCACGCGGAGCGCGCGGGCATCGTGGGGAAGGGAGGGTTCCGGGAGGTTGTCGAGGGCCGGCACCGTCTCCGACGGCGGAAGCGCCGCCAGCGTGTTGATGCGGATCGAGAGCACGCGCTCGCGGTTCTCCAGCATCAGGAGCATCTCGCGCATCTTCTGGTGCTCGATCTGCCCCCGCAGGACGTCGGGCTGGCGCCCCTTCCCGACGGCGAACATCTCCCGGGAGACCGCCACCAACTGCTCGAGGATCGCGCGGGTCCGGCGCACCAGCTCCGCCTGGGCGCGCACCGTCGAAAGCTCCGCGTACGCCATCTTCACGTCGGCACGCAGCATGTTCCGCATCTCCGCCAGGTCGAACTCCGCCTGCTCCTTCTCGAGGGCCGCCATCCGGGAAGCGCGGTCCCGTTTCCCGGGGGAGGGGAACATCTGGGAGAGGCCGATCTCCTTTCCCGTCATGTCCTCCTCGCGCAGCGACCAGCTCCCGGTCGGCACGTTCGACAGGGCGAGCCACAGTTTCGGGTCGTCCAGCGCCCCCGCCCGGTGTGCCTCGTTCCGCTTCATCTCGACCCTGCGCAACATCGACCCCAGCGACGGGTTGCTCGACAGCGCGGCCTCGATGTAAAAGCCGACGGGCCTCGCCGCCCCTTCCGCCCGCGCGGACCCTGGGTCGGCCGCCAGGAACAGCGGAAGGAACGCCAGAAGCAAACAAACACTGAAATCCTTGTATTCCGATGGGTTGGCCACTAAAAGCTCCTTTCCTGCTTTATGCTCCCTTCGTCCCTCATGGCCGTCCGTTCCATGCGCGCATGCCCGTTCGTTCGATACCTATTGGATACAGGAATCGCCCCCGGGCGTTTCATGGGCATGTAAAATGGGCGGATGGCGAAGAACAAGGGATACCTGCCGGTCTTCCTCGACCTCGTCGGTATGCGCGCGCTCGTGGTCGGCGCCGGTGCCGTCGCGGCCCGGAAGATCGACGCGCTGCTCGCCGGCGGAGCCTCGGTCACGGTGGCGGCCCGCGAGCTCTCCCCCGCCGTGGAAGAACGCGCGGCGCGCGGCGAGGTCGTTGCGGTGCGCGGGGAGTACCGCCCCGGCCTTCTCGACGGGGCGGAGCTGGTCTTCGCCGCCTCCTCCGACCGCGCCCTGAACGCGCGCGTGGCGCGCGAGGCGAGGCGGCGCCGCATACCCGTCAACGCGGCCGACGCGCCGGACGACTGCACCTTCATCCTCCCGGCGGTCGTCCGGGGGGAGGAGTTCACGGCGGCGGTCTCGACCGGCGGCAGGAACCCGGGCGCCGCGCGGGCGCTGCGCGAATTCCTGGAAGAGCACCGGGCGGAGGTCTCCGTGCGGCTCGAGCGCGGGCGGCGCCGCCCGCGGATCGCCGCCCGAAAGGGGATCGTCCACATCGTCGGCGCCGGGCCCGGCGACCCCGACCTGCTGACCGTCCGCGCGCTCGGATTGCTTCGCAGCGCGGACGCCGTCGTCCACGACTACCTCGTTCCGGAAGAGATCCTCTCCCTGGCGCATCCGAAGGCCGCGAGGATCTGCTACGCCCGGCGCGGCCGGACCGCCGGGCACGGGGCGGCGCTGAAGCAGGCGGCCATCCACGAGGCGATGGCACGGCTGGCGCGGGAAGGGAAATCGGTCGTCCGCCTCAAGTCCGGGGACCCGCTGACGTTCGGCCGCGGAGGCGAAGAGGCCGCGTACCTCGCGCGCGAAGGCGTGCCTTTCGAGATCGTCCCCGGGATCACCGCGGCCGCCGGCTGCGCGGCGGCGGCGGGGCTGCCGCTGACGCACCGGGGGCTGTCGTCCTCGGTCACGTTCGCGGCGGGGCACGAAGCGGGAGACAAGGGGGAATGCGGGGTCGACTGGAGCCGCCTTCCGAAGGGCGGCACCCTCGCGATCTACATGGGCGTGGCGCGGGTCGAGGCGCTCGCGCGCGAGCTTTCGGCCGCCGGCTTCCCGGGCGACACGCCGTTCGCGATCGTCGAGAACGGGACCCGCCCGGGGCAACGCGTACTGCGGGGTTCCTTGAGCGCCCTTCCCCGCATCGCCGCGGAGTCGGAGGTCCGCTCCCCTGCCATGCTGTTCGTCGGGCGGAGCGCCGCCCCGCTGTTCGAATCCCCGGCGGAAGGTCGTGCCGGAACGGAGGTCACGGCATGAACGGGCCCGATCCGAAGGAGCTGAAGAAAGGCGGGATGATCCACCAGACGACGGAGGGGCTCTTTGCCATGCGCATCCACGTCACCGGCGGGAACCTCGGGACGGCGCAGATGGAGGCGATACGGCAGGCGGCCGAGCGGTTCGGCCGCGGGCGGGTGCACCTCACCATCCGGCAGGGAGTGGAGATTCCGGACGTCCCGCTGGACGCGCTGGCCCCCGCGAAGGAGTTCCTCGCCGCGTCCGGCCTCACGGTCGGCGGCGCCGGGCCCACGGTCCGGACGGTGACGGCCTGCCCGGGGTGCCGCACGTGCCGCCGGGGAGTGATCGACGCACCTTCGCTGGCCGCGGCGATCGACCGCGAGCTCTACGGGAAGCCCGCGCCGCACAAGTTCAAGGTCGGGGTCTCCGGCTGCCCGAACAACTGCATCAAGGCGGAGGAGAACGACGCGGGGGTCAAGGGGTGGATCGAGCCCCGGGTCGCCGGGCCTTCCTGCATCCCGTGCGAGGCCTGCATGGCGTCATGCCCCGTCGGAGCGATCCGCACCGGCGAGGACGGGAGGCCGGTCATCGACGGCGACGCCTGCATCGGATGCGGCGACTGCATCCCGGCCTGCCCCTCCGGCTGCATCGTCGAGCATCACCGCGGATACGTCGTCTTCGCCGGCGGGAAGATGGGGCGGGTCCCGGCCCTCGGCAGGAGGATCACCGGGGTCCTCGAGACGGAAGAGGAGGCGCTGAAGGCGATCGTCGCCGTCCTCTGGTTCTTCCGCGAGAACGCGAAGGGGCGGGAGCGTCTCGCGTCCGTGCTGAAGAGAACGGGGTTCCAGGCGCTGCAAGCTTTCCTCGTGCGATAACGGCCCGGGGGCCTCACGCGGAGGTCTTGCGGAAGCGCAGCGTCGCGGCGGCCAGCAGCGCTGCCCCCATGGCCAGCAGCGCGGCCATCTGGGGCCAGAGGATCTCGACCCCCGTCCCCTTGAGGAAGATCCCCCGCAGGATCACCAGGAAATAGCGCAGCGGGTTGACCCAGGTCAGGTACTGGACGGCCCGGGGCATGTTCTCTATGGGGAACATGAAGCCGGAGAGCAGGACGAAGGGAAAGAACACCAGGAACACCATCATCAGCGCCTGCTGCTGCGTCCGGCACGCGGTCGAGATGAGGAGCCCGATCCCGAGGGTGGTCATCAGGTAGAAGGTGGTCGCCAGGAGGAGCAGGAGGACGCTGCCCCGGATCGGCACGTCGAACCAGAACACCCCGAGCAGGGAGACGAGCAGGACGTCGACGTAGCCGATGATCGCGAAGGGCAGCGTCTTGCCGAGGATGAACTCGGCGGGCGTGATGGGCGAGACGAGGAGCTGCTCGATCGTGCCGACCTCCTTCTCCCGCACCACGGCCATGCTGGTCAGGATCACAGTGACGAGCATCACCAGCATCGCGATGATCCCGGGGACGAAGAAGTTGCGGCTCTCCAGGTTCTCGTTGAACCACGCGCGATGGACCAGCTGGACCCCGCCCGCCGGGGCGGCCCGCACCGCGCCCGAGAAGCGCTCCGTGATCCGGTTGGCGTACACGAGCACGACCCGGGCCGTGTTCGAGTCGGTCCCGTCGACGATCAGCTGCACCCGCGCCGTCCTGCCGCCTTCGAGGTCTCCGGCGAACCCCTCGTCGATGCGAAGGACGGCCCCCGCGGATCCGTCGTCCAGCATCGCCTGCGCCCGCTCCATGCCGCCCTCCGCCGACACGACGCGGAAGTGGCCGGAAGAGGTGAACGCGGCGACCAGCTCCCGCGAGGCCGGGCTCCTGTCGCGGTCCACGACCGCCGTGGGCACGTCGGTCACGTCGGTGCTCACGGCGTACCCGAAGACCAGCGTCTGGATCAGCGGGACGCCGAAGATGACGCCGAGCATGCGCGGGTCCCGCAGGACCTGGAGGAACTCCTTGATCATCATCCGCTTCAGCCGCTCGATCATGCGCCCGGCATCCCCTATTCGAGCTTCTTCCGGAACTTCCGGGACGCCGCAAACAGCACGGCTGCCCCGAACGCCGCCAGGAGCGCCAGCTCCCCGGCGAGGACCTCGAGCCCCACGCCCTTCAGGTAGATCCCCCGCAGGAGCGACACGAGGTACCGGGCGGGCACCACGTGCGTCGCGACCTGGATGGGGCGGGGCATGTTGCCGATCGCGAACACGAAGCCCGACAGGAGGAACGCCGGGAGGAAGGTGATCATCAGTGCAAGCTGGGTCGCCAGCAGCTGCGACCGGGCGACGATGCTGAACAGCATCCCCATGGAGAGGCCGCCGACCAGGAACGCGGCTGAAGAAGCGACGAGGAGCGCGACGCTGCCCCGCAGAGGCACGTCGAACAGGTACTTGCCGATCACCACGGAGACCGCGAGGTCGATCATCCCGAGGGCGAAGTACGGCAGCAGCTTGCCCGCGATGATCTCGTTGCCGGTCACGGGGGTGGAGACGAGCTGCTCCATCGTCCCCTGCTCCCATTCGCGGGCGATCGTGAGGGAGGTCAGCAGCGCCGCGATCACCATCATGATGACGGCGATCAGCCCCGGCACGATGAAGTTCTTCGACTCGAGATCCTCGTTGAACCAGACGCGGGAGCGCAGCTCCAGCGGGGCGGCGTGTGCCGGGACGCCGGAGGCCGCGGCGCGGCGCGCGGCGTCCTCGATCGTGTAGCTCCGCGCGACCCCCTCGGCGTACCCCAGCGCGATCGTCGCCGTGTTCGCGTCGGAGCCGTCCAGCAGGAACTGGACGGGGGCGGGCGGCGACGCGTTCAGGCGCGCGGCGAAGTCCCACGGGATCACGACGGCCGCCATGACCTCGCGGTCGAGGATGGCCCGCTCGATCTCCGGGTAGCCGAGGGCGCCGAGCCGCACGTCGAAATATCGCGATCCCTCGAACCGGGACAAAAGCTCCCGGCTCTCCGGCGTCCCGCTCTGGTCCCACACCGCCAGCGGCACGTTGTCCACGTCGAGGGTCAGCGCGTAGCCGAACAGGAACATCATCAGTGCGGGAATCGCCAGCGCCATCCCGAGGCTGCGCGGGTCGCGCCAGACGTGGAGGGTCTCCTTGCGCGCCACCGCCAGGACCCGCCGCGCGTTCACCGGCGCACCTCCCGGATCTCCCCTTCCCTGCGGTCGCGCTCCTCCACCAGCGAGACGAAGACATCCTCGAGCGACGGCGGGATCCGCTCGACGAGGGCCCCGGGAAACCCCGCCGCCTCGAGGGCGGCGCGTACCCGCGGGACCGCCTCGTCCGGGTTCTCCACCACGGCGTGCACGGATTCCCCGAAAAGCGCCGCGCCGCGCACCTCCGGAAGGCCCCCCAACAGCTCCGCCGCCTCCAGCGGGCGCCCCGTGCGCACCTCGAGCACCGCCTCCTTCATCAGCCGGTCTTTCAGCTCCTCCGGCGTCCCCAGCGCCGCCAGCTCGCCCCGGTAGATGAGGCATAGGCGGTCGCAATACTCCGCCTCGTCCATGTAGTGCGTGGTGAGGAACACCGTGGCGCCGCGCCGGACGCGCCGCCGGACCAGCGCGAGGAACTCGCGACGCGAGACGGGATCGACCCCCGCGGTCGGCTCGTCGAGGAACAGCAGCTCCGGGTCGTGGAGCAGGGCGTTGGCCAGCGCGACCCGCTGCTGCAGCCCGGCGGGCAGCGACTGCGTGGCGGCGCCGCGCAGGGCACGGAGGTCGGTTTCCTCGACGACGGCATCGATGCGCCGGCGCAGCTCGCGCCCGGCGAAGCCGTAGGCGCCGCCGAAGAAGTCGAGGTTCTCCTCGACCGTCAGGTCGGGGTACAGCGAGAACTTCTGCGACATGTAGCCGATGCGCCGCTTGACCCCTTCCGGGTCGGCGGCGACGTCGACGCCCGCGACGGCAGCGCGGCCGGCGGTCGGGGCGAGCAGCCCGCAGAGGATGCGAATCGTGGTCGACTTGCCGGCGCCGTTGGCCCCGAGGTAGCCGAAGATCTCGCCGCGGGCCACGGCGAAGGTCACGTCGCGCACGGCGTGGAACGCGCCGAACCGGCGTCCCAGCCCCGCGACGGCGATCGCGTCGCTCACGCCGCCGCCTCCCCGGCCGGCGCGCCACCGGCGGCTTGTGCCAGGAACAGGTCCTCGAAGTTCGGCCGCAGCGGCTCCACCTGCGCGCCCGCGGCCGCGAGCGCGCGGCGCAGGCCGGCGGACGCACCCCGCCGCACCACCACCCGCAGGGCCCCGCCCAGCGGCGCGACGGCGACGACGTCGGCCCCGGCGCGCTCCAGCACCGGCTCGACGCACTCGGCGGCGCCGGCGACCTGCAGCACCGCGTCCGTGAACCCGGCCACCAGCGCCCGCGGCTCGCCCTCGAGCAGCAGGCGGCCGTGGTGCACCAGCCCGACCCGATGGCACCGCTCGGCCTCGTCCATGTACGGCGTCGACACCACGACCGCCATCCCCTCGGCGACGAACTCGTACAGCAGCTCCCACAGATCGAGGCGCGAGACCGGGTCGACGCCGTTGGTCGGCTCGTCGAGCAGCAGCACGCGCGGGCGGTGCAGCAGGGCGCAGGCCAGCGCGAGCTTCTTGTACATCCCGCCGGAGAGCTGTTCGGCGGGCCGCCCGGCGAACTTCTCGAGACGCGTAATCGCCAGCAGCCGCGCGGAGCGTTCGGCGTACTCCCGGCGCGACAGGCAGAACAGTCGCGCGAAGAACCGCAGGTTCTCCGCCACCGACAGGTCGCCGTACAGGCTGTAGCGCTGCGGCATGTAGCCCAGCGACTCGCGCACGCCGGAGCGGGTGTCGGCCGGATCGAGGCCCACGACGCGGGCCGAGCCGCGCTGCGGGACGATCAGCCCGGCGAGGATCCGCAGGGCGGTGGTCTTGCCCGCCCCGTCCGCGCCGATCAGCCCGTACAGCTCGCCGGGCGCGACGGCGAAGGACAGGCCGTCCAGCGCGCGGACCGCGCCGTAGACGTGTCCCAGGCCGGCGGCGGCGACGACCGGGCTCACCGCGCGACCTCCACCAGCACCTCGACCGGCATCCCGTCGCGCAACGCCCCGTCCCGGTTCTCCAGCAGCGCCTCCACGGCGTAGACCAGCCGGTCGCGGTCGTCGCGGGTCTGGACGGTGCGCGGCGTGAACTCGGCCTCGCGGGCGATCCAGCGGATCGTCCCGGCGAACGGGCGGTCGGGCAGCGCGTCGGCGACGACGCGGACCCGCTGGCCCGGACGGACGCGGCCGAGGTCGGCATTGACGACGTAGAAGGTCACGGTGGTCTCGGCCGGGTCGGCCAGCTCGAACAGGGTGGTGCCGGGCAGCACGGCCTCGCCGGCCTGGCGGGCGACGAGCGTCACGAAGCCGGCGCGGGGCGCGACGATCCGGCACTCCGCCTGGGCCAGCCGGGCCCGGCGCAAGGTCGCGTCGAACACGGCCAGCTGCGCCTCGGCCGCGTGCACCTGCCCGGTGGCGGCCTGGGCCTGCTCGCCGGCGGCCACGACCTGCTGGCCCGCCGCGGCCGCCTGCTCCTCGGCCGCGCGGGCCTGGCTCTCGACGGCGGAGGCGCTGGCGGCGGCGGCGCCGGCGGTGGCGGACGCGGCGCCGACGCGGTAGCGCAGATCGGCGGCGGCGGTGTCGGAGCCCTCGAGGTCCACCGGCCGCACCACCGCCTCGGCCAGCAGCGCCTCGGCCCGGTCCCGCTGGCGGTCGGCGTTCTCGCGCTGGGCGCGCACGGCCCCCACCGTGCGGCGGGCGGCGGCGGCCTGGCCCTGGGCGGCGGCGACCTGCTGCCTGGCCGCCTCGGCCTGCGCCACCGCCGCGTCGGCCGAGCGTCGGACCGCCTCGGCCTGCGCCGCGGCGGCGCCGGCCTGGGAACGCAACGGCTCGATCTGGAGCCGCGCGGCCGCGAGCCGCGCCTCGGCCTCCGCCACCAGCGCGTCCTGCTCGGCACAGTCCAGCTCGGCCAGCAGCGCCCCGGCCTCGACCCGCTCGCCCTCGCGCACGTGCACGGCCGCGAGGCGCGCCGGGAGGCGGGCCGCGACGGTGACCCGGGTCTGCTCGACGATGCCGGAGGAGCCCGGCGGACGGTCGGCGGCCGCGGCCTGGACCTGCAGCCGCCAGTACAGCACGCCGGACAGGACCACCGTCAGGACGACGAACGCTCCGATCACCCGCTTCATCGTGCACCTCGCCCCGCTCAGCGCAACCCGTGGCGCTTGAGCTTGTCGATCAGCGTCACGCGGCTGATCCCGAGCTGCCGGGCGGCCTCGCTCTGGTTGCCCTGGCAACGCGCCAGCGCCTCCGCCACCAGGCCCCGCTCGAAGGCCGCCACCCGCTCGCGCAACCCGGGCTCCCCGGCCGCCGCCGGGTCGGCCGACTCGTTCCCGAACGGGTCGGCGTCGAGCACCGGGTCGCCGGCCAGGGCCACCAGCCGTTCGATCACGTGCTCCAGCTCGCGCACGTTGCC
>DCUH01000137.1:15368-37345 GCA_002327765.1 bacterium UBA2219 | reverse complement strand
CCCCGCCGCAAGCGGAGAGGGGGGACGGGCGCCCGGCGGAAGCGGCGGGCGCGGGCCCCGCCATGGTGCTCATCGTGGACGACAGCGACCTCAACCGGGAGCTGTTCGAGGGATACCTCGAGCCGCTGGGGCACAAGGTGATCCAGGCGGCGAACGGGCGCGAGGCGCTCGCCGTGGTCGACCGGGAGCCGGTCGACCTCGTCGTCACGGACCTGAGCATGCCGGGCCTGACGGGCTGGGAGGTGGCGGAGGGCGTGAGGAAGCGGCGCCCCGACGTTCCCGTCATACTCGTCAGCGGATGGGCAATCCAGCAGGGCGAGCCCAGGATCCGGGAGTCGGGGGTCCGCTTCGTCATGCAGAAGCCCTTTACCATGGCGAAGTTCCAGGAAGCGGTGGGCAAGGCCCTCTCGGGCGCCCCGGCGGCGGAGCATTTCGCGTGAGTCGCGCCCCGGAGACCCTCCGGGCGGGATTCGCCGCGGCCCTGGCGGCAGCGCTGCTCCTGTTGTCCGCGGCGCGCGGGACCGCGGAAGCGGCCATCGCGCTCGACCACGCGAACAGCGCTTCCGGACAGACGTCCGCGCTCAGCTGGTCCCATACCGTGGGCGTCGGATCCGACCGGCTCCTGCTGGTCGGCATCGCGATCGACAATCCCAGCCGCACCGTCGGCACGGTGAAATGGGGCGGCGCCGCGGGGACCGCCCTTACCTATATCGGCAGGCGGCAGGGAAACGCCACCACGGTGGAGATCTGGGGGCTGAAGAGCCCCGCCAGCGGCACAGCCGACGTCTACGCGACCATCAGCGGGGGGAGCAGCGAATGGATGGTCGGGGGGTCGGCCTCCTACACGGGGGTGGACCAGGCCACGCCCTGGTCGGGATTTACCTCCGCGGCGGGCAGGCGGGGCGACGGCCAGACCCCGTCGCTCACCGTGTCCAGCGCCAGCGGCGATCTCGTGTTCGACGCGATCGCTATCAACGACGACGAGCTCGAGTCGTACAGCGCCTCCGTCGGGGCGGGCCAGACCTCCGTCTGGAACCGGAAGGTCTCCGCGCAGTCCATCGTCGGCGGGGCGAGCACCGAGGCGGGGGAGTCGTCCGTCACCATGACCTGGAGCTTCCCGACATCGGACTACATCTGGGCCTATGCCGCCCTGTCGATAGGCGCCGCGTCCGCGGCATACCGGCCGGACGCGCAGATCAAGCTCTCCTCAGAGGGGACCGGCTCGTACTACTACAACGACGTCTACGAGGCGACGGCCTCGACGCAGGCCAAGTCGCAGGGCATCGTGAGCGGCTCCGCGGCGTCGTACGACATCCTGTTCGAGAACGACTCCGCGGACACGGACACTCTCCTCGTTACCCAGGCCTCCGCGTCGAACTGCTCGGATTACACGATCCGGTACATCGACGACACGTCGACCGACCGGACGGGCGCGGTGACGGGATCGGGATACTCGATTTCCGGCCTGGCGCCGGGCGCCGGAAAGACGTGGACCCTGAACGTCACGCCGGCCGCCTCCATCAACGGCTCCGCCTCCGCCTGCGTCGTATCGGTGACGGCCGCCTCTTCGGGGGATGGCACGAAGACGGACCAGGTGAAGGCGACGACCGCGTCCGCCTCCGCGAGCCTCACCCTGGCGAAGAGCGCCGACCGGGCGACCGTCGCTCCCGGGCAGGACATCGTCTACACGATCGGCGCGACGAACGGCAGCGGGCTGACCGACGCGTCGACGGTCGTGCTGACCGATCCCGTCCCGGCGAACACCGGGTTCAAGGTGGGCAGCGCCTCGTTCTCCGCAGGGACGTCCACACTGTCCGGGACGGCCGTCTATTCCAATGATTCCGCCGCCGCGTGGAGCTACTCGCCGGCGTCGGGCGGCTGCTCGGCCCCTTCCGGGTACGACTACTGCGTGACCCATATCCGCTGGACGACCACCGGAACCATGCCCACGGGCACCTCTTTTTCCGTTTCCTTCACCGTCGGGGTGAAGTAGCCCCCTTCTCCGCGCGTTTCCGCAGTCGGCATCCGCGCGCCGGTTTCCGCCCGCTCTTTTGCGAACGGCGCGTTATTGGATAAAAAATACATGAAATTCAACTATTTACTTTAAGCAAACCTCCCTTTTTACCGATAAGAGCGATGGGTACGGTTACCCCCGTGGGGCGGCGCGTCCGCACGGGGAAACCATTCGTTCGCGCAAGGACGGAGAGATCCGATCGAAGGAGGAGAAGTCGATGAACGGAAAACGGAAGCTGCTTCTTGCCGCGACCCTCGCCGCGGCGCTGCTGGCCGCGGTCGCGACGGCCGCGCCGGCGGCGGACCCGGTCCGGCCGGTGCTGTCGCTCTCGGTCGAGGTCCGGAAGGAGGCGATCGTGAAGGACGCCGGGGGGAAGGAGACGACGGAGTGGCGCGAGGCGAGCGACGTCCGCCCCGGCGACGTCCTCAGGTACACGATCGCCTACCGGAACGGCGGCAGGACCGAGGCGCGGGCCGCCCGGATCGTGGACCCTGTACCGAAGGAGACCGCCTACATCCCCGGAAGCGCGGAGGGGAAGGACGCCGCGATCGCGTTCAGCCTCGACGGGAAGAGCTTCCTGGAGCCGGCGCAGCTCAGGCAAAAGGTCCGCCGGGCGGACGGGACCGAGGAGGAGCGGCAGGCCCCCCCGGAGACGTACACGCACGTCCAGTGGACGCTTCTGAAAGCCGTGCCGCCGGGAGGCGGGGGCACGGTGAGCTTCAAGGTCCGGGTGAGATAGGCGGCCGGGCGACCGGCCGGGCGACTGTACGACGATAAAAAATCAGGAGATCACCATGCCGCGCATAAGAAGCCATGCCGACTTGCCGATGTGCCGGTTCATCGTCGCGCTGCTTGCGGCGTTCCTGCTGCCCGCTGCGACGGCGCATGCCGCGGGCACACCCTACAACACGTCGATCACCAACCAGGCGACGGCGTCCTACAAGGACTCCAGCGCCAACAGCTTCGAGGCGACGTCCAACGCGACGACGGTGACCGTGACCGCGGTCTACACCGTGTCGGTGACCGCCCCGTCGGACGCGTCGGGGAACACGAACACCGTGGTGTACTACCCGTATACGGTGACCAACACCGGCAACAACACCAACACCTTCGCCCTGTCCGCCGCGTCGGGCGCCGGCGGCAACACCTGGGCCGCCGCGCTCTACTACGACGCCAACGGCGACGGCGTGCACGACGCGGGGGAAACCACGGTCACGGACTCGACCGGGGCCCTCGCGGCGGACGCGACCTACAAGTTCTTCGTCGCGGTGACCATCCCGGCGGCCGTCGCGAGCGGGCAGACGGACGTCACCACCCTCACCGTGACCGGCTCCGGCGACGCCGGGGCGGGGGACGACACGACGGACAGCGTCACCACCACGGCGCTCGCCCCGGCCCTCACCATCACGAAGGCGGTCCGCAACGTCACGCTGGGCGGGACCTTCGACGCGACGGCGTCGGCCGCGCCGGCCCAGGTCCTCGAGTACCGGATCACCGTGGCCAACGGCGGGTCCATCAGCGCGGACAACGTCACGCTGACCGACGCCGACAACGCGTACACCACGTACGTGGCCGGCTCGATGTACATCGGCGCCAACGGCTCCACCGCCACATCGAACACGCTCCAGGACGACGACGCCTCCGGCGGCACCGCCTGCGCCTCCGACGCGTGCGGCCACTCGAGCGTTTCGGGAGGAACCGTCACGGCCTACCTCGGGACGGGGGCGACCGAGTCCGCGTCGGACGCGAGGACCTTCGCCGCGGGCTCGACGGTGTACGTCTACTTCCAGGTCACGGTCGACTGACGCGCGGCCGCGGGAAGGGTGATCCCGTGACGGCATAAGGCGGGCAGGCCCGGCATGGCGCTGTTCCGCCGAAAGAGGGGACGGGGGCTCCCGGCGGCCTTCATCGGGCTGCTCGCGGGGATCCTCGTCCTCCTTCCGTCTTCCGTCCCGCATGCCGCGACGCCGGGCGGGACCCTGGTCCACAACGTCGCGGGGCTTGCGTACGGCCCCGTGAATTCCCTCTATAACCTGCAGTCCGGCCAGACCACGGTAACCGTCGTGAACCCGGCGGACGTCCTGAACCCGTTCCGGAAATCCGTCGAGCCCGCGGGCCAGGTCTCCCCGGGGTCCACCGTCCGGTACACGGCCACGTTCGGCAACGGCGGGGCGGAACCGCTCACGAACGTGTCGTTCACGGACAACCTGGCTTCGCACCTTGTCTACGTGGAAGGGTCCGCCACGCTGCCGCAGGGGCTGCCCGGCGCATCCGTCGCCTACGACCCCGCCGCGCGCAGGATCACCTGGACGATCCCGTCGCTTCCCCCCGGATACGGCGGGACGGTCGGCTTCCGCGCGACCGTGGATCCCGCTACGCCGAGCGACACCGCGATACCGAACACGATCGGGGGGACGAGCGACCAGGCGCCGGACCCGAAACCCACCAACCAGGTGCTGACGGTGGCGGTCGAACAGCCGCTCCGGATCACGATGACGGCCTCCCGCAGCGAGGCGGAGATCGGGGAGTCCGTCGTTTACTTCGTCCGGGTGGAGAACACCGGCGGGACGATGACCGCGGACAACGTCGTCGTCACCGGCATCCTCCCGTTCGGCTTCCGGTACGCGAAAGGCACATCGCACCTCGACAACGTTGCCGTTACCGACCCGGTCGGCGGGAACCGGCCCGCCTGGCCCGTCGGCACGATGGCCCCCGGCGCCGTCCGGACGCTGAAGTTCCGCGCCGTCCTGACCGGGGAGGCCGGCAGGTCGGACGGGCTGAACAGGGCGTACGCGGAGGGAAGGAGCCCCGGCGGGAACGCGGTCACGGCGGGTCCCGCGCAGTGCCGCGTGAAAGTGCTGGAAGGCGTGCTGGGGAGCCGCGGGGTCGTGCTCGGCCGGGTCTTCCTCGACCGGAACGACGACCGGATGCCGGGGGACGACGAGCCCGGGTTCGCCGGGATCCGGATCTACCTCGAGGACGGCACCTTCGCGGAAACGGACAAGGAAGGGAAATACTCGATCTCCGGGATCCGGGCGGGCGAGCGCGTGCTCAAGCTCGACCGCGGCACCCTGCCTCCGGGGCTGGTCCCCGTCCCGCTGGACGCCACCTTCGCGGGCGACGGCGGCTCCCGGTTCGTTTCCCTTCCCTTCGGCGGGAACGCACGCGGCGACTTCGCGCTGCGCCCCTCTCCCTCCTTCGACAACGGCTGCCTCCCCGGCGCGGCGGCGCCGGAAGAAAGCCGGGGGCGGATGATGGTCTTCGGCACGGATGCGCCAACGGGGCCGCCCTCGCTCGAGGTCCGGATCCAGCACATGCCGGCCACTCCGGAGATCCTCGAGCCGGCGGACAACGCCGTGCTGGCACGGCCGTACAGCGACATCGCCGTCCGCGTCCCCGAAGGGGCGGTCGACACCCTGCGCGTGAACGGGTCGGCGGTCCCCAGGGAGTCGATCGGCAGGAAAATCCACGAGTCCGAGCGGAAGATCTACATATACCAGTACATCGGAGTCAAGCTCTCGCCCGGGCCGAACACGATCGCCCTGGAGACGCGGACGCCCGGCGGCGGGACGTCCGTCAGCAGCATCACCGTCACCGTGCCGGGGCCGCCTTCCCGGATCGTCCTCTCGCCGGCGAAGGCCGACGTCGGGGCGGACGGCAGCGCGCCCGTACCCTTCACCGCCACGCTGCTCGACTTCTTCGGGAAGATATCCACCCGGGAACAGCTCCTGACCGTGGTGCTGGCCCGGGGGAAGGTGGCCGGCGACGATCTGGACCCCGCGATGCCCGGCCACCAGGTCAAGGCGGTCGGCGGCGTCGCTTCCTTCGCCGTGCGCGGCGCGGGGGAGACCGGCCCGGAGACGCTCGCGGTCCGGGCGGGCAGCAGCCTCGTCGCCGAGGCGGATGTCTTCTTCGTCCCGAAGCCGAGGGCCTGGGTGGTGGCGGGGATCGCCGACGTGACGGCCGGTGCGAACACGGTCTCCGGCGACATCGGCGGTACGGACGACGACCGGATGTTCAAGGACGGCTTCTCCCACGACGAGCGGCTCGCCCTGTTCGCGAAGGGTTCGATCGGGGACGGGTACGTCCTGACCGGCTCCTACGACACCGCCAAGGGCAGGACCGACCCGCTCTTCGGGCGGGAGGACCCCGCGAAATACTACCCGATGTACGGCGACGGGAGCCGGACCGGCTACGACGCGGCCTCCGGGGACAAGCTCTACCTCAAGGTGGAGAAGGGGCGCAGCTACGCCTTGTACGGCGACTACCGGACCGACCTCACGCAGGCCGACTTCGCCCGGTACGACCGCACGTTCACCGGGGCGAAGGCCGACCTGGACCTGGGGGTCTTCTCCGTCCGGGCGTTCGGCGCCGAGACCGGGCGGTTCCTCGCCAAAGACGAGCTGCGGGGGAACGGCACCTCCGGGTTCTATTTCCTCACCCGGCGTCCGGTCGTCGAGGGGAGCGAGCGGGTCCGGATCGAAGTGCGCGACCGGTTCCATGCCGAGCGGGTCCTTTCGACCGTCGACAAGGCCTCCTTCACGGACTATTCCATCGACTACGAGTCGGGGTCGATCCTCTTCAAGGAGCCGGTCCCTTCCCTCGATGCGGGGATGAACCCGGTCCACATCGTGGCCCTGTACGAAAGCGAAGGGGGAGGCGGCGAGTTCTACACCTTCGGCGGCCGCGCTGCGCTCAAGCCCTGGCAAGGCCTGGAGGTCGGCGCCACGGCCGTCCGGGAGGACCGCAACCTCGAGACCGCTTCGCTCGCCGGCGTGGACGCGACCCTCAAGGTCGGAAAAGCGCTCCGGGTGAGCGCGGAGGTCGCCGGGACCGACACCGCCGGCAGCGGCAAGGGGACCGCGTGGAAGGTCGAGGCGGAAGGGGCCCCCTCCGCGAAGACGGCGGTCTCCGCGTACTACCGCTCCGTGGACCGGAAGTTCGAGAACCTCTCGGCGCAGTCCGCGGAGCCGGGGACCGTGAAGTACGGCGCGAAGGCGGATCACCGCGTGACGCCTTCCACCGGCCTCAAAGCGGAAGGCTACGTCGAGGAGAGCGAAACGGCCGGCACGAAGCTCACCTCCGTCGCGGGGAGCGTGTCGCACGCGTGGGACAACGTCTCCGTGGAGACCGGTTATCGGAACCTCCGGGACGAAAGGGACGACCCTGCCGCGGGCGACTCGGATTCCCACATGGCCTTCGCGTCGGCGTCGCGGCGTCTTACGGACCGCGCCACGGCGACGCTCGCGCACAGCCAGATCCTTTCCGGGGAGGGGATCGACCAGTACGAGACCGAGACCTCCGCCGGGCTGGAATACCGGCTCACGGAAGCGGTAAAGGCCAGCATCACCGGGAACTGGCAGTGGACCGGCGAGAAGCGGCGGGCGGTCCTTTTCGGCCTCGAGACCCGGGTCGCGAAGAACACGGTGCTCACTTCCCGGTACGAGATCGAGGACACCGCGTCCGGCGAGCGGCTGCAGTCGCTCGTCGGCCTCAACCGCCAGTGGTCTCCCCGCGGGGACCTCAAGCTGGACGGCCGGGTCGAGTGGATCGATTACCAGCGGGGGACGGACGACACGGGGACGGCCGCGGCGCAGGAGGGGGTCGCGGTGGCGCTGGCCGCCGAGTACCTGCCCCGCGAGGACGTCAAGGCGACCGGGCGGACGGAGGTCCGGTTCGGGGACCTGGAGGACACGGTCCTGCTCTCCTTCGGGGTGGGCTGGAAGGTCGGGCCGGACCTGGGCCTTCTCGCGCGGGCGAGCCTGTGGAACGCCGACCGCGGCGCGGGAAGCGCGCGCAGGTACGATGCGCTGGCGGGCGTGGCGTACCGCCCGAAGGGGATCCGCTCGATCTACCTGCTCGACACCGTCCGCTACATCGCGGAGCGCGACGGGACCCTCGACGGGGTCGATTCGAAGCGGATCGTCACCTCGAACGACGTCTCCTGGCGCGTGCACCCCCGCCTGACGCTTTCCGGGAAATACGCCGGGAAGTACGCGTGGGACCGGTACGAGGGAGACGGCTTCGGGGCGTACTCGGACCTCCTGGTCGCCGGCGCGGCCTACGACCTGACCGACCGCTGGGACGTCGGCGCGCAGGGGAAGCTTTCGACCCAGTATTCCTCGGGCGCCCGTGAGCTGTCCGCGCTGGTGCGGACCGGGTACCGGGTCGTGAAGAACCTGTACGCCGGGGCGGGGTACAACTTCGCCCGGATGAACGACGGCGATTTCTCCGGTTCGGGATGGAGGTCCCACGGGCCGTTCCTCGAGCTGAAGCTCAAGTTCGACGAGGCGACGCTTTACCTCCCGGGCTGGGACAAGACGCCCGCCCCGCCGTCGTGCCCGAAGCCTCCGTCGGTCGCCGCGGCGGAGGTCCGCCGGGTCGACGCGCCCGTCGACGTGGTCGGCAGCGTGGAGATGCCCGCCTTCCTCGTCAACGGCTCGGAGGTCGCGCTGCCGGGCGCGGACGCGGTCCTCGCGGGGCACCTGCCGGACGGCTCGCTGCGGATCGAGGGGAGCGCATTCTACGAGCCGGTGCGGTTCCGGGTGCGCTCCGGGGCGGCCGGGTCGCCGTCGGCGTGGAAGCTCACGGTGCTGGGCGCCGGCGACAACGCGGTCCGGACGCTGGCCGGCGGCGGGGCTCCCCCGGCCGAGATCGCCTGGGACGGGCGCGCGGAGGACGGGCGGACGGTGGAAGGGGGGGCGGTCTACCGGTACCGGATGGAGGTCTCGTACGCCGACAACGGTGTCACCATGGGCGCGGTGCGCGACTTCGCGGTGAACCGGGTCTCCGCCGTCTCCCTGAACCTGACCGGGAGCGCGTTCGTCTCCGGCTCCGACGTCCTGAGCGTGAAGGCGCGCAAGGCGCTGGAGGAGATCGCCTCCGTCCTCGAGAGACGGCCGGAGGAGCGGGTCATGGTCGAGGGGCACACCGACGACGTCGGGACGGAGGAATACAACATGGACCTCTCGCGGCGGCGCGCGATGGCGGCGGCCTCGTTCCTGGTGAAGGAGTGCGGGATCGCGCCGGACCGCTTCGCCGTGCTCTGGTTCGGGGAAAGCCGCCCCATCGCCCCGAACGACGTCCCCGAGGGGCGCGAGCTGAACCGCCGCGTGGAGCTCAAAGGGGACTTCCAGGAGACGCTGCGCGCGTCGGTGACCGACCGGTTCCGCACGGAGCCCTCCGTGCGCGTCAACGGGGACCCGCTCGAGGTGGACTCCGCGGGACGCTTCCGGGCGAAGCTGCCGGCGGAGACGGGGCGCATCGACCTCGAGATGACGGCCGCCGACGGGCGGCATCTCCGCACGTCCGTGGCGGTCCCCTCGATTCGGGTCGAGCCGGTTCCCGGGCCGGGCCGGGTCGTCGTCTCCGGGTGGACGGAGCCCGGAAACGTCCTCGACGTGGACGGGAAGCGCGTGCCGGTCCGGGCCGACGGAGGCTTCTCGCAGGAGGTCTCCCTGCTGCCGGGCGGCGCCCGCGTCGGGCTCGTCGTGAAGAGCCCCGCAGGCGCGCTGCGCATCCTCCACCTGGAAGCCGTCGTCGCGGGCTCACGGGGAAAGGAGGCGGCGAGATGAGCGCGGGCGGCATCCGGGAACGTCTCCGCGCGGCGTGGGAGCGGATGCGCGGGAGGGCGGCGAAGACGGCCGCGGAGGCGGCGCTGGTCGCGCTCTTCCTGCTGGCGTTCCTCGTCGTGCTCCGGTCCCTCTTCCCGGAGGGGACGGGGCTGCGCGGCGTCATCCGGGGCGGCGGGGCGTCCGGTTCGGAGGAGGCGGAAGGTCGTCTCTGGACCCTCGACGGAGGGAAGGCGCTTCCGGCGCCGGTCCCGATCGCCGGGTACGTCGCCGAAATGCGCAACGACGTGCAGAACCGCCGGGCGGAATCGATCGCGTGGTCGCGCGCCTCGAAGGGGATGCGTCTCTTCTCGCGCGACGCCGTGCAGACGGCCGGCGACTCCAGCGCCTCGATCTGGGTCGGAGGGAAGGGGACCGTCCATCTGGGCGAGAGATCGCTCATGGTCATCCGGCGCATGGAGAGGGAGGCGGAGTCCGGCGCGAAGCGCTCCATCCTCCTGATGGTGGACGGGGAGATCCGGGGGAGGATCGAGGGGACGAGGCGCGAGCCGGTTTCCGTCGACCTCGAATCCATGGGCGGCGTCGGGCGCATCGTCTCCCCGGGCGGCAAGGGCGGCGCGGCGGATTTCCGCGTAACCGTGAATCCGGACCGGACGACGACCTACTCCGTCTTCGAGGGGTCCGCCCTGGTGCAGGGGCTCGGCCGTTCCGTCACGGTCGGGGAGAACCAGTACACGATCGTGTCCCCGACCGCCCCGCCGACCGATCCCGCCGCGCTTCCCCCGGCCCCGGAGATCGAGGGGCCCGGGGACGGCGCGGAATACCTCTTCCGCTCCCTCCCGACGCGGGTCCGGTTCGCGTGGAAGGCCGCCGGCGGCGCAGAGGCGTTCCGCGTCGTGCTGGCGCGCGACCCGGAATTCCGGGACACGGTCGTCGATGAATGGGTGGAGGGCGGCGGGACCGCCTCCTTCGTCCACGGCAACCTTCCGGAGGGGTCGTATTACTGGCGCGTCACCTCCAGGTGGGGACTCGTAGAGAGCGGGTACCCGAAGGCCCGGGCGCTCCGGCTCGTGAGGAAGACGGCCCCGCCGGCCCTGCGGACGGAAGCGGTGCCGGACGCGGCGCGGGGCGATTTCTGCGTGGTCCGGGGGTCGACGGAGCCCGGGGCTTCGCTGCGGGTGGCCGGGAAGGCGGTCCTGCCGGACGGGGCGGGCGCGTTCGAGTCCGTCGTCCCGCTGGAGCGCGGGGTCAACATGATCGTCGTGGAAGCGTCGGATGCCGCGGGGAACACGGCGTACCGTTCCCTGAGGGTGACGGGCAGATAACGGAGAAAGAGCGAGGGGAGACATGAAAGCGCCAACCTGGTTGCCGGGCCGGTTCCCGATCCGGCTCAAGTTCCTCGTGACGTTCCTCTTCGTCACGACCGCCGTCCTGAGCGTCATCACGTTCACGATGGGGAACATGTTCCGTTCGGACAAGGAGGCGTACATACGGGACCTGGCGTCGGCCACGGCGCACGGCACGGCCGAGGAGGCCCGCTCCATCCTGTCGGGATACAGGGAGCGGCTTCAGGTGTATTCCCGCCTCCTGGGAGTCGGAACCCTCACGGCGGAGCAAAAAGAACGGATCCTGGGGGACCTCTTCGAGGACTTCCGGGAGTTCGTGGCGGTGACGGTCTATGTGGGCGGGAAGGAGGCGGCCACCCTGGCGGACGCGAAGGCGCTGTCGGCCGCGGGCCTGACGAAGGAGGACCTCGCGCGGCAGCGGGCCGAGCAGCGGATGCAGCCGGACCGGATGGAGCCGGGAACGGTGCACGTGGAGAACTCCACGCTCTCGGAGAAGATGCCGACCATGACGATGACGGTCGCCCAGGCCGCGGTCCCCGGGGAGAAGCCCGTGGTCGTGTCGGCCGTGCTGAGCCTGGACGGGCTGGCGCGCATCGCCCGGGGCGGGGGCGTCTTCGAGCGGTACCTCGTGGACGACCAGGGCGTGCTCCTCGCCCATCCGGACGCGGACCGGGTCGCCCGGCGCGGGATGGCGGACTGGATCCCCAACCTCCCGGCGCTTCTCGGCTCCCGGAGCGGGGGCGGGGCCGCGGAGTATTCCCGGGACGGCGTCGAGGTGATCGGCGGCTTCGCCCCCGTGGCGCGCGGCGGCGTGCTTGCCGGCGCCCAGGTCCCCCGTTCCGCGGCGTACCACGCTTCCCGCTCGCTGCTGCGGAACCTGGCCGCCGTGGCGCTGGGGCTCCTGCTCTCCGCCGCGGTCCTGGGCGTCGGGTTCTCCCGGCGGATGACGCGGAACCTCGAGCGGCTCTCCGACACCGCAAAGGAGATCGGGCAGGGCCGGTTCGACGTTCACGTGGACATCGACTCGCGCGACGAAATCGGGACGCTGGCCTCCTCCTTCAACGACATGGCCTCGGAGCTCAAGGCCCGGGAGAAGGCGCTCCTCGATTCGCAGGCGCAGCTCGTCCAGTCGGAAAAACTCGCCGCGTTCGGGCAGCTCGGCGCGGGGATCGCCCACGAGGTGAAGAACCCGCTCGCCGGCATCCTGGGCTACGTGCAGCTCTCCCTTCGGAAGCTGGACCCGGAAACCCCGCTCCACGCCAACCTGAAGATCGTCGAGAAGGAGGCCAAGCGCTGCCGGACGATCATCGACAACCTCCTCAAGTTCACGCGGCAGGAGAAGGTTGCCATGGAGCCCGTCGACCCGAACCGGGTGGCGGAGGACACGGCGGCGCTGGTGGACCACCAGCTCGGGATGCACCGGATCCGCCTGGAGAAGGAGCTGGGGGAGGGGCTGCCGCGGATCGTGGGGAACGGCAACCAGCTGCAGCAGGTCCTGCTGAACATCATCCTCAACGCGGAGCAGGCGATGGAGGGGGTCCCGGGGACGGTCCGGATCGAGACGGAAGGCAAGGGCGACCAGGTGGAGATCCGGGTGCGGGACACGGGGCCGGGGATCCCGAAGGAGATCCAGGCCCGTCTCTTCGAGCCCTTCTTCACGACGAAGCCCGCGGGGAAGGGGACGGGGCTCGGGCTCTCGGTCAGCTACGGGATCGTGAAGGACCACAAGGGCGATATAATCGTCGACAGCGAGCCGGGGAGGGGGACCTGCTTTATCCTCCGGATCCCCGCGGTGCATGCCGCGGGCGGCGCGAGGCCGGATGCAGGCGGCCAGGCCGGGCGGGAGGTGACGCATGGATGAACCGAGGGCGCGGATCCTGGTGGCGGACGACGAGGAGGCGATCCGGGGGTCCGTGTCGCTCCTCCTAAAGGAAGAGGGATACGAGGTGGACGCCGTGCCGAGCGGGGAGGAGGCGCTGGAGCGGTTCGCCGCCCGGCCGTACGACCTGCTGATCACGGACATCCGGATGGCGGGGATGAGCGGCATCGACCTGCTGATGGAGGTCAGGCGGCTCTATTCCGGATCCGAGGTAATCGTCATGACGAGCTACGCCTCGCTGGAGACCGCTGTCCTGGCCCTGCGGGCCGGAGCGTACGACTACCTGATCAAGCCGTTCGAGGAGCTGGACCTGGTGACCGCGGCGGTGTCGCGGGCGGTGGAGCGCGCAGCCTTCCTCCGGGAGATGAGGGCCCTGACGGAGACCATCGCGCGAAAGAACGAGGAACTGCTGGCGGCCAACCGTGCGCTGGCCGACCGCGTGAACCGGGACGGCCTCACGGGCCTGTACAACCACGCGTATTTCCAGGACGCGCTGCGGCAGGAGGTCTCCCGGTCGGCGCGCCACGGCTATGTCTTCTGCCTGCTCTTCGCGGACATCGACAGCTTCAAGAAGTACAACGACCGCGAGGGGCACCATGCGGGGGACGTCGTCATCCGGGGGATCGGGGAGATCCTGCGCGGATGCTTCCGGGAGTCGGACGTCACCGCCCGGTACGGGGGGGAGGAGTTCGTGGTCCTGCTGCCGGAGACCCCGATCGAGAGCGCGCGCGCCGTCGCGGAGCGGTTCCGGGACGCGGTAGCGAAGCACCCGTTCCAGGGTCGGGAGGGGCAGCCCAAGGGGATGGTGACGGTCAGCCTCGGCCTTTCCTCCTACCCGGAAAGCGGCAAGAACGCGGTGGAGATGATCCGGCGGGCGGACGCGAGGATGTACGAGGCCAAGAAGAGCGGCGGGAACAGCTGCCGGGTCGATTGATATGGGGTTCCCCGCGGCCGCGGTTTGGGGGTAATCTTTGTGAAGTGTCTTCAGCGGGGAGGCGGGATGGGGGGCGGGCGGTCCGACGGGCGCAGGCCGGGGGAGATCCGGCCCATCGCGGCGACGCAAGGGGTGCAGAAGTCGGCCGAGGGGTCGGTCCTGTTCGCGATGGGCGACACGCGCGTGCTGTGCGCGGCCACCGTCGAGGAGCGGGTCCCGCCGTTCCTCCGCGGCGCGGGGAAGGGCTGGGTCACCGCGGAGTACTCCATGCTCCCGCGCGCGACGGGCACCCGGGTCGCCCGCGAGGGGCGCGCCGGGAAGGTGCAGGGCCGCACGTACGAGATCCAGCGGCTCGTGGGGAGGTCGCTCCGTGCGGTCGTCGACTTCGAGGCGCTCGGCGAGCGGACGATCACGCTCGACTGCGATGTGCTGCAGGCCGACGGGGGGACGCGCACGGCTTCCATCAACGGGGCGTGGATCGCCCTGTGGCTGGCGTGCCGAGGGCTGGTGGAGGCGGGACGGGTGCCGCGCAACCCGCTGCTCGGCCAGGTCGCGGCGGTGAGCGTGGGGATCGTGGGCGGGAAGGTGCTCGCGGACCTCGACTACGCCGAGGACTCGGCGGCGGAAGTGGACATGAACGTGGTGATGACGTCGGACGGGCGGCTCATCGAGGTGCAGGGGACGGCGGAGCGGGAGCCGTTCACCCGCCAGCGTCTCGACGCCATGCTGGCCATGGCGTCGTCCGCCGGAAGGAAGATCCTTGCGGCGCAGAGAAGATGGACGAAGGGGGACGGCGAATGAAGCTCGTGATCGCCACGAAGAACCGGGGGAAGGCGGTGGAGATCCGGTCCCTGCTGGGATTGGCGGTCCAGAAGAACGTGGAGGTCGCCACGCTGGTGGAAATGCCCTCCGTCACGGAGCCCAGGGAGACCGGCAAGACCTTCGCCGAGAACGCGAGGATCAAGGCGCTCCATTACGCCCAGGCGCTGAAGGTGCTGTGCGTGGCGGACGACTCGGGGCTTTCGGTGGAAACGCTGGGGGGGATGCCCGGCGTGTTCTCCGCCCGCTTCGCGGGGCAGGGGGCGACCGACGAGCAGAACATCGCCCTGCTGCTCCAGGAGCTGAAGGACAAGCCGCGTCCGTGGAAGGCGTCCTTCGTCTGCGTGGCGATGGCGGCCCTGCCCGGGCGGGTGGTCGCGCAGTCCACCGCGAAGGTGGAGGGGGAGATCCTTCCCGCCCCCCGCGGGACGGGGGGCTTCGGGTACGACCCGGTCTTCCTGGTCTCCTCGATGGGGAAGACGATGTCGGAGCTTTCGATCGAGGACAAGAACCGGATCAGTCACCGGGGCGTGGCAATGCGGACGCTGATCACGGAGATGAAGAACACGGGGGTCCTTCTGGCGTAGGACCCCCGCGTTCGCCCGGATTTCCTACCCGGCGACCGTGACGGCCAGCATCGCCAGGATCATTGCCGAATATACCCAGACCCTTATCCGAATGTCCCGCGGGAGGGATCCCGCGGTCTCCTTCGCGCCGGTTCCCATTTTCATCCCTCCTGTTCAAGAGACTCGATCCGAATGCCTTTTACGGGTCCCATTAGTTAGGTTCCGGGGAACGCGGGAAGTTTCGCCCCGGACATCGGATCCCCGGCCGGGCTCGGCCATGGTAAACTTTCTTCCCGAAAGCCCAAGGGTCGGGACGTGGCGCAGCCTGGTAGCGCANNCTGGGGGTCAAAAGGTCGCGAGTTCAAATCTCGCCGTCCCGACCAATCTTCCATGATTCGGGCCTCCGTCGCTCGCATCCCGGCCTTCCCGGCCCCTTTTCCACGGGAAGATGCCTGATCGGGAGGATCCATGGAGTACCCCCGCGTGACCCCGGAAGACGTCGAGTTCCTGAAGCAGGCGATCGGGCCCTCGCATGTTTCGGCGGGCGAGTCCAACCGCGACCTCCACTCCCGCGACGAGTCGTACCTCGAGCCCCATCGGCCCGACGTCGTGGTGTGGCCGCAGGGGACGCAGGACGTCGTCGCCGCGGTCAAGCTCGCCGCGCGGAAAGGGTACGCCGTCACCCCGTGGTGCGCGGGCACCAGCCTCGAGGGGAACCCCATCCCGGTCAAGGGCGGCATCTGCCTCGATTTCACGGAGATGAACCGGATCCTCGAGGTCCGCGAGGAGGACCTGCAGGCCGACGTGGAGCCCGGCGTGCCGTACCGGGCCCTCAACGAACGGTTGCGCCACCACGGCCTCTTCTTCCCGCCGGACCCGGGCGCCCACGCGTGCATCGGCGGGATGATCGGGAACAACGCGTCCGGGGTGCGGACCGTCGCCTACGGAGCCACGCGGGACTGCGTCCTGGCGCTGGAGGTCGTCATGGCGGACGGCAACGTGATCCGCCTGGGAAGTCGGGCCATCAAGAGCTCGTCCGGCTACGATCTGCTGCGCCTCATGGTCGGGAGCGAAGGGACGCTGGGGATCGTGACCCGGGCCACCCTGCGCCTTCGGGGGCTTCCACCCGAGTACCTGACGGTCGTGGCCTCCTTCCCGACGGCGCGCGACGCGTGCGACGCCGTCCGGGACACGATCCGCTACGGCCTCAACCCCGCGGCCCTCGAGTTCATGGACGCGGCCGTCGTCGGCGAGATCAACCGGGACCGGAAGATGTCGCTCGACGGGAAGCCGATGCTCTTCATGGAGTTCCACAACGTCAACGCCGCGGCGCTGGAGGGCCAGGTCGGGATGGTGGAGGAGCTGCTGCGGGAGCACCGGGTCGAGAAGATCGACCGCGGCATCGGCGCCGACGAGCGGGCCCGCCTCTGGGAAGTGCGCCACGGGGCTCTCGAATCGATCAAGCGGAACCACCCGGGTCGTTCGGTGCTGCTGGTGGACGCCTGCGTGCCCGTCAGCCGCTATTCGGAAATGGTGGACAACGCCCGGGAGGCCGTGGAGCGGGAGGGCGTCGCCGGGTTCGTCTGGGGGCACGCCGGGGACGGGAACCTCCACCTGGGCCTCATGTACGACCCCGCGGACGCATCCGCCCGGAGGGCGGTCGGGCGGGTCAACCGGGCGGTGGTGGAGCACGCCATCGCGGCGGGCGGGACGTGCACCGGGGAGCACGGCATCGGCTGCGGCAAGCTCCCGTTCGTCGAGGCGGAGCACGGGAACGCGCTGGAGTACATGCGGCGCGTCAAGGCGGCGCTGGACCCGCAGGGAATCCTGAACCCCGGGAAGATGCTGCCCGGCTGAACGCGTACCGCTTGCCGATCAGAAGGTCGTACTGGATCAGCCGGTAATCGTCCGCCAGGACCTTTTCTTCCCCCTGGAAGGAGTCCGGGTCCTTCAAGGATCCGTCAACCCCCTGGACGAGGATTTCCGAAAAGATCGGGAACCGGAGCCGGACCGCGTCGGATACTGCGAGGAAGCCGCGGGGGGCGATGCCGATCCTCTCGAGAAGGTACGAAGGAAGAGCGTTCATGCTCAGCCGCACCTCCTGCCTTGGAAGGGCGAAGTTGGCCCACACGAGGAGCGGCACGCTGCGGTGCTTCAGATCCTGCTCTGTCTCCGGCCGATTCGCCGGTTCCGCGTCGAACCGTTCGAGCGCTGCGTCGGAAAGGGGCGGCAGGTGGTCGCCGACGACGGCGATCACCGTGGGCTCCGGGCGGTCCCGGAAATGTTCGACGAGCCGGCCGATCGCCCGGTCCGCGTCCCTTAGAAGGTTGACGTACTCCTTCAGTTCCACCGAGGCTTCGCCGGGCGGCGAGTCCGGGACTTCCAGGCCGATATTCTTGTACAGCCCCAGGTTGTAGGGGGAGTGGGTCGACGAGGGGAAGGCGAAAGCGAAGAACGGCCTCTTTCCCCGGCTCGCCCGGATGATGGCGTCGACGACCGCGTTGTCGGAAGGCCAGAACCGGTTGGCGGCGCGTTCCACGCCCGGATCTTCGTTGAGCCAGTACACCTCGTCGAAGCCCAGTTTCGGATAGATGCTCGCCCGGTTGTAGAACGCTTTCGGGTCCGCCTGGACCGCGAACGACCGGTATCCGTGGCGCTTCAGCAGGGCCGCCAGCGACGGAGTCCCATCCCGAACGAACTGCCGGTACGCCAGCGACCGTTCCGGCAGGAAGGTGTTCGTCATTCCGGTGAGGACCTCGAACTCCGAGTCCGAGGAACCGTTGTGTTGCCCGGGCACGACGCAGGTCCCGCCGGTGCCGGTCCGGATCAGCTCGCGCAGGTTCGGTATCGGGTCGGCGGAGTAGCTCCAGCCGAGAGCCCGCGGGTCCATGAGCGACTCGACCATGTACACGATCAGGTTGATGCGCCTCCCGCCGGCCGGGCCGGCCGGCGGCGCGTAGAATCCCGGGTATCTCGCCAACGCGGAGGTCACGCTCTCCGGGGAGTAGCCGGACGGCGCGGCGACGAACGAAGCCGGGATCTCCGAAAGGAAGGACAACAGGAACCCGCTGGTCCGGGTGGACTCCTGCGGGCTGGTGGTCCACACCGCGGGGGCTCCGATCCGGCGCTCGAGCTCCAGGTCCGGGAAAAAATGGATCAGGAGGGGAGTCGCCGTCAGGAACGCAAGGGACAGTCCCCCGACAGTCCACCGGTGGAGGGGGCGAATCCGGCGGGGAGCGGTCTTCCGGAGCGCCAGGAGCGAAACGATCCAGGCGAAGAAACCGACGGCGGACGCCGCGAGGACGGCGTTGCCGAAGAAGGGACGGAAAAACGGGAGGAACTCCCGCAGGCTCAGCAGGTCGAGCGGCACCACGGGAGAATGCATGTATTTCAGTTTCGTCATCGTCGACAGGCCCAGGACCGCGAAAAGCGGGGTCACGAGCAGCAGCGCGGCGGCCACCCGCCGGGTGAGGGCGAACGCGAGGGCGAAGAAGGCGAACATGATGGCGATCTCCGAGACCCACGCGTTTTGCCGGATGACGCTTTCCCGGATCCCGGGGATGGAGACGTCGCGGAACTGCAGCGCGAGATCGGAGGCGGTGACGAGGACCGCCGCCGCCAGCAGCAGGAGCGCAAGCGGCCGCAGCGGGGTATCGGGCCGCGCGTCTGCCGCGGCGCGGAGTAGCCCGCGGGATTCCCGGGGCAGCAGCGCCATGCACCAGAGCGTTGCGGACGCGGGGAAGGCGGGGTACCGCAGGTAGAAGAACTTGTCCCACGCGTCCGGCGGCAGCAGGAGCATGAATCCGTACGTCGATATCACCGCCAGAACCAGGGAGGCCCCGAGCCTGTTCAGGACCCGGCGTGCGGAACCCTCCATGGGGGAAACCCGAAGGTACAGGGTCCCCAGGGCGCCGTACAGGCACGCGCAGAACAGCGTCGTGGCCGCGAGCCCGTGAAGACGAAGGCCGCCGCCGGGTAGCGCCCCGGCGCGCTGCGCCGCGGCCGAGGAAAGGACGAAGAGGGCGAGCAGGAGGAAGGATTCGGGCGCGGACCGCGCGGCGGACGCAAGCGGCGCGGCCGCCTCCGCCCACCGCTTCCGGATGGCCTTGCCGTATCCCATCAGCGCGGCATGGGCCGGCCCGGCCCCCCGACCGGGTCCGGCGGGATCGTCCCCGTGATCTCTTCCGCGACGGCCTCGACCGGCTTGTCCGTGACGTCGACCACGGCGTACCCGCCTTCCCGGTAGATCCGCTTCGCGAACTCGAGCTCCTCGAAGACCGCGGAGGGTTTCGCATAGGCGGTGGAGCCGAAGGCGCCCAGGAGCTTCTCCCGCTTCCTCCGGTGCTCCAGGAGCCGCCCGTGGTCGATGACCAGGCCGACCACCCTGCGGCGGTCCACCCGGGAAAGCTCCTCCGGCGGGGGGATGCCCTTGACGATCGGGATGTTCGCCGCCTTCCACCCGTTCGCCGCGAGGTACATCGACAAAGGGGTCTTCCCGCAACGCGACACGCCGAGAAGGACGACCTCGGCGGAGTGGAGGTCTGCGGCCCCGCTCCCGTCGTCGTGGGACACGGCGAAATCGATGGCCTCGACGCGCTCGAAGTACTCCTCTCGGAGCTTCCGGTACAGGCCGGGCTGCCCGAGCGGCTTCGCCGCGGCGCGCGCCTCGATCCGTTCGAGCAGGGGCCCCATGAGGTCGATGGTGTCGACGCCGCGCTTCCCGGCGAGGCGGAGGAAGGATCCCCTCAAGGCGCCGTCAACGAGCGTGTGCACCACGAGCCCGCCGTCGGCCCCCGCCTCCGTCGCGACGGCGCCGGCCTGCTCCGGGGTGCGCACGTGGCCCCGGACGACGACCTGCCCGCGGAACGCGGGGAACTGCGCGAGCGCGGTCTCCACGATCTGGCGGCCGCTCGCCCCCGTGCCTCCGGAGAGGATGTAGATAGGCGGCGGATCGTTTTTCCGTCGGGGCTGTTTCGGGCTCATCGTTGCCGTCGCTCCCTCCGGGTACAATCTATCAGTCGGCGGGGATGTTTCCAATCGTCCGCGTGCGGATCCATGGAGGTCTCCTGATAGAATTGGATCAAGCGGGAACCATGCGCCGTAAACGACCCATGCGAAGGAGGGGAACGTGGGCCATTTCATGAACCGGTTCAGCGCGCAGACGTACTCGTTGTTGCGGATCGTCGCCGGGCTGCTTTTCCTGTGTCACGGCGCCCAGAAGCTGTTCGGGTTTCCCGTCCCTATGCCCGAGGGGGCCCCGGCGTTCATCGTGTATTTCGCCGGGTCGATCGAGTTCTTCGGCGGCCTCCTGATCGCCGTCGGCCTTTTCACGAACTGGGCCGCCTTCCTGTGCGCCGGGCAGATGGCGGCGGCCTACTGGATCGGGCACGGCACGAAAGCGTTCTTTCCGCTGGTCAACCAGGGGGAGCTTGCCGTATTGTACTGCTTCATCTTCCTTTACATCTCGGCCAACGGCCCGGGCATCTGGAGCGTGGACGCCGCCCGGAAATAACGTCTCGACCCGACGATCGCTTCACGTTTCCGCGTTAATATCGCCGCGGCCATGGCAATATCACGTTGAAGCGGGAGGGAGAGGGCTCACGGGACCATAAACCCGTACGAAGAGGCGAGGCAGGAGGCCAGGCATGACGCAACGGGCACGGCAGCTCATAGACGAATCACGCAACGCCATCGTATCGACGGAGGAGCGGATACGCCTCCACCCGTACCTGGACGCCCTGGAGAAGCGGGGATTCGGGAAGGGGAGGCTGGGGGTGTTCGCCGGTCAGCAGCGCCACATCATCGAGAGCGACCTGCGCAGCATGGAGCTGGCCGTCTCCAGGGCGGAGACGGGCGCGGCGCGCGAGTTCCTCTCCGGGATGCTGGAAGGGGAGCGGGCGGCCCTCTCGGCGCTCCTGCTTTTCGGGCGGGCGCTCGGGCTGTCGCCGGAGCAGCTCGACGCGGCGAAGCCGCTCCCCGGCGCCTTCGCCTACAGCGCGTACGTGTACTGGCTCGCCGGGAACGGGACCTCCGCGGAGTACGTGGGGGCCTTCCTGGCCAACCTGGACGTGTGGGGCGCCAATTGCGGGCGGGTCAGCCGCGCGCTCCAGGCGAACTACGGCCTCGTGAAGGAGGACGTTGCCTTCTTCGACCTGTTCGCCACCCCGCCCCCGGATTTCGGGGAGCGGGGGCTGGCGGTGGTGGAGGAAGGTCTGGAGAAGGGGGCGAACCCGCAGCTCGTCCGGCGCGCCGCGCGGATGCTGCAGGGGTACGAGCTGATGTTCTGGGACACCATGTGGGAGGCGGTGAAGAGCTGAAATGAGCGCGATGGCGGGGGTCCAGTTCGTCTACACGATGAAGGGGCTCGGGAAGGTCTACGGGCAGAAGCGGAAGGTGCTGGAGGACATCTGGCTTTCGTTCCTCCCCGGGGCGAAGATCGGCGTGCTGGGGCTGAACGGCTCCGGCAAGTCGACTCTTCTCCGCATCATGGCGGGCGAGGACGCCGAGTTCGTCGGCGAGGCCGGTCCGGCCCAGGGGATCACCGTGGGGTACCTCCCGCAGGAGCCGCGGCTGGCTCCCGGGCAGACGGTGGCGCAGGCGGTCGAGGAGGGGGTCGCGGAGACCCGCGGGCTGCTCGCCGCGTTCGAGTCGGTCAGCGCGAGGTTCGCCGAGCCGATGGACGACGGCGCCATGGAAAAGCTGCTCGCCGAGCAGGCCCGGCTGCAGGACGCGATCGACGCGTCGGACGCCTGGGAGCTCGACCGAAAGCTCGAGATCGCGATGGACGCCCTCCGCCTGCCCCCCGGCGACATGCCGGTGGAGCCGCTGTCGGGCGGCGAGAAGCGCCG
>DCUH01000137.1:0-15317 GCA_002327765.1 bacterium UBA2219 | reverse complement strand
ACCCACGACCGGTATTTCCTCGACAACGTCGCGGGGTGGATCCTCGAGCTCGACCGGGGCCGCGGCATCCCGTGGGAAGGGAACTACTCCTCGTGGCTCGACCAGAAGATGAAGCGCCTGGAGATGGAGGAGAAGCAGGCGACCGCGAGGCGCAAGAGCCTGGAGCGCGAGCTCGAGTGGATCCGGATGGCGCCCAGGGCCCGGCACGCGAAGGGAAAGGCGCGCCTGAACGAGTACGAGAAGCTGCTCGGGCAGGACACGCTGGACCGGGTCGAGGCGGGGGCGATCTCCATCCCGCCGGGGCCGCGCCTGGGGGACCTGGTCGTCGAGGCGGAGCGGCTTGCCAAGTCCTACGGCGAGCGCCTGATCTTCGAGAACATGTCGTTCCGCCTGCCGCGCGGCGGCATCGTGGGCATCATCGGCCCCAACGGCGCGGGGAAATCCACCCTCCTGCGGATCCTCACCGGGCAGGAGAAGCCGGATGCCGGCAAGCTTTCGATCGGGCCGTCCGTCAAGATCGCCTGCGTCGACCAGTCGCGCGACGCCCTCGATCCCGGAAAGAGCGTCTGGGAGGAGATCTCCGGGGGCGCCGAGACGCTCGAGCTCGGGAAGCGGAAGGTCGCCTCCCGCGCGTACGCGGCCGCCTTCAACTTCAAGGGGCCCGACCAGCAGAAGCGGGTGGGGGAGCTGTCCGGCGGCGAGCGGAATCGCGTGCACCTGGCCAAGCTTCTGAAGGAGGGCGGCAACCTCATCCTGCTCGACGAGCCGACGAACGACCTCGACGTCGACACGCTCCGGTCGCTGGAGGAGGCGCTGCTCGACTTCGCGGGGTGCGCGGTGGTCGTGTCCCACGACCGGTGGTTCCTCGACCGGATCGCCACCCACATCCTCGCCTTCGAGGGGGAGTCCTCCGTCGTCTGGTTCGAGGGGAACTACCAGGATTACGAAGCGGACAGGAAAAAGCGGCTGGGCGTCGACGCCGACCAGCCGCACCGGATCCGGTACAAGAAACTGTCGAGGTAGCCGCCGCGCCCCCTTTCAGGCGCCGGTGCTTACCATTCCGCGCGGCGGTGCTGCCGGCCGCCGCCCCATTTCGATTCCCTGCGTGAGCTGCCGGGCCGCCCGTCGGAGCGTCCCCTGAAGGCCGACTTGCCGGCCCGCGGGAACGGCTCGGCCGGGTGGACCAGCGAAAGCGCCGGGAGGCCGTGGGATTTCCGCGGATCGAGGACCGTCGGCAGGCCGGGGCGGTGGCCGGAGCGGAACGGGTGCTCCGCCGCAACCGGAAGGTGTTTCCGGATGAGCCGCTCGATGCCGGCCAGGAAGGGCCGCTCCTCGAAGGAGCAGAAGGACCACGCGATTCCGGAAGCCCCGGCCCTCCCCGTACGGCCGATCCGGTGGACGTAGCTTTCCGGCTCGTTGGGAAGGTCGTAGTTGATCACGTGGGACAGCTCCACGATGTCGATGCCGCGGGCGGCGATGTCCGTCGCCACGAGCACCCTCGTCCGGCCCCCCTTGAAGTTGGCCAGCGCCTTTTCGCGGGCGCTCTGCGTCTTGTTGCCGTGGATCGCCTCGGCCCGCACGTTCGCGCGTTCGAGCTGCTTCGTGACCCCGTCGGCGCCGTGCTTGGTGCGGGTGAAGACCAGTGCGTTCTTGACGGAAGACCCGGCCAGCAGGTGCTTCAGCAGGTCGATCTTTTCGGTCTTCTCCACGTAGTGGATCCGCTGCTCCACGGCCTGGGCCGGGGTGGCCACCGGCGTCGCCGCCACCCGGGCCGGGTCGCGCAGGATGGTGTCCGCGAGCCCCCGGATCTCCGGCGGCATCGTCGCCGAGAAGAACAGCGTCTGCCGCTTCGCGGGCAGCTGGCCGATGACCCGGCGGATGTCGTGGATGAAGCCCATGTCGAGCATCCGGTCCGCTTCGTCGAGCACCAGGATCTCCACGTTGCCGAGCTTGGCTACGCCGCGCTCCATGAGGTCGATGAGACGCCCGGGGGTTGCGACGAGGATGTCGACACCGCGCTTGAGCGCTTTGATCTGCGGCTCGTAGCCGGCGCCACCGTAGACCACGGTGACCCGGTGGCCGGTGGTCTTGGCANNATCAGGTCGAGCAGCCGCCCGGGCGTCGCCACGAGGATGTCGATCCCCCGCCGCAGCGCCTGGGCCTGCGGCCCCTGGTTGACGCCGCCGAAGACGACGGCGTGCGATAGTCCCGTGTGCCTGCCGTATTCGCCGAAGCTCTCCGCGACCTGGGAGGCCAGCTCCCGCGTCGGGGTCAGGACGAGGACGCGGACGGGCCGCCGGCCGCTTCCCTTCCAGGGAGCCCCCTGGAGCCGGTGAAGGATCGGCAGCGCGAAGGCGGCCGTTTTCCCGGTGCCGGTCTGCGCGCACCCGAGGACGTCCTTCCCCTCGAGCACGAGGGGAATCGCCTTCGTCTGGATGGGGGTGGGGGTTGCGTACTTCTTCGCCGCGACGGCGCGGAGGAGCTCGGGACGGAGCCCGAACGCTTCAAACGACGATGCTGCTTCCAACGGTCTTTCTTCCTGCATGTTCCTGTTTCTCCTTCGTGTTTTTCACCAAGCACAACCGTGGGCGGGCGCGGTGGCCGTCCGATCTTCCGCGTGGTGAAGTCTAAGGAGAAGCTGGTTGGCCGGGTCGCGCCTTCTTCGACCCGCTCCTTGGAGAAAACCCTTTGGGAGAGGATTGCGTCTCGGGATGTATTATCAAAACAGGTTACCGGATCGTCATTCGGCGCGCAAGCTTTTATTTGCAGGGGTCATTTCCGGGATGCGGGCGGCGCGGCGTCCGGGGGGCGATGCGGACCGCCGGGAACAGCAGGCTGACCGCGAACCCCGCGAAGGCGATGGCCGCCACCGCCCGGAAGATCGTGTCCATTCCCCCCTGGAGGGCGCCGAAGAGGCTTTGCACCATCGCCTGAGGAAGCAGGGAGCGCCCGGGCCCCAGCAGCCGGTCGGCGGTCTCCGCGGGGACCCCGCTCGCGGCGAGGGCGGCGGCGAGGACGCTTCCGAGCGCGCCGACCGCCAGGGTGCCGCCGATCGTGCGGCTGAACAGGGTGCTGGCGGTGGCCACGCCGCGCCGGTCCCACGGGACGCTCGACTGCACCGCGATGATCAGCGGGGTGTTCGCCAGACCCAGCCCCAGCCCGTACAGGAGCATGACCAGCCGGATCGCCCACAGGTCCGCCTCCGGGCGGAGGAGCAGCGACAACGCCGCCGCAGCGCACAGCGTGAGCGCGAGGCCGGTCCGGATGAGGACGCGGTACCCCCGGGTCGGCAGGAGACGCCCCGCCAGGGTCGAGGCGATCGGCCATCCCACGGCGACCGGCGCGATGGCGCTGCCCGCCTCGTAGGGCGTCCCGGACAGCACGGCCTGCACGTAGAGCGGGACGAAGGTGACCGCGGACATCATCGCGCCTCCCACCAGCGCGCCGCTGGCCGAAGCGACGGCGATGACGCGCTGCGAGAAGAGGTCGAGCGGAAGGATCGGCTCGGCCGCGCGGCGTTCCGCCAGCAGGAAGGCGGCCAGGGAAACGGCCGCGCCGGCGAAGAGAAGGAGGCCTTCCCCGCGGGCCCGGGTCCCGAGGAGGGCGAGGACGATCGTGAGGGAAAGCAGGACCGCGCCTGCGGCGTCGAGCCGGCGCTCGCGCCGCTCCACCGTCTCGTGGTAGGCGAAATACAGCACCGCGGCGCAGCCCAGACCCGCCGGGATGTTCACGTAGAACACCCATCGCCACGACAGCCAGTGCACGATCGCGCCGCCGAGGAGCGGCCCGATCAGCCCCGCGACCCCCCAGACCGCGCTCAAGGCCCCCTGGACCCTGCCCCGCTGGTGGACGTCGAAGAGATCGCCGACGATGGTCATCGCGATGGGCTGGATCGCCCCGGCGCCCAGCCCCTGGACCGCCCGGAAGAGGATGAGCTCGGTCATGCCGCCGGCGCGGCCGCAGAGGAAGGAGCCGGAAAGGAACAGGGCGATCCCCGCGAACATCACCGGCTTGCGCCCGTAAAGGTCGGCGAGCTTCCCGTGCATGGGCATGGTCACGGTGGCCGTGAGCATGTAGGCCGCGAACACCCAGGCGTAGAGGTGGATCCCGCCCAGCTCCCCGACCGCGGTCGGCATGGCCGTAGAGACGACGGTCATTTCCATCGCCGCCAGGAAGAGCCCCAGGAGCAGGGCAACCACCGTCAGCGGCCGGTGCGTTCTTCGCTCCAACGGGTTACATCGCCTCCGGGGGGCGGAGCAGCGGGGACAGGCCGACGATCCGCGAGGCCAGCGAGGAGAGCTCCATGCGCAGGGCGGGGTCCAGGGCGGCGAGCCAGCGGGGCGGTATCGCGTCGAGGCCGTAGCGGGCGCCCGCGATCGCCCCGGCGATGGCCGCCGTGGTGTCGGCGTCGTCCCCCCGGTTGACCGTCTTCACGAGGCACTCCTCGAAGCCGCCGGTGGAGAAGAAGGCGTCGAGGACCGTGCGGATCGTGTCGGCCACGTACGCGGTGGCCCCGCCTTCGTATCCGTCGAATTGGAACTGCGGGTGCCGCGCGACCAGCTCGTCCGCCGCGGCGCGGAGCCTGCGCGCGGGATGCCCGAGGATCCCCCACTGGACCAGCAGCCCCACCGCGACGCACGCGGCGTCCGAGAGCGGGTGGTTGTGGGTCAGCCGCGCCTGCTCGACGGCGAGCCGGGCCATCCGCTCCTCGTCGCCCAGCGCGTACAGCGCCACCGGGGCCATCCGCATAACCGCGCCGTTTCCCGCGTCCCGCTCGTTCGGGGGCACCTGGAGCCGCCGCTTCGCCCGGTACTCCTCGATCCCCCGCCGGCATGTGGCCCCGACGTCGACGGGATTCCCCTCGAGCCAGCGCGCGAAGCGGTCCGCGATCCCCACGAGGTCCCAGCCGCCGCTCGCGGCGATCGCGCGCGCCACGCACAGCGTCATCTGCGTGTCGTCCGTGACCTGTCCGGGGGAAAGATCCAGCCAGCCGCCGCCGGTGATTTCCCGGTGGACCCCGACACGCTCCCGGATCTGGTCGGGCGTCATGAACTCCGTCGTGGCGCCGAGGGCGTCGCCGACGGCCGACCCGAGCAGGACGGCCTGCGCGCGCTGCTCGATGTCCGCGCGGCCCGGGACCCCCCCGTTCCGGGGGCTCAATACGACCTCACGATCACGTCGAAATCCCCCCCGATCACCAGCGATTCCTCCTCGCCCCTCGGAAGGACGCCGGGAAGGACGTCGGACCGGAAGAAGATCTTGGAGGCGGGGACGTCGGCCTCGAAGACGTGGCTTCCGAACTCCCAGGCATACTCGAGACGGGAGGAGAAGGAGTTGAGGTTGTTCAGCCGGACCACCGCCCGGGCGTCGATGCTCTCCTCGAGGAACAGGTAGTCCGCGATGTTGCGGATCCCCCGATACAGGCGGAAGGAGGAGACGCCGGGGTGGCGGCGCCCCAGCTCGTACTGCACGTACTCGTAGACGAGGTCGAACTGCATGTCGACGGCGTTCGTCCGGGTGCTCCCGTGCATCCGTTCGCCGAGGTAGACGAGGTACTCCCCGGTGCCGGCGCCGTCGATCGGGCCGGCGTGGAAGACGGGGGGCAGCCCGAACCGGCTTTCCACCCACCCTTTCAGCACCGCCCCCTCCTCGGAGCTCGCGTCCAGCATCCAGCCGCGCAGGAACCGCAGGTAGCCGTTCCGCAGGGACCGGCGGTCGGCGGGGGAGACGTCCCGGGGAATCTTCCCGGTCAGGAATACCGTTTCCATGTAGTCGCGAAGGCACCGTTCCCGGGCGGCCGGCTTCGGGAGGGAGTCGAGGCGGGCGAACAGCGACCGGTGGAACCGGCGGACGCCCTGGATCGCGAGAGGCCTCGGGTTCCGGTTGAAATGCGGCGACGCGATCACCCGGGGCGGGTGGTCGCAGCGGTTCAGCGGGAGTACATCGAGGACCATCGATACATCATACTTCCTTTCCTTTGCCGTTTCCCTTCGGCTAAGGTGATCGGATGAAAACGCTCCAGGCCCGGGTGTTCCTCCTGGTCGCGGCGACCTTTTCCACCATCTACCTGACCCAGCCGGTGCTGCCGGTCCTGGGGCGGGAGTTCGGGATCGGGGCGGCCAAGGCGTCCTTTTCCGTCTCCGCGGTGATCTTCGGGATCGCCCTCGCCACCCTGCCGCTGGGCCGGCTGGCCGACCGGTTCCCGACCCGTCCGATCCTGCTGTCGGGGGGGATGGTGGCCTCCCTGTGCGGGTTCCTTTGCGCGGCGACGGAGAGTTTTCCCCTGCTCGTGGCCGCCCGGTTCCTCCAGGGGCTGTCCGTCCCCGCGATCACGACCTGCCTCGTGGTCTTCCTCGCCAGGCGCCTGCCCCCGGACCGGCTGAACGTCGCGATGGGGTCGTACGTCTCGGCCACGGTGGCGGGTGGGCTGGGAGGCCGTCTGCTGGCGGGGTTCATCCATCCCCCGCTGCACTGGAGGTACGCGTTCGTGACCGCCTCGGTCCTCCTGCTCCTCGGGACGCTCGACGCCTTCCGCTGGCTGCCGCGGGAGGAAAGGCCTACCGACGCGGGCGGGGAGGAGGCCGGGTTCGTCGCCCTCCTTTCGCGTCCCGACCTGGTGCGGATCTTCTTCTCCGGCGCCTTCGCCTGCGGCGCCTTCCTTTCCGTCTTCAACTACATGCCGTTCCGGCTGGCGGGGCCGCCGTTTTCCCTTCCCACCCACCTCGTCACGCTGCTGTACCTGTCGTATCTCGTCGGCGTGGCGATCGGCCCCTCGGCCGGGCGGCTGGGGAACCGTTTCGGGAACGGCGCGACGATGGCGATCGGGTCCGCAGTGTTCGCGGCGTCCTCGCTCCTTCTTCTCCTGCCCTCCCTCGCCGGGATCGGGGCGGGGCTCGCGGGGGCCTGCGCGGGATTTTTCATCGTGCATACGGCGGCGGTGGCGGAGCTGAACCGGCGGCTCGCGTCGAGCCGGGGGAGGGGCAACTCCCTGTATATCCTGCTGTATTACCTCGGGGGGGCGGGAGGCATCACCGCGAGCGGCACGGCGTACCACCTGTGGGGGTGGGGCGGGGTGGTCGCCCTGGTCGCCTGCTTCCTGGCCGTACCGTTCGCCGCGGGGCTTTCGGCCGCGCGGGACGGACGACGCGGCGGGCGATGACCGCTTTCACCTTGCGGCGCGCCGGGCGGCGGCCTTCGTGATCCACTCCTTCAGCTTCGACTTCGGAGGGACGGACCCCGTCACCAGCACCTTCCCGTCGATCATCAGCGCGGGGGTCCCCATGATGCCGGCGGAAAAGATCTCCTTCATGTCCGACACGTGCTCCACGTCCGCGTCGACGCCCGTCTCCGCGAGGGCGGACCGGACGTCCTCTTCCATCTTCCTGCACCGGGGGCAGCCCGGACCGAACACCTTGATCTCGACGCCGCCTCCGCCCGCTTCCTCCGCCGGCTCCCCGATGAATTTCCTGTACTCGCGGACGAACGCCTGCCTGTACAGCTCCCTTTTCCCGGGATGGATGTAATTGCGCTTCGAGAGCTTCTCCAGCAGCGCGTCCCCTGCCTGCTCGGCCGGCTTGCCTTTCCACTGCGACGCGATCTCCGCCAGCGCCTCTTTGAGGCCGGCGATCCCGGACACGTCGTCTCCCACGCGGATGCGGGAGACATCGTTCATGGGGCTTCCTCCTCTTAAGCGGCGAACGTTCCGTAGGCCACCCCGGCGATGGTCGACATCACCACGATGATGGTCACGAAGACCGCCGTTTTCTTCCAGCCCATCACGGTCCCGATCACCAGCATGTTCGGCAGGGAGAGCGCCGGGCCCGCCAGCAGGAGGGCCAGTGCGGGCCCCTTCCCCATCCCCGCGCCCAGCAGACCCTGGAGAATGGGGACCTCCGTGAGCGTCGCGAAATACATGAGAGCGCCGGCCACCGAGGCGAGCAGGTTGGCCTGGAGCGAGTTACCGCCCAGAAGCGACTGGATGTGGCTTTCCGGGATCAGCGCCGGGTGACCCGGACGCCCGAGCAGGAAGCCGGCTACCAGGACCCCGCCGGCCAGAAGGGGGAAGATCTGCTTCATGAATCCCCAGGTGGATTCCATCCAGCTCACGCATTCCTCCCGGGTGAACCACGCCTTGAGCATGAAGCCCAGCGCGATCAAAAGCGCGACGGTGACGTGCCACTTGTAGGTGAAGATCGTCCTCCAGACCCCGGCGTCCCCGTCGGCGGGGCGGGCGAACGCGGCGAACACGAGGATCAGCACCATGGTCAGGAGGTACACGGCGTCCTGGAGGAGGGTGCGTCCCTTTTCGTCATCTTCCGGAAGGAGGAGGGCTCCCGCGGTCCGCTCGGACTCTTCCTTTCGGAAGATCAGCGCCATCAGCAATCCGGTGACCACGGCGAAGACGACCGCGCCTACCGCGCGCGCAATCCCCAGCTGCCAGCCCAGGATCTTGGCGGTCATCGTGATGGCCAGCACGTTGATGGCCGGTCCGGAGTAGAGGAACGCCGCGGCCGGGCCGATGCCGGCGCCCCGGGTTTAGATGCCGGCGAACAGCGGAAGCACCGTGCAGGAGCAGACCGCGAGGATGGTCCCGGAGACCGCGGCCACCGAGTAGGAGAGCACCTTGTTCGCCTGGGCCCCGAAATATTTCAGGACCGAGGCCTGGGACACGAAGACCGCGATGGCCCCCGCGATGAAGAAGGCCGGGATCAGGCAGGTCAGCACGTGCTCACGGGCGTATTCCTGGAGCATCATGAAGGCTTCCAGCCCCGACTGGCGGATGACGGGATGGCCCCAGGGGGTGAAGTAGGCGGCCAGATAGACCGCGACGATCAGGAACAGCTTGGTCCGTTCCTTCATGGCTCCGGCTCCTTGGCGAAAGCGGTCTTCTGCCTATTCTTGTATCGTCAACTGACGAATTGACATGCTAGCATCGGCGTTGGATAATGTCCATGACCCTGCTCACAAGGGATTCCTCGCGATGGCGGAGAAAGACCGGATGAAGGGACTTCGGCGCGACCTGCGGGTTGTCCGCGGGTTCGACGGGACAAGCGGGATTACGAAACGCAAGGGCGGGGGTTGCTGCGGATGAGCGCCGGCGGTCCATCGCCATCCGGAGAGGCGCCCGTCCCGAAGCGTCTGAACGTCTTCGAGCGGTACCTGAGCCTCTGGGTGGCCATCTGCATGGCCGTGGGCATCTTCGTCGGGAAGATGTTCCCCGTCGCGGTCGACGCCTTGCGGAAGATGGAGTTCGGCACGGACAGCCAGATCAACATCCCGATCGCGGTGCTGATCTGGCTGATGATCTACCCGATGATGCTCAAGGTGGACTTCACCTCGATCCTGGGGGTCCGCAAAAAGCCGAAAGGGCTCATCGTCACGCTTGTCGTCAACTGGCTGGTGAAGCCGTTCTCGATGGCGTTGATCGGGTACCTGTTCTTCAAGCACCTGTTTTTGCCGTGGATCGGGCCGGAGCTGGCGGACCAGTACCTGGCCGGGACCATCATCCTGGCGGCCGCCCCGTGCACGGCGATGGTCTTCGTGTGGAGCTACCTGACGGACGGGGATCCCGCCTACACCCTGGTGCAGGTCTCGGTGAACGACCTGATCATGCTGGTCCTGTTCGCCCCGATCGTGAAGTTCCTGGTCAGCGGAGCGTCGTCGCTGCACGTTCCCTTCATGGTGCTCGTCTACGCGGTGGTCTTCTTCATCGTGATCCCGCTGGCGGCGGGGGTCGTGTCCAGGGCCTGGCTGATCCGCGCGAAGGGGAACGCCTGGTTCGAGGAGTTCCTGGCGGTGCTTCACCCCGTCACGGTGATCGCGCTGCTGGCGACGCTGGTGTGCATCTTCGCGTTCCAGGCCGACAACATCACGGCCCGTTCGTTCCACATCCTGCTGATCGCGGTCCCGATCCTGATCCAGGTCTACTTCAACTCGTCGCTGACGTACGGGCTGATGCAGTGGCTGAAGGTTCCCCACGCCGTGGCGGCCCCCGGCGCCCTGATCGGCGCGAGCAACTTCTTCGAGCTGGCGGTGGCGACGGCGATCGCCCTCTACGGCCCAGGCTCCGGAGCGGCGCTTGCGACGGTGGTGGGGGTCCTGGTGGAGGTCCCGGTCATGCTTTCGGTCTGTTCCGTCTGCAACCGGACCCGCCACTGGTTCCCCGCGGAAGCGGGGGACTGACCCGTCCGCGCGAAAGGGGGGATGCGATGTTCAAACATATTCTGGTCGCGATGGATTTCTCCCCGGCTTCGACCTGCCTGTGCGCTGCGTGGCCCCGCTCCGGGAAGCGGGCGCGGAGGATGCCACCCTGGTCCACGTGATGGACATCCGGGACGTGGGGGGACTGTACACCTCGATGAAGAAGTTCGTCGAGCCGCTCCTGAAGGATTACGAGGACCGGCTGGGTGAAATGGGGTTTCGGACGCGCATGGAGATCCCCCTCGGGGACCCGGCCCGCGAAATCAACCGCGTCGCCAAGGAGGCTGACGCCTCCCTGATCGTGGCCGGCACGCACGGGGAGTCGGTCGTCAGGGGCATCCTCCTGGGCAGCGTCGCCCATCGCCTGCTGCTCCTGGCGGAGAGGGCGTTCGAATACCTGGCGCACATCGTCACGCGCACCCGCCCCGCGGAGACCATCCTGTACCACGTCCGGGACGAGAAAAGGATCCGCCCGCACCTGGCCGACCGCCTCCCCGAGTTCGACCGGATCGACCGGGAACGGCTGGACGCGCTGGCGGGGCGGCTGGAGTCGCAGGGGGCGGCAAAGGTGAGCCGGGATGTGGAGCTCGGCCTGCCGGGCCCTCTCATCCCGGAAAAGGTCCGGAGGGGTGGGCATACCCTGCTCGTCATCGCCGGCCAGGGGCGGGGTTACATGGCCAAGGCGTTCCTCGGCCGGGTGGCGAACCACGTGGTCCATCGGTCGACCATCCCGATCCTGGTGGTGCCGGGAGGACGTCGTGCCTGAGGCGGCCGCGGCATTTTCGCTTCGCGGGGCGGGGGACGCTCTGCGGAGGAACTTCCTTCTCGTCCCCATCGCGGCGGGGCTGGTCGTTTCCGCCCTCGACTGGGCCGGCGTGTGCACCGAATCCTGCGCGGAGGCGTCCTTCTACCGCCTGTTCGGTATGCCGCTCCCCCCGCTGGGGGTGGCGTACTTCACGGCGTGCGGGATCGCCTGCCTGCTGCGCCGCCGGTACGATTTCTTCCGGCTGGCGCTCGCCGTCCTGCTGTTCGGGGGGCTCGGCGCGGAACTCGTTTTCACCTGGATACAGAAATACGTCATCGGGCACTGGTGCCCCATGTGCGTGGGGGTCGCCTTTTGCGTCGCGACGGCATGCGTCATCCTCGCGTATGAATATCTTGCCGGCACGTCCGGTCCAATATCCGAAGGGGAAAGGAAATTTGACATGAAACGTTTCCCGGTCCACGTCGCACTCGTCCTGCTTGCCCTGACCGTCGGCCTGGGCACGTCCGCCCTCGGCCTGAAGAAGGCGGACGCCTTCGCGGGCGGGCTGACGCCGGAGATGATGGCGTTGGGCGCCGCCGACAGCAGCCTGGAGGTTTACGTCATCAGCGACTGGTTCTGCCCTGCGTGCCGGGTCGCGGAACCGGAGATCCTGAAAGGCGCCGACCTGGCGATGAAGCGGGCGAAGGTGGTCTTCGTGGATTACCCCATCCACAAGGAGACATTGAACTACATCCCGTACAACCTGTCCTTGATGGTCCGGGAGAAGGGAAAGTATCTGCAGGTCCGGGAGGCCCTCGCCGTGCTGGCGAAAAGGACGAAGGAACCGAAGGTGGAGGAGGTCCAGTCCGTGGTGGCGCCGCTCGACGTGAAGTATGTCCCGCTGGACTTCGCGGACGTTGTCGCCGGAATGCAGTACCAGATGTCCGTGGTGCAGAAATTCAAGGTGAACGGAACGCCGGCGGTGGTCGTGACCGACGCCGGGACGGGGAAGGTGAAGCTGCTGTACGGGAGCAACGAGATCACTTCGGAGAACATCCTCAAGGCGATGGGGGAGGTTTCCGGGAAATAGGAACGGCCTGGCGTCCGCCCAGGCATACCCGTTCCCCTCCGTCAGCCGGTGTCCCGGGCGATTGAAGCATTCTCCGGCACGTCGATATACCCTTCGTACGCAATGGCGTACAAATGTATGGTATATAATGCCCGCATGGGCCGGTTTTCCTCGCGTCCGACACCGTCGCAGCGGAAGATCCTCGATCTGCTGCTAGGAAAGGAACTCTCCGGGCAGGTGCCGCCGACCTACCGGGAGATCTGCGCCGCGCTTGGATGGCGAGCACCCGGTACGGCCCAGGATCACGTTCGCGCGCTTGCCAGGAAAGGGCTGATTTCCCGCTCCCGTCTTGCCAGGGGGTTACGGCTGACCGACGCCGGGCGTAAGGAGAGCCGGGATTCGACTCCGGAAGCGGGCTTGGGATCGAAGAGTAACGTGTCCATGTCCGCCAAGGCAAAAGCGGCATTCTCCATGCTGGCCCCCTATTTCCAGGTCCGCCGGTTTCCCGCCGGCAGCGTCCTCTGGCGGGAAGGGGATCCGGCGAATATCGTCGTGGCGGTCGACGAGGGGCATGTCCGGATCTTTCGCCAGCTCCCGGACGGCAACTCCGCCGCCATGTACCTGTTCGGCCCGGGGGAACTGTTCGGGTTTCTGCCGTTTCTGGACGGCAGGCCCTATCTCGCGACAGCGGTGGCGATGGACAATGTGCGCGCGAGGACGATGTCCCGGCAGGGACTCTTTCAGGCGCTCCAAGAGAACCCCGAGGTGGCGCTTCCCTTGTTCTCCTTCCTCGGGAGGCGTCTCCGGGACGCGTTCGACCGGATCGAGTTGCTGTCGGCCCGGGGGACGCTTCCCCGCGTGGCGGCCGCCCTGGTCGCCTTGCTTCCCCTGGATGCGAAGGAAAACGCGGCGGTCGTTTTCCTCCCGGCGGCTTCGGGGGAGTTCGCCCGCTCCCTCGGGATCTCCCCGGAAAGCTTCTCGCGGGCCGTCACGGGGCTGGTCGACGCGGGGGTGATCCGCCGGTTGGGGAGGGGCCGTTTCCAGGTCCTCGACGTCCAGTCCCTGAGGAAAATCGGTTCTCCTTCCAGGCTGTAGGTTTATCACCGGAAATCGACCGATTTTTGCTCCCGATCAACGCGCGGGGAGGCCGAAAGTTATATCGTTACATAACGATATAACCCGAAATGCAAGGAGGACGACATGCTGGACAAGGACCTGTTGTCGATGGGACTGGAGTTTCACGGCCACAAGTGCCCGGCCATGCCGATGGGGCTGCGGGCGGGGATCGCGGCTTTGCGCGCCCTGGGCGTCGAGCGCTCGAAAGACAAGGAGCTTCACGCGATCGGCGAGACGGGGGAGGGGCACGCGGCCGGCTGCTGGCGTGGACGGCCTCCGGTTCCGTCGCAGGGTCCCTGATCGGAGCGTGGCTGATGCAGAAAAAGCTTGCGAGCGGCCAGGTCAAGAAGACGATCGGCGCGACCCTGTACGGGATAGCCGCTCACATGGCGTGGAAGTTGGCCTCCGGCTGAAAACGGAAAAAGGGACGGAAATGTCAGCGCACCGACATTCGCACGGAGAAGGCACGTCCTTCGGGGTCCATATTTGATGGTTTCGGAAGATACGGTTTCGCGGATGCCGCGTTTCCTCGGGGCCGACACCCTCCCGGCAGGAAGGCGATTCCGGGGTCGCGCGGATTTCCCCGGAAGCTCCATACTTCTTCCTTATTTCTTCCGCAATCGGCAGGTATCGTAAAGTCATAACAGGCATCGGGGGAACGGCGGCGACGGGAAAGGGGGAAAAGCCATGGCGCTGATCGTTGCGGACCGGGTGCGGAAGGTTTACCGGGTCGGGGAGATCGACATCCACGCCCTGAAGGGGTTGAGCTTCGAAATCGAGCCCGGCTCCTTCGTTTCCTTCGTCGGCCCTTCGGGAAGCGGCAAGACCACCCTGCTGAACCTCATCGGCTGCCTCGACAAGCCGAGCGAGGGGCGTCTCGAGGTGGCGGGCGTCGATGTCGCAGGCCTCGAACGGCGGCAGGGGGCGTCCTTCCGGGGGAAGACGATCGGCTTCATCTTTCAGGACTTCAATCTGATCCCCGTGCTCACCGTCTACGAGAACATCGAGTATCCGCTGATCATGGTGCAGGACGTCCCCGCGCGGGAGCGCTCCGGGCGGGTCCTGAAGCTTCTGGAAGCGGTGGGGATGCTCGACCAGATGCACAAGTTCCCCGACCAGATCTCCGGGGGCCAGAAGCAGCGGGTGGCGGTGGCGCGTGCGCTGGTGGGAAACCCCTCGCTGGTGCTTGCCGACGAGCCCACCGCGAACCTGGACCACGCGACGGCCTACCAGGTGATCGACCTGATGAAGAAGATGCGCGACACCCTGAACACGACCTTCCTTTTCTCCACCCACGACCCGAAGATCGTCGGGGAGGCGGAAACCGTGTTCCGCCTGGAGGACGGCATGCTTGCAGGGGTTGAGGACAAGGGGGAGGCCGGCAATGGGTAAACTCCTGAAGATCGCCTTTAGGAACCTGCTGCGGTACAAGCGTCGCACCTTCCTGACGATATCGCTCGTCACCCTGGGTGTCGTTTTCGTGCTGGTGTTCGTTTCCGTGTCCGGCTCGTTCAAGGCCATGATGATCGCCCAGAACACCGACTCGATGCTCGGACACCTCCAGGTGCACAGGAAAGGGTACGTCGCGTCCATCGACACGCTCCCGCTGAACCTCAACCTGAAGGCGGGCGCCGTCGGGCGTCTCGAGAAGGCCCTGGCGGCCCAGCCGGAAATCGAGGCCTATTCGCTCCGGGTCAAGTTCGGGGCCATGTTCAGCACGTTCACGGAGACGACCAACATCCGCCTGAACGGGGTCGACCCGGCGAGGGAATTCGCCGCCGTGCCGCTGCTGGCCGGGAGGGTCCTCGAGGGGAAGAAGAACATCGAGCGGGGGGAGATCTGGGTGCCGGAACTTCTCGCCAGGGGGATGAAGGTCAAGGCGGGAGACACCGTGGTGGTCATCGCCACGAACCAGGACGGCTCGGTGAACGGGAAACAGCTCCGGGTCTCGGCCATTCTCGAGAGCGCGACCGGCCCCGGGGGGCGGGACGGTTACATCCACATCGAGGATGCGGCGGAGGTGCTGCGGATGGATGGGCGGGAGGTCAGCGAGGTGGCTGTCCGGCTCGTCGATTTCCGCGGCCTCGGGTCGTTCACGGAACGATTGACGAACCTTCTCGAAAAGGAGCTCAACCAGCAGGGGAAGCCGATCTTCGAGCTGCACACCTGGGAGAAGCTCTCCCCCTT
>DCUH01000022.1 GCA_002327765.1 bacterium UBA2219 | reverse complement strand
TCTTCGCGGCGATCGCGGCGAGCTCCGCCTTGAGGCCGGCAAGCTTCTCCTGCGCCGCCTGGACTTCCGCATTCCTGGCCGCGAGCTCCGCCTGCGCGTCCTGCAAGGCGGCGACGTGGGCCTGCTTGGCTTTCATGACGGCTTCCCGGGCGATCCGCAGCTGCTCCTCGAGCCTGGCCTGCTCGTCCGCTCCCGCCTGGGCGATCTTTGCGAGCTCGGTTTCCCTGTAGGCGGCCAGCCTCTCCGCTTCCGTCTCGAGGTCGGATTTGACGCCGGCAAGGATTGCCCGGGCGGCTTCGGTCTCCTGGACGGACCTCTGCAGATCTTCGCGCAGCTGCGCGATCTCCGCCTGGAGCTTCGTCTTCTGCTCTTCCGCCTGCATCACGGCGACGATCAGCCCCTCGCCGTCCTTGCAGAACCGAAACGCATTCGCCATCGCCCGGATCTGCCGGTAGGCTTCGTTCTGCTGCTCCTTCGTCAGGTCGGCCATTGCCCCCTCCCCCTTACTTCGACATCAGCAGGTAGACATCGAGGGACGTGGTCTCGTCCCCGGCGCTGACCCGCGGCCGGATATTGGTGGCGTTTTCGAGGACCTGCTCGATCTTCTCCAGGGAGAACGACAGCGGGTTTCCCTGCGGATCGTTGAGCGTGCAGTAGGATTCCGGGGCCACCTCGAGCGAGCCCTCCAGGACCACGGTACCGCCAGCCCCGTACGTGCCCTTGACGTGCACGGAGCGGTCCGGATGTCCGGGAAACACGAACGGCTTTCCCACGTCCCCGTTGCCCATGCCGGCCCACTTGACCAGGCCGACTCCGCGGTGCTCCTGTCCGGTGACAAGAATCGTGTACCCGATCTCCGCCATGCCGTTCCCCTCCCTGTGGATGCCGGGACCCCCGTGGGGGCCCCGGCTCCCGGTTACCTGCCGTAGATATAGACGCTTTCGTTCGCCGCCTGGGCGGACCCGAAGTAGACCTTGACGTGAGTGCAGACCGAGACGTCCCCCGGCACCTCCCACAGCACGGAAGTCGTCGCCGCGGCGGTCGTCGCGGCGATCACGTTCGTCCCGTTGTTGAAGGTGTAGAAGGGGTAATAGGTCGTCCCGCCGTCCGGAGAGCATCGCAAGGCCATCGTGGAGCTGGTGATCGCCGACGCGTTGGCGATCCACATCTTCGTGACCGGCCCGCCGATGGACGTCGCCGCCGAAGGCATCGCCACCGCCGCCGTGGTCTGGTTGTCGGTCGCCTGCGTCAGCACCGCGGTGCCGATCAGCCCCGCGCCTCCAGCGGAATACGCCATGGGCACCACCGCCGCCGCGAGCAGCAGCAGGGCGCCCAGCATGCAAAGCGAGAATCTCTTCATGGTTTCAGCCCTCCATTGGGTGGAGCCCCGGGGAGGCTGCTCCCCGGGGCCGATGGGGTTTCAGATGACGTTCTGGTCGCCGGTGGATTTGACGAAACCCTCTTCTGCGGCCGCGTCGGACAGGGTTTTCGCCCTGGGGCCCTTCTTCTCTCCGGGCTCCTTCTCCGGCGGCGCCTTGGCCGGCTCGGCAACCTTGAGGCCGGCCTTTTTGAACGCCGCCCGGGCGGCCTCGTCGACGGGCTCCATCCATACGCCGGAGGGGATCCCCTCGAACTCGAACACGTCCCCGATCCGGCGCTTCTGCTTGTAGAAGCCGAACTTGATCGCGCGAACCTTCATGTCGGCCTCCTTACTGGATCGTTACGTTGTCGGTGTAGGCCTTCCAGCTGCCGGCCATCGACAGCGGCATGATCCAGGCGTCGAGGGTGATCGTCGGAGTGTTCGATCCGTTGAAGTTCATCCCGAGGTACCGCAGCGTGATCGCTCCGGCCGGGATCGGGATGACGTGCTTGGAGCCGACGGTGAGTGCGGACCCCGCGATCGTCCGGGCGGCGATCGCGGTCGCGCTTCCCAGCGCCTCGTCGTCGTCGTTGATCACCTGGAACTCGTACGTCTCGGTACCGCCGGAAACCTTCGCGGCGACCGTCGGGACGAGGACCAGGGCCATCGGCTCTCCTTCGGCGATGTCGCGGCCGGCGACGCCGCAGTCATACGTGTTCTCCGACACCGCGTCGTCGGTGAACGCCTGCTCGGTGCAGATCTGGGTCTGCGCATCCAGGTACATGGCGATCCTCCTTATGGATTCGTCTTTTGAAGGGGTTACGCGACCAGCGTCTCGGCCTCGGTCAGGGCGTCGCAGGTGCGGATCGGGATGCCCAGGAAGGAAAGCCCGCCGCGGACCGGGTTGCCGTACTGCGTCGCCGACTCCTGGACGGAGAGAACGTTCTGGGACTTGTCCATGGCCTGCACGCGCAGCATGCTTTTGATCGTCCGGTTGGCGTAGAACGCTGCACGCCCCATGCTGAAGCTGGGGATCCGGTCGATCGCCCGGGACATCAGCTTGGCCAGATCTGCCGCGGACACGGTCCCGTTGACCAGGTTGGAGACGTCGATGTTGCAGATGCGGACCGCGTAGCGCCAGTCCTTGACCACCAGCCCCAGCCGCCAGATGAACTGGTCCTGGTACGCTCGCAGCTGCGTGGGAGTCACGCTCGCGGTGACCTGGACCGTCTGAAGCCCGAGATCCTTGTGATCGAGGCCGGCCGTGGTGCCCTTCGGGTAGATCCCGTGGACGGTGTTCTCGCCCCAGACCACCAGCCAGATGGAGCTGTTGTCCGAGCCGACTCCGCCGGCGTTGATGATGTTCTGCGCGTTGGCCGCCGACAGCGAGCTGTAATGCGGCGTGAGACCGACGAACTCCTCGGGGTTGGCCAGCGTCCCGTAGAACAGCGTGGAGGCCGCCTCCTGGTTCATGGCCTCGATGAAGGACGTCGCCTCGGAGAGCCGGAAGGCCCCCAGGTCGGGCGCGAGCTCCGCCAGCGCCTCGTCGACGGAAGACCACGCCTCCATCCGGCCGCACAGCGCGTCGATCTGCGCCTTCGTGGACTTGGAGGTCGGGACTCCCTGGTTGATCATGCGCCAGTAGACGGTGGGCATGCCGGTCCGGACCACGGTGCGCGTGCCCGTGGGCAGGTTGCCTTCTCGGAAATCGATGTCCTCGAGGGCCTCGTTCTGCTGGTTGAGCAACTCGATGACCCGGGCGATCTTGTGATCGGGCCCCAGGCCTTTCGCGTAGTCCGCAAGCGTCATCACGGACGCGCCGATGGTCGACATGGTCGTTTCTCCTTTCGGAATGGGTTGTCAGCCGAAACAAAAAACCCGCACACAGGCGGGCTTCAAAAAACGAGGATATGGGCGATCTGCTACTTCGGATTCGGTCCGTAGAAGAGATCGGCGGTGGATTTCCTCTGCGATCCCGGGTCCCCCTGGTGCAGCCGCCCTTCCCGCTGCGCCTCGCCGATGGTGTAGATCAGCTCGATGAAGAACGGATCCGAACCCAGCTTCTCGTCCGTGATGATCTTTCGGATCCCCTCCGGGAACGTCTCGATCGCCCGGGAGGTCAGCGTGACCCGCTCGTCGTATTTCGCGCCCCACTTGGACTTCAGGGCGTCCGCGGCTTCCTTTTCCGCCTTCACCGTGGCGTCGTACGCCGCCTTCCCGCGCCCCGCCTCGAAGTCGACCATCGCCTGGAGCACCTTGCCGGTGGCGCCGGCGGCGTGCATCGCCTCGAGGAACCCCTCGGGGATCGCCTTCGGGTCCGCCGGCGTTCCGTCCGGCCGGGCCGGCAGCCTGATCTGGTAGTCTTTCGGGGTCGCCGGCGGGGAGCTCTCCGCCACCCGCTGCGTCAGCCCGGAGAGGACCTCCCCCAGCGCCTTCCCCTTGAACCCCTCCAGCGCCGCCGAGGCGCCCTTCAGCCCTTCGGGCAGGGCGTCGAACCAGCCGGCGTTCTCATGCCAGGCGGCAGCGTTGCCTGCGCCGCCATCGCCGCCCGCACCAGCATTCCCCCCACTTCCCGCGCCGCCGGCCCCCGGGTCGCCGCCTTGGCCGCCACCCGCCTGGCCGCCCGCACCAGCACCTCCCGCACCTCCAGCTCCCTCACCTTCGCCGACGCACAAACCGATCCCCGCCTGGTATTTCCAGCCACGTTTCATCCCTCGCTCTCCTCCTGTCTGGGCGGAGGCGGCGCCACGCCCAGCGCCTCCGCGCGTTTCAGCATGGCCCGGATATCGTCGGCAACCGACCGGCGCCCTTCCTTGAACGCCGAGACGTCCGGATACCCGGGAGTGAACGTGATCCCGCCGTAAGCCCGCTCCAGATCGTCGAGCACCATCCGCCCGGGAGCCGACTCGAAGGTCAGCTTGTAGGCCAGCAGGATCTCCCGCTCCTTCTCCCCGATGAACTTCTCCCGCTCCTGCATAATCTGCTGGAAGATCCGCTCCCGGTCCGGCGTGCGCCCGGTCGTCATGCGGGCTCACCCTCGGCCGCCGAGGCCTCGCCCTGCACCTTCATCGCCTGTGATTTCTTGAGCATCTCGTCCGCCATCAGGTTGCGCTCCTCCCGGGCGGCCGCTTCCGCCTGCGCCTGCGCCCTCGCCTGCCGGCGCTGCACGACCTGGTCCTTCCCGCGCATGACCTTGGAGGGCACGCTGGAGACCTCCGCCCGGGTCCACGAGGCCTCGTCCAGGTCCAGTGTATCCAGCACCTCGGGATCCTCCGTCCGTTCGAAGACGGACAGGACGTATTCCACCTGGGACTCGATCGCGATAGAATCGTCCTCCCGCTGCGCCATCGCCAGCGGACCCTTGTAGACGATGTCGATCGCCGCGCCGTCCTCGTCCGAGTACTGCAGCAGCTCGTCCGGAGGAGGCGGCAGCACCCCCGCCCGCAGCAGCATGCCGAATGACCGCGTGATGGCCGGCTCGAGCATCTCGGACTTGATTCGGCCGGGATCCACCCCGAGGGCCCGCTCCATGATCCGAAGCCGGATCTGGACTTCCCGGGCCGTCATCTGCGGCCCCTTCTCCGGCAGCTCGGTCAGGTGCCAGAAGAACGCCCGGCGGATCGCCTCCCGCTTGGCCTCCCCCTCGATCTCCGCGACGTCGAACTTCGCGCCGTTGAGGATCGGCTGAATCGGGGGGTTCAGCCCTCCCGCGAGAGACTTGCCGCTGACCTCATGCTCCGCCCCGGGGAGCCACCGGACCGACCCGACGAACCCGATGTCCTTCATGTACGGCGGGAACAGCGCCAGCGCCCAGCTCATCAGCTTGTAGCGCTCCGCCTCGTTGAGCGTGCGGACGTCCGGATACGCAGTGTCGCCCCGCCCGCGGCCGTACACCCGGTCGGAGTTGGCCTTCCCCCACCGGCACGCCGGCGCCGGGAACTCGTGGAAGCCCCGCTCCTCGAGCAAGGTGCGCGTGTTGAGCTCGATGTAGACGCCGGCGTACGGCAGCTGCCAGGAAAACGCCCCCGGCTTCTGGGAAGCGCCCTCCCGCGGCTCGATCGCCAGCAGCTGGTCCACGGACTCGTACGGCCGGTTTACCGCCTGCAGCTTCACGGTCGGAGAGCAGGTATCCGGCCACCTACGGGCGATGGCGGTAGCCGTCATCGTGAATTTCCAGTAGAGGGTGTCGATCGTCCCCAGCGGCCCTTCCGCCAGGTAGCACTCCGCCAGCGGCAGCGCGGTGAAGTGCAGCCCTCCGAAACGCTGTCCCGGCAGCGTGATCGGCTTCTCGTCGATGAACATCGGCGCGGACGTCCCGAAAAAGACGTTGTCGATCAGCGATTCGGGGGATTCGGCGTCCCAGTTAGACTGCGAGAAGGCCGACAGCAGGAGGTCCGAGCACGTCTCCATCCAGTCGGCGATCGCCTTGATGTCCATCATCCGCCGGTCCCGCATCTCCAGCCCGAAGAACGGATACGCGGTCGAACACAGCGCCCCGTGGAGGAACAGCGCCAGCCGCTCCCCCGCCTCCGTCGCCGTCATGTCGTACTGGGAGTCGGTGAGCTTCTGCCCTTCGGCCAGCTTGCGGGTCATCCCCCGCTTGCGCGGCAGCATGAACTCCGCCAGGTCCTCCCAGTGCTGCTCGTACGGCAGCCGGAGCAGCTTCAAGGAATCGAACCGCTTGATGATGTCGGCCGGGTCGGCAGCCATCTACGCCCCCAGCCGGGATCCGGAACCCAGCGAGGATCCGGGCTCGACGAGGATCGACGACGCGAACGAGCGGCGCCGGCGAAGCGCCAGCCGCTCGAGACCGGCCTTCGTGGAGGCCTCGAACTCCGCCTGCCGGGCGGCCGCCTGCGCCTCGGCTTCCGTCCTGGCCGCCAGGTCCTTGGCCTCGTTCTTCATGCCCGGCGTCTCGATCCCCAGCATGCCGGCGACGGCGCCCGCGGGAGTCCCGGTGTTCAGCCCGGAGGCCTCGTTGAGCAGCCCGAACCCGGTAAACGGGGTGTACCCGGCGATCTTCGCCGCCTTCTTCGCGTACCGCTTCCAGCCCATCGCTTCCCTCCCCTCTTCAGGCCGCCGCCTTGAAGCCCCGATGCGAAACCACGCCCTGGGCGAAGCCGCCTTTGCCCACGGTCCGGGGGTCGAACGCCGTCTGTGCGAACCCGTCCCGCCGGTCGGTGCGCTTCTTCACCGGGTACGCGAACGTGCACGCCAGGGCGTCCGCCTCGTCGGGAGACTCCCCGATCAGCTCCCGGATGATGGATTTCTCCTCGAGCAGGATCCGCCCCCGCTTGTTGTAGTCGTACAGCTGCGCCGTGAGCTCCCGGGCCAGCGAAGGCAGGTTCGGCAGCACACCGCCGGTCTGTACCCACTTCGCCATCTCCCACCACATCTCCGCCCGCTTATTCGCGAACGTCGCGTTGAACGGCTCCCCGCCGAACTCCACCGGCTGGGGCTGGTAATGCAGCTGCACCAGACGGTCGTAGACGCCGTATCCCCAGCCGCCCGTGCAGTCGATCAGGCAGCCGTCCGCCTCCCACTTGTCCCACGCCCGGGCCACCTGGTCGGCCACCAGCATCTCGTCCTGGATCCGCATCGATTTGGGCCGGAACGCCACCAGTCCTTGCCGCGGGAAGATCACGGAGCGGTCCCCGCCCTGGCGGGCCACATCCACGCCCAGGATCTTCGGCGCGGACTCGTACGACTCGGGTTTCAGCAGCCGCTCCATGGCGGCCCGGACCTCTTCCTCCCCCAGTAGCGCCTTGGCGTCCGCCCGGGGGAACTCGCCCTTCACACGCACCCGGACGAAGTCGTGGTCCTCGCCGTAGTCGTCGATCCACGCCTGAATCTGCGATTTGTTCGAGATCCGGACCGTCCGGGAATCGACGTGCCGCTTCCCCCAGCGGTGCCCGAACTGCCCGAAGCAGGCCTTGAACCGCCCGGTGGAGCGGGTCGGGTTGCCGAACGCCAGCCAGATGATCTCGGTGTCCCTGTCGGTCAACGCCCCTTCCGTGGTCTCCCAGATCTTGTCCGCGATGTTGGAGGCCTCGTCGAAGATCACGAGGATCCGCTTGCCCTGGTTGTGCAGCCCCGCGAAGGCCTCCGCCCGGTGCTCCGACCAGGGCACCTGGTCGATCCGCCAGGTCTTCTCGTGCGCGGGGTCCTTCGAGATCAGCGCGGTGGCCTCGAGCTTGAACCAGTGCCCACAGATGCACATGCGGTGCCACTTGGCCAACTCCGGCCAGGTCTTCGTGCGTAGCTGGACTTCCGTGTTGGCCGTCACCACCCCGCGGGTGTCCACGGCCGTCGACATGGCCCACATGATCACGATGGAGATCAGGGCGGACTTGCCGATGCCGTGCCCGGACGCCACCGCTTCGAGGATCGGCGGCATCTCCGCGATCGCCTCGTCGATCGCCGTCTGCAGGTCCGCGCCGGCGCGCAGCTTGGAGCCGATCGACTCCAACACGTCGATCTGCCAGCCCTCGAGGTCCTCGAACTTCTCGAGGTCCGTGCCCGCCTCCCCCCAGGGGAAGGCGAACCGGGCGAACCCCAGCGGATCGTGCGCGTAGGCCGCGATCGCATCGATCAGCTCGGATTCGACTCCCGGGGCTTCGTCCATGAGGTTCCCTGCGAGGTTCCTGCACCGAAAATGAAAAAGCCCCGCACCGTGCGGGGCTCCCTGAAGACTCCTGTGGCTGTGTCGATATTGGGGCGCCGGAAGCAAAAATTACAACACTTTTTTTGGGGTGGCCTCATTTGGCCGCAATTGGCCGCACCTGGCACGGCGCCAGAGGTCGATGTCGGCGCTCCAGGCAACGGGTGTCCTGTTCTCCCACATCAACGGCATCCCCTTCCAGGCCATCCGGCGGGCGGTCCTCGTGGCGACGTCCAGGTGCATCGAGATCGACTTCCAGCCCGTAAGCCACCGTCCCCTGTCTTCCGGCATCGTCCTCGCCTCCTCCTGGCGGTCGCCTACTCCCGCTCGCACGGGATCAGCCCCCGGCTGAGCTTTCTCTCCATCACCTCGACGTCGTCCCGCACGAGGCTGATCATCGACGCGGGCTTCACCATCGTTCCACATGGAACACACGGAGACTTCCGGAGGGTGTCGTTCGCGGCCACGCGCGCGAAGCACAGCGGGCACACCCGGACGTCCGGAACGAGATCCCGGCCGGCCCGGGCCCCGGAGGCCCCGAGGAACTCCTTCGCCCAGCCCGTCCGGTCGTACCGCTCGACGACGCGCAGGACGCTCAGCGCGTAGACCAGCAGCCGCTCGCCCTGGTCCCCGAAGGAATTCCTCTGGTGCATATGCCGCATCCACGGGCGCGTCGGAGATCCCGGCAGGCGCTTCGGCTCCTTGCCGTCCCGGGGCGTCGTCAGGTACAGCGGCTCTGGGGCTTCCGACTCGCCCTTCCTCTTCTTCCGCTTCTCCCGGGGCGGGCGGCCGCCGCTGGGGAATGAGCTGCGATAGCCGTGGTCCTTCATGACCGCCCGTGCCGCGGCGTAATGCTGGCGGAGGGTCTTCACCGGCGATGCTCCAACTCCGCCGCCGGCGGGCCTTCGGAGCCCTCGTCCGCCGCCGGCACCTTCCCCGTACCCCCGCAACCGTGACATGGGCTCTCGATCATCGGCCACTCCTCGCCCAGAAGACACACCGGGTTGCTCACGTCCAGGACCAGGACGGCGCCCGTCCCGTGACAGCGCAGGCACTCCCTACTCGCCGGGGTCAACGCCGGCCTCCACGGAGAGCCCGAGCACCCTCATGTCCGCCAAGAGCGCCCGGGCGTCCTCGGGCAGGGTCCCTTCCGGCGCGTCCGGGGCGCCCTTCGCCTGGGTCCGGAGCTCGCCGATCTCCCGCCTCGCCGCTGCCAGCTCCCCCTCCAGCTCCCGCACCTGTCCCGACAGCTGCAGGATCAGACGGTTTTTCTTCTGCGCCTGGAACAGCTCCTTCAGCCGGTCGACCTTCCCGCGCTCCTCGTTGAACCGCTTGGCCAACGCGAGCAGCACGGCGTGCGCGTGAAGCACGTGCTCGGAGTCGCTTTCGCCCTCAAAGGAACAGACGGGGCATATCGCTTTCCCTTCCCATTCGGCTTGCCCGCTCATTCAGGAATTCCCCCCCTCGCTTCTTGTGCATTTCAGGACAGGGTGGTGCCGGTACCCAGATAACGGATCGCGTACAAAGCGGCCTCGCGAATCCTTCAACCTCACCCAGAACCCATCTGTCCCTTCCGGTTGGCAATCCCCAAAGCACTTTCGGATTTCATCAAGCATTGCTATAAACCGACCCTGCCATTCGATCGGCATCGAGCACAGGGCAACCCGATGCAGCACCAAGTAGGCGCTATAGGTCAGGCCGAACCATTCCCACATCGGACCATCTGTAGACTTCGGGTGGACATGTCGAATGATCTTCCCCGCCAGCTCGTCGGAGCCGGAGACCTCCTCGTAAGTCGCTTTGAATATGTCCGGCTTGCAGGAATAGAACTCGCCTTTGATGCCTTTGATGACCCAGTCGCCGGGGCATACGATATGCCCGCCCTCTAACGTATCGATCCATCCGTGGTCGTGGAACATCCGCTTGCAGTACGCGCAGAAATCCGTTCCCGGCACGTTCGGGTGCCGATAATACCTCACGACCTTCCCTTCGTATTTTTCCCCCCTAAACGGCCCACCCGCGAACACTTCCTCCCCGTCTTCGGGATGATCGCCATTCCGAAACCATTGAGTCGCCTCAACCACAATCGGCCTCTTTTTGTATTTCACCCGTTCCCTCCCTTCTTCGTCACCCGCTGCCGGGCCGCCGCCAGGCGCGCGGCCAGGCCGTCGGCGAGCTCGTGCTTCACGTCGAGTCGCTTCTTCCACCGCTTAGGATCCCGGTTCGTCAGGAAGAGCTCCGCGGCTTTGGGATCCGGAGGGTAGTGTTCCGTGTACGGCACCTTCACCACCAGGCCGTTCTTCAGGCAGAAAATCTTCACGGCCTTGTGGCTGTACCCGCAGGCGCGACGATAGAGATTCAGCGACACATCGGACGGGGCAAGCTTCTTTCCTCTGGAAAAATGGATTAAAACCTCCGGATGCGTTTTTTCCCACGACTTTAAGGTTTTGGGGTTAATGCCCAGTAATTCCGGAAGTTCTTTGTACTCGGCACCATGCAGCGCGAGCGCAAAAGCCTGCTGAATGTACTCTTTTTTGAATTTCGTGGGCCTTCCGCCTTGATTTTTACCGTCCTCGCCGTTTTCTCCCATGTTTTCAGCCCTTTTTCTCCCGCTCATGGCCGCCTCCCTGCAATTTCATAATCCATTGCTACTTCCTTTAAAATCTATCCGGCACCCTGCGGGCACTGGCCGAACCCTCTTCGCCAATTTCCTGCCCCTTTTTTCCGGCCAGCCCGAGGCGCTCCGCGACGCGATTCTGGGCCTCCGCGACGCGATCCATGGAGGGCTCGAGGTACCCGGCCGTGGTGAGCAGAGAGCGGTGGCGCAGCAGCCGCTGGATGTCCTGTACCGGGATCCCGTCCTCGCTCAGCCGGGTCGCGAAGTTGGCCCGCAGCCGGTGAGGATGGAGCCCCACGACGCCCACCGCGGCGCTGGCCTCCCGGATCAGGGCCCACGTCGCCCCCGGCGAATACTCCCCGCCCCTCGGAGACGGAGCGATCAGCCCCCCGGATCTCTTCCGCTGCCGGAGTCGATCCACCAGCCACGGAGGCATGGGGATCGGGACCGTCTTCCGGTCCTTGGTCTCGCCCGGGCTGTAGGTGCAAAGCTCCCAGTCGATCCATTCCCACCGGGCCCCGAGCGCTTCCCCCTCCCGCAGCCCCAGGGCGAACGCCATCATCACGGCCGTCGCAAGGCTCCAGCGGGAACCCGCGATCCGGACCACGGATTCCTGCCAGACGGCTGACTTCTCCACCGGCACGATCACCCGGGGCTTTTTCTGCAGCTTGATCATCGGGACGACGAACGGCAGCTTTGAGAGCACCCCCCGGCGGATGAGCCAGTTCAGGACCAGCTTGACGCAGCGCAGCCGCTGGTTTACGGTCGCCGGCGAGTACCGCTCGAGGAGATCGTTCCGCCAGCCCTCCACGCGCTCCGTCGTCAGGTGATCGACGGGCACATCGGCCAGGTCGCCCAGGTGCTTGCGCAGGTCCCAGACGTTTCGGAGGTGCGCCGGGGAGAAGACTTTCTCGTTGGTCTCGTGCCACTCCTCGACCCCAGCCTTCAGCGTCGGCTTCTCCGGCTCTCCGAGATACGCCCGCAACGCGATCTCGTAGGCCTTCGTGTAGTCCGTCGCGCGCGTGGAGCGCATCACCCGGACCCCACCCCGCTGGAAACGGTAGTGCCAGACGTTTCCGACCAGCTTCAGGGTGGGGCCCGGGGTTCGGTTCATGGGCGCGCCTTAGGCCAGGATAACCGCACCTTCGGGCAGCTTCCCCTTCAGGTACGCCCTGACGTTGGCCATCGCCTGGTTCTTCCACGCCCCGCCATCCGCCTCGAACAGCGCGATAGCCGGAGGGACTTCGCCCTGGCCGGACCGCATCCGAAGCAGGAAGTCGGACGCCGGCTGCTCGGCTTCCGCGAAGCAACGGAACGGCCGCAGCTGGACACGAGGCGGCACCACCACGTTGTCCCTCCGGGCGATCCCCACCTTCGCGCTGACAGTCTGGGAGATGCCGTCGTCATCAAACGTCCCGATCCTAGAATCCACGATGTTGCCGGTCAGCTTCAGGATCATGGCCACCGCGTCGTCCTGAACGAATTGCGACATGAGCATGATCGTGAAGGCCTCAGGATTCATCCACTTATTGGCCTCGCCCCACTGGAATCCCTCCTTGGCCTCCAGGAGGCACGCGCGCTGTTCGAAGGGCCCCACCAACCTCGAGCGGAGCTTGACCGACAGCGGCGTTTCGACATGGACCAACAACGATTTGTCCCCAAAATCATCCGTGACGTACCAGTTCTTGAAATACTCCACCAGCGAGGAGAGGTTCGACACCACCAGCGCGCTCGGCATCGGCTCCAGCACCGGATGCAGCGCCCTTGTCGAAAACTGCCGACCATCGACACCGACTACCTCTGGCTTGACCACCTGCTCGATCTTCTCTATGAATTCCTTCAACATCGAATCACTCCCCCTTTCCGGGCTCGGCCAGGCCGACCACCGGGGTCTTCTTGGCCAAGTTGAGCTTGAGCTGCTCCGGGTTGTACTCGTACGCCACCGGCTCGCCGCGGTCCTTGCCCAGGTAGACCAGCGACGCCACCCCCGCCGGCGCCACCAGGCTCGATGTGCAGGTGAGCAGCACGTACGCACGGGTCCGGTCCTCCGTCGGCTTGAGCTTGACCTTCAGCGTGATCGTGCGCGCCCCTTCGCCCGTGTTCGGGTCCAAGCAGTTCTCCAGCACGGCCCGCAGCTCGTCGTCGAACCGCTCGATCGCCGCCCCCCCCAGCAGGTTCGCCAGGGAGGTCCTCTCCATTTCGCCTGTCATTCGGTTTCTCCTTTCGCTGTTGACTGATTCACTCCATCCAGCCACTCATCGGACCCTTCGGTCCTCCCCCTGCAGCTCGACCACCCGGCACATGCCGGCGATCCGCGAAGCGATCCGGTCTCCCACCCGCTCCGCGATCTCACCGATCGTGAAGTTCGACGTGATGACGGTCCGCCGCATCTCGGAATACCTCCTGTCTACAACGAGATAGAGCGACTGGACGGCGAATTCCGACGGCTTCTCGACGCCCAGGTCGTCCAGCACCAGCAGGTCGCACCCCGCACACGCGTCGATGATGTCCCCCTCGCTCGAGCGCGCCCCGTCCCGGAACGACTCCCGAAGCCGCAACATCAGCTCGGGAACGGACAAGAAGCGGATCGAGCCCTGCACGACCTCCCGCAGGAGCGCGACAGCGAGGTGGGTTTTCCCGCACCCTACCGGCCCGCAAAGAAACACCCCGTCGGGGCCGCCGTCCAGGAGCGGCTCGCATCGCTTCCAGACGAGCGGGTCGATGGACATCCTATCCACCCCCAGAAACCTCGCCGGCACTCCCGCGTTCGCCAGGCGGCGCCGCTTCATGCGCCGGACAACCTCCTCCGTCGGCTCGGACGGAGGCCCCGATTCGGGCGTACTTTTCCCGGAGCCCCGGGCCTCGGTCAGCCGCACCAGGTTGTCCCGGATGTTTTCCAGATCCTGATTCGATTTGACGTCCATGGGACCCTCCGGACCCCGCGTTCAGGTACTTTTCGAATTTCGCGTCGCTGCCGAACAGCGTGTCGGGGCTCAGGAACGCGCTCATCTTCGCGTCCTCCTTCCAGCGCGAGACCATGTTGTCGATCACGCGCTTGAACTTCTCGAAGTCGGGAGCCCTCGCCCACCGGGCCCGGATGTGCTTCGCGGTCTGGAGGGTGTCCGCCCGGAAGGCCTTCCCGGCCTGAAGGTTCAGGTAGGCGACGATTTCCGCGACAGGAGCGTCGGGTGGTTCTGTGCCCGACGATGGTTGTAAAGTCTTTGGAGACGGAGACGGAGACGGAGACGGAGACGGAGACGGAGACGGAGACGGAGACGGAGACGGAGCACTGCGCCGCGCATGTGCGCCCCGCACTGCGGGCCGCACTGCGGGACGCACTGCGCCACGCATGCGGGTAGCATCGTCCCCATAATGTTTTTGATACGCGAGTTTACGGGCCTTCTCGCTCCGATCCTCTGCTCCGAACACCCACGGCTGATGCTCTGCCCAGTCATGTAAGGCGTACACCAGCGTGTCCCCGTCGTGCACCTCGTCGAGCCACCTGATTTCCACAAGTGCGCGCACGAATTCTTCCGGATCTCCACCCCAACGCGCCGCGAACGCGATGTCGTGCACGTCGCATCCCGTAAGCAGACCCTTCGGCCTGCTGGTCGCAGCGAACCCCCACAACCGCAGCAGGCAGAGAGGCGCCACCTCGCCGAGACGGCGTACCAGTCGGCGCGTTTTCGGGTGGTCCGGGAAACCAAGATCAAGACGAAGGTCTTGCTTCACGCCTGCGCCCCCATATATCTTTCCGTTTCTTCCTCGGTGTCCTTCCTGTAGTCCCACGATCCCAGGCCTGCGATGCCCTGCACGAGGTCCCACCAGGCGTCCCGGGTCCTATGCTTCCAGGTCGTATCCCCGCGCTTTTCCCGGTCGTCCAGGAACTGCTCGAAATGCTCCCGCGAAGGGAAGGTGCCGTACTCCATCACCTCGTGGTGCCAGGGGCACCACCACTTCCCTCCGCCCGCCGAAGAGCGGCCGATCGACCCCCGCAGTTGGCAGCGCCCCCGGGATCCGTGGCCGGCGCAACGGGAACTGTCAGGATCTCGTGTGGCTTCCCTGTCCATTCACATCCCCTCGCTTTGGAGCTCGTCGTCGATCCTTGCTAGGACCTTGTTCACCGCGGGACACGCCAGGATGCACAGCAGCCGCTTCAGCCAGGGGCACTCGGAGCACACAGGATGACCTCCCGCTCGACGACGCATTCCAGGGGTTGTCGGGACGGTTTACTGGGAGGCGCCGGCAGGTCGCGCACGTGCAGCCAGCCGGACGACAGGTACGACGGGAGCTCTTCTTTCCTGATCCGGAGGGCCACGGGGATCTTTCTCATCGCGCAGACCCGTATTCTGCATACAATCCGGGGTTGTAACGCGCCGCGGTTTGCGGTATAAGAAACCCATGAAGCGCGCGGCCGAAAAACAGGTCCAGGTCCTCGTCAGCGAGAAAAAACACGCGGGAAAATACGTCGCGCTCGAGTCCTTCAGGAGTCACCGCGTCGTTGCCTCCGGCAAAACTCCGGAAGGCGTGGTCAAGCTTTCGGAAAAGCGCGGCGTGCCCGACCCCGTGATCCTTTTTGTCCCCAAAGGGGACATGACGCAGATCTTCTGAGTCGCGTCCCGCCCGGGCGCGTGGACTGAAATAATGCCCATCAGCGAGTACCCCTTCCAGGCGATCCACCCCGGATCCCGCCCCCGCCCCATGCTCCCCATCCGGATCATCAACCCGCACACGGGCAGCTCTATGCAGTCCTGGGGGCTCGTCGACACCGGCGCCGACGACTGCGCCATCCCGGCGTCCTATGCGGCCATTCTGGGCCACGCCTTGACGGCGGGCGCCGTGAAGCAGATCACTACCGGGAACGGAGCGACCAACTCTTACGCCCACACCACGCGAATCGAAATCATGCCGATCGGAGGCGCCTCGGGGCACGTCGCCTACGTGATCCCGGACGCTCCAGTGGACTTTCTTCCGAACCTCGGGGTTATCCTGCTGGGTACCAACAAGTTCCTCTCCAAATTCATCCTCACGATCGATTACCCGCGGAAAGTGTTCTCGATCAAAACGCCGAAAGGCTGAACTGCGCAGCTGGCGGGCCATCACCAGGTCACCGTGTACGTCAGCGCAGCCGCGGCGCCCCAGTAGACGATCTTCCGCCACTCGGCCAGGCCGCCCGTGTGCCAGTAGACGACCGCCGCCGCCACGTCGAGCACGATCAGAATCGTCGGAAATGCGTTCTGGACGGGGAAACCACGGAGCGCGTCGGGGAGGAGGGTCATGTTGCGTTCCCCCGCCGGTGCTCCGCCTTCTGTTCCGCCTCGCACGCCCTGCACCATGCGTGAAGCCGCGGGTGATCGCGCCTGTTGTCGGGGCGGAAAAACTCTCCATCGGCCGGCCAGTATTCGCCGCAGCGAGCACACCGCTTCTCAGGGAAAGATCTGTCGGGAAGGGGGGTCATTTCTTCAGGTCCTCCATGAGACGCTGGAGCTCCGGAAGCATGGTCTCGACGGCAAAAAGCGCACGGTCTCGCCGTGAAGTCCCGTCGGAGAGGAACCGGTCGACCAGCCAATAGATGATCAGGTGCCCCGTCGGCGCCGTGATCCGGATCAGGTCGGTTAACTTTTCCGCAGGGAAAGACCTTCCGTCGTCCCCCGAGAGGATGTGGGCGAACTGCGACGGGCTCCAGCCCAGCTCGGCGGCGATATATTTCTGCTGGCGACCGCAAGAGTACACGACGTGGTTGATGAGCTCTTTTAGCGTGTCGAATTGCGGCGGTTCAAACGAAAGATTCAGCTGTGTCGCGGCCACGCGCAACCCCCAGCAATTTTATTGACGTGAGTTGACGCCCTCATCTCTGTCAAAAATGGAAATATGAATCCGAAACATAAATCACCGGCTTTCAGGAACCGTAATCAAAACGGAAATATCGACGTTGAAGGCCCGGGCAATCTTTTCTACTCTCTCAATCGACGGGGAAGTTTCCAGGGACTCATACCGCTGAAGCGTGGACAAAGAGACCCCGATAAGCCTGGCCGCAGCCCTCAACGAGAGCCCCCGGGCCTTTCTGAGGGATCTAAGATTTCCGCGAAACGCGCTCGGGCGCATCAATGCCTGATTCTCCATGTCGCGAGAGTGTACCCATGGTTGGGTACGCGGTCAAGATATTTCTACCCACATATGGGTACAACAAGGTGTGTACGCTTTACTTGCTCCGGTGGAGGGTCCGCGAGGAAATGGCAGATTTCTCTTCAAACATCAAGCTGCTGCGAATAGCGTCCGGCCTTACGTGGCGGGAGTGGGCAAAGAAATGCGGAGTATCCCTGTCGTCAGCCCAGCGGTACGAACTGGAGGAGGTTAAACCTTCCTACGACGTGCTGCTGCGGATAAGCAAAAATCTTCGGATCCCCGTCGCTGCGCTTTCAGGCCAAGAACCACTCAAGGTTGTGCCTGGCCCGGAGCCCGGCAAGGGGAAAAAGAAAGGCACGGCCTCGCCGTAAAGTACGTTATGTCCGGAAAGGCCGTGTAGGCGTGGTGACGGTATGATTTCTCTGGCCTATGTTTAATATGAAAAACATAATATTTGGATGCATATCTTTTGCTGGGTTTGCAATACTGCTCCACGCGTACATATTATTTCTAAACATGAGTTCCGTTCATCTTATGGCGTGGGAGGAAAAAGCAAGAATCTATTACAGATATAAGGTGTATTTTGTATGTGTTATATTAAGCTGGCTCACTGTGGTGTACAAAGGGGCAAGCGTTTTGCTTTACTGGATACCAAGCGATTTAATTACATATACAGATGATGGAGATCCAATTAAAATTAAAGATATGATTGCAGTGGTAATATCGTTATTTTCTATTAAAATTGTTTTCTGCATACAAGAAGCCATTCACGCCAAACCCGACCTTAGTGAACAGAATAATACATATTGATTAAAAAAGGCCCCCGGTTTTCACCGAGGGCCTTCTCAATTTCACAGTGCTCCGGATGGCTTGCCTTCGCCATCTTCCGGAGCACGCCACCCCGGAGGGGTGGTCTTCCAAGCCCGACTCAGCGGGGACAAATTCATACTATTTCATGTGACGAGAGAGGTCAAGTCCTTTAGGTTGATCGAGCATAAGACGCCGCGCAGGATCGCGTTTAGGTCATCGTCAGTGATTTTAGGGGAAACGTAGGTTCTTTGCCCGAAGCGATTTTTCAACATGACGCGATCAAGGCGGAACAACCCCACTGTCGCGATCATGTCGCACTTTGCCCAGGTTGGCTTCCGCGAAAAATTCCCCGGCAGCGATAAGGGATCCATCAGGTGGTGGTGGTCTTTCGTGATGGCTGGCGGGGTGGTACTCAAAGGAACGATCGTCGCCAAAGAGTCCCGGCGGTGCCTTCCGGAAATAACAACCACCGGACGCTTCTTCACCATTTCCGGCGCTTGAAAGCCCGAAAAGTCACAAATCAGTAGGGTTCCTGCATTGGGATGGAATGTAATCACCGGAAAAGATTAGCCTAACAATCCCTCAATGACAACCTCCAACACCCATAAAAAAAATCCCATTGACAATGTACCCACGTTTGGGTACATTCCCTTCCGTCGCCCTTCCTCGTGAGACGACACCGCGGACCAGGCGGCTTCGGCTGCGGGTTGCGCGGATCGGAAGCGGAGAGCGGCGGCGGGCCTGCCGGAGCGGAGAGGACGGCTGACAAGGGTGAAACTCTGACACCCGGGCCAACGGAAAGGGCCGATAGCGCGTCGGCCGAAAAGGATTCGATCTTTGAAACAGCGGGGTCGCCCAGCGGCAGGGCATGCGGCTCATAACCGCAACGGCGCGGGTTCAACTCCCGCCCCCGCAACCAGATGGGGCGGCGTCCGGTCCGGCTAGAGCGAGGCCCCCGGAGGGTGATCATGACACCCCGTCGCCCCGCATCGAACGTGGTCCTGCGCTCGTTAGGACCCTCGGCACTGTACCGATCACTGCTGTGCGCCGCGGTGACGCACGGGAAATAGTCGAGGGAGGAGGACGCACCAGGACGACGGAGGGGCGGCGAGTGCCGTAAAGGCCGGGAGAACGATAGGCCCGGATGAGCTTCGGCCGCTGCGACCAGGTACGGCACGCCCTGGGCCGCCGCCCCGTAAAGAACACCCGCGGACCGTGCCGGGTAGTACGCAGCGCCGGTGTAGGGTTTGCCGACTCGGCGGGGGAAATGTCGGCGCAGCACAACGGTCCACCACTACATCCCCCATGCACGACCCCCGGGCTCCGGCCGGAGTCCTGCCCCGCAAGGCCCGGCCGCCCCGGGGGGCAGACCGCCCCGAGGCCGTCCCGGGAGCCGGGTGACAAGGGGCGCAGGGAGGATCGAATGACACACGATCGACTCGTACCCGTGCGGCAGCGCCCCCCCTCGTGGGCCCGCGCGCTCCCGTACGACTGGCGAAGCCGGGAGGCGATCGCAGGCGTCAGTCGCTGTCGCCGCCCGTCGCGCGTACGGCGCGCCGTGGAATTCGCCGGCGGGGTCCTGCTCGCCCTGGCGCTGCTCTACGAAATCAACCTCGCCTTCTCCCCCGACCTGTGGGCGGCGCTCCTCGGGAGGTAGTCGATGCGCGACTTCGTGGTGGAGATCTCCTGGAACCACAAGGGCACCCGGTACGAAAAGAAATCCTTCGAGAAGGTGAAGGCCTCCTCCCTCTCCGGCGCCGTGCGCGCGGCCACGGAGGAGGCGAAGCGGAAACACCCCGACTCCCTGCGCGTCGTCCCCGGGGAGCGGATCCTGATCGCCGTGACGCTGATCGGACAGGCGGCGATCCGATGACCGGCGGCTGCGACCTGGCGAACCACCCCCGCGCGTGCGTCATCGCCCAGACCCGGTACGCGCGCCCCGAGTGCAAGAGCTGCGCGACGGGCGAGAAGAACCTGCGGGCGCAGGCCGGCGAGCCGGGGCGGCCGCCGGCGGACTCCAACAAGGACCTCACCGAAAAGAAGGAGGCGGCCCCCGTGCCCACGAAGAAAGACCCCAAAGAGAAGATTCTCGGCCTGATCGAGCGCGCGCACGCGGACGGGAAGGCGATCACGTCGAGCCTGATGATGCAGCGCTGCGCCCTTACGTCCTCGGCGGCCCGGGCGGCCGTCGAGGAGCTGCTGTCCGCCGGCAAGATCCGGGAGTGGCACGGCCCGAGGAACGCCACCCTGTACACCCTCCCGGACGCCCCGAACCCGTTCCCCGCCGGCGAGGCCTCCGCGAAGGTTCCGGTTTCCCGCCCTCAAACGAGGGAGAAAAAGAAGAAGCCCGCCGCCACTCCGCAGAAACCCATCACGCCCCGCCCCAAGGAAGAGCCGGCATCCGGCAAGACCGCGATCGCCGCGGTGATCGAGTGCCTGAAGTCCCAGCGGGAGCGGATCGACATCGCCATCGAGGCACTGGAGGGTATCGCATGACCGACAAGGCACGGCTCCCCGGAATATTCCATGGAATAAATTTCGTCACGAAATCCAAAGGCGAGGACCAGGGCGTCACCCAGAAGGTGCTGCTGGCGTTCGGCGCGGACATGGACGCCGTCGCTCAGGAGCACATCCTCAACCTCATCCGCTGGTCGAAGCAGCCCGTGCTCCTCGAAGTCTCCAAGCAGCAGCTCTCGCTGGAGGACGGCAAGGGGACGTCCCAGGGCGATCTTCCCGGGATCCGTCCGCCCGCGGCGTCTCCCGCTCTGCCCACCGTCACAGAAGGCTTCCTCGAGGGCGCCAAGACGATGGGGGCTGCGCTCCACGCGCAGCTCGACCCGTCCGCCACCTGGTTCGAGCGGGAGGTCCGCGGGCCGGACCAGATCATGCACTCCATCTTCGTCCGCGCGGACGGGAAGATGTTCGCCTGCTGGGATTGCGGAGACGTCTTCGAGGCGAAGGCCGGCGACGACTTGGAAGCGATGGTCAGGGAGCACGCCTGCGCGGAAGATGAGCGCGTGTGCCGGATCTGCGGCTGCACGGAGCGGCACGCCTGCCCGGGCGGCTGCGCCTGGGTCGAGCCAGACCTCTGCTCGAATCCCGAATGCCTGGTGAAGGCCGGCTACTCCACGGAGGAGATCGACAAAATCCGGGACGGAGAGCTCCCCCTGGTCTGGGGCAATCGCACCGCCGACGTCCTGGTCTGCTGCGCCGACGGGGTCTCCCGGGAATTCGAGGTACAAATCACCGACAACCGGATCGAATCCCTTTCGTGCGACGGCTGCGGCGAGATCGTCGTCCACCAGCGGTACGGCAGGAACACGGTCATGAGCCCTTCCGCCGACGACCTGTACGGCCTGGCGCGCAACCACCGCTGCCCCGACCTGTGCCCCAAGTGCCGGGCGAAGGAACGCCACGGCGACGCCCTGGCGGACCTGCTCATCCTCCACCGCGCCGGCTGCAAGGCAGCTCCGTACAACGAGCCCATGCTCGACGGCCTGATCTACCAGCTCACCCAGAAGTCGTACGCGCAGCGGATCCGGGAGGCCTTCGCCCTGGACCCCGTGAGCTACATCGGCTACGGCAGGGAGCACGTGACCGCCCTCGTCCTCGAGGACGCCGCGGAAGCGCTCGCCCGGATCGAGGAGCTCGCCGGCATCCAGCCGGCCAAGCTGCGGCCGGAGACGTACCTGGAGCGCGGGAGGCTGTCGGACTACAACGCGAAATCCGCCCTGGCCGAGCTGAAGAAGGCCGTGAAGGAGAAGAAGGACCGGACCCTCGCGAAGCAGATGAACACGATCCTGGACGGCGTCAAGGAGGCCCAGAAGGCCCTGAAGGATGCGCAGAAAGAGGTCCAGGAGAAGGAGCGCGAGGCTCTCCGCGCGAAGCTCCAGGCCGACGACGACGCCGAGGATCCGGACGAGGATCCGGATGAAGAGCCCGGGGAGGCGCCGGAAGGAGAGCCGGAAGGGGCCGAGGCCGGCGAGGGTGAGGACGGCGAGATATTTGAAGCGGCGACACGGCCTTCCGCGAGTGATTCCTTCCATACCGCCAAGGTCGTCATCCAGTCCACGAAGACGTACGTCGACGACCTGGGGCGGCCGCTGGTCGTGGCCGACGACGGAGAGCTGTTCGGAGTCTACCGTCAGCGGAAAGAGGGCAGCCTGGTCCAGGTCAAGAGAATCCCGGCCTGCTACACCCTGGGGGCCGCGGAAAAGGCACTGGAGGCCTTCGCCCGGAAATGCGGCTTCCTGCGAGCGGACGGTACCAGGGAGGCGCCGCTGACGGCCGGCGGGGATCCGGAGGCCGCGCAATGAACCGCCACCAGTCCGGCCCCCAGAACCCGAATTGCCGGACGCCCATCTACATCGTCCGCTGGATGCGGAAGGTCTGGCGCGGCCCCGGCCAGTTCCGCGGCCACGCCGAGCCGAAGGACCGGCTCTCCCTGCGCGCGATCGCCCGACAGGTCGGTCTCTCCCCGCGTGAGGTCCACGACATCGTCCGGACGCCGCGAAAGCGGTACCTGGTGGAGTAGCGATGGCTTCCGCCCCCGAATCGTCGGCCGCCTGGCCGGACTTCATGAACTTCGACCAGGCCCGGCGCTATTCCAAGATCCCCCGCCGGGAGCTCCACCGGCTCCTGGAGGAGGGCGAGATCCATTCCCGCAAGTTCGGGAAAAGGAGGGTCATCCCGAAGGAGGCGATCATCCGGTACCTGACCGAGGAGCCCGCCCTCCCCGAAAACCTGTTGCGCCGGACCGCCCGTGCCCGGTAAACTCCGGGGCATGCCCGGGCCCCGCCTCTGGAAACGGTACAACGGCATCTACTGCGTCGTCCTGCCGGGCGACCGCCGGATCTCCCTCAAGACCCGCGACAAGGACACCGCCCAGCAGCTGTTCTCCCGGTACCGCAAGAGCTGGCTGCAGGGGAAGATCGCCGTCCTCGAGGGCGCCAAGAGCATCCGCCTGGCCGCCTTCAAGAAGGAGTATCTGGAGGCCCGGGAGAGCAAGGCCGGGTCGACCCGGCGCAACGACCGGACCGCCCTCGGTCACCTGGTGGCCCACTTCGGGGCCGAGCGCACGCTGCGATCGCTTACCGTCCGCGAGCTGGAGCAGTTCAAGGCCTCCCTGCTGGCGGGCCCGCTGGGCGTCGTCACCGTCAACGGGTACCTGCGTCACCTCCGCACCGCCTTCAACACGGCGATCCGCTGGGAATACCTGCTCCGCTCCCCCATGGCGCAGGTCCCCTTCGAGATCGAGCCGGAGCGGGAATCCCAGCCCGTGGTCGAGGAGGTCCTCGCGGCGATCCTGGGCAAGGCGACCGAGGCGGAAGGGCGGGTCTTCCGGATCCTGCTCTACACGGGGCTGCGCCCCTTCGAGCTGTGCCGGATGACCTACGCGCACGTGGTCGACGGCACGATCCGGGTGCGGGGGAAGCGGGGGCGGGTCCGCGTGGTGCCGCTGATGGGGGAGGCCGCGAAGCTGATCGGGGAGGGGAAGCCGTTCGAGCGCGTGATCCCGTGGCGCCACCCCGTCACCCTGTCCCATAAGTTCCGGAAGGCGGCCACAGCGGCGGGCTACTCGCACGTCCGGCTCTACGATCTGCGGCACACCTTCGGGACGGTGCTGGCCGTGGCCGGCGTGGATCCGTTCCGCCTGTCGAAGCTGATGGGGCACACCAGCATCAAGACGACGCAGCGGTACGTGACCGTGACCCGGGAGCACCTGGCGGAGGCGGTCGGCAGGGTGGATGGGATGTTCGGGGGGAAGAAAACCTGACGGAAATATGACACCCGTTATGCAACGTGCTGAATTCCTTGATGCCGTTTAGCGCTTCGTAATCAGCAGGTCGTCGGTTCAATCCCGACCGCCGGCTCCATTCAAAATCAAGATATTATCGACTTTCAAGGGGAATCCGGCCAGCCGTCAATTTGACCGATAGCGACCAGAAGCGACCAGGAACGACCAAATTGTCATAGAAAATCTGACAGTCCTATGACAGACATGGCTGTACCGCCGGGCTTTCATCCGCCCCCTAAGAAAAGGTTCACCAGGAAGATCACCACAGCCGCGATTTCCGGCAGGAAGCGTTCCATCAGGGCTACTCCTCCTCTTTCCAGTCGTCGCCGAGATCCTCGTTCGTGTACTTCGATTCGTGGAGCATCTTTACCTTCGACAAGACGCCCAAGGCCCAAGCCTTGAACCGCTTCAGCCTGCGTATATCCGCCTGGCTGCGGCGCAGAATGGAATAGATCACCCCGGCGTTGAACGCCGCAAGGAAGAGAGCACGAACATCGATCGATTCGAGTGCTTTCCATACCGTCTCCACTCATCGCCTCCTTACCTCGCCGCTCCCGCCGCGAATCCCGCCAAGCCGACCGGGATCACCCACTTCAACACGGTGAGGGTTTGTTCCCACCAGGACCCGCCCGAGGTCTTCCGCGCGAGCTCCGCCTGGCGGATCGCCTGATCGTTCATCTTCAGCAGCTCCGCCTGCTGCCGCTCGAGGAAGGCGATCCGCTCCCGGAACAGCGCCTCACGCTCCAGGCGGATCTCGTCGAGCTGCTCGTCCCGGGAGACCAGCTCCTTCAGGACGGGGAGCTGCGCCCGGCAGGCCTCCATCTCCTCGAGCAGCCGGTCGGATTGCGGCGCATCGAAATACACCCCCGGCGCCGGGGCGTCCCGGGGCTCCGTGGCGTCACCGGCGAAAATCCGGGGGGCAGGGGCGGCCGCCAGAAGGACGCAGCACAGGGCAACGTGGCGCGTAAATCGGGCTACCTGCATGGTCCCACCTCCACCGCGTACCCGAGCCGCTTCCAGCGGGAGACGACCTCGTCGGCGGACCCCGGGGGGACGTACGGCTTCCCGGTCACCCGGGCCAGCTGCTTCCGGAGGGCGTCCCGCTCCCGCAAGATCGGCGCCAGCTTCCGGTCGGAGGCGTTCATCAGCCGCAGCCAGGCCTCTTCCGCCTGCTCGAGCTCCCGCTCTTTCGCCTTGGCCTGGTCCTGCAGCAGGACCTCCTGCGCCTTCAGGAGCTTCCGTATCCGCCATGAATCTGCGGCGGACCCGAGGGCGACGGCCAGGAGCACCACGATGGCGACCGCCGCCCAGGGGTATTTCCGTATCCAGGGCCACATGGCGGCTCCTATTGCGCCGGCGGCGCGGACGATTGCCCCGGCCCCGTCGTGGCCTGCCCACGGCTGACCAGCGCGCTGAGCGGCTTGCCGGCGGCGAACAGCGTGAGGATCACGGTGTAGATCCCGACCCCCCCGACGAACCACTCCGGCGCCCGGTGCACCAGGTAGACGACGTCCTGGTCGTTTACGTGGACGACCTGGGGCTCACCGGCCGCATACTGCGCGACGGCCAAGCCGACGATCGTCAGCGTGGCCAGGCCGACGTACGCCCCGCCGGGCCAGTTCAGCGCTTTGTCCATCAGGTCCCGAATAGTGGCGCTCACTTCCCGATCCTCCCGGCGAGGTCCTCGGCCTGGTCGCCGATGCGCTTCGTTTCCCGGACGATCTTCCGGGCCAGCCAATCCCACCGGTTGCACGCGAACGCCATCCCCATGGCGCCTGCAGCGACCCCTCCAAAAAACAAGATCCAGCCCATTGCTTTCCTCCCTTTACGTGTTTTTTCCCAGCCGCTCTGCCCACCGGCAGATCCCCAGGGAGATCGCTCCGGCAGTCGCGTTGACCGTCGCCATTTCCGCCAGCCGCCGGGCCTCGACGTCGTGGGAGATGAAACCGCACTCGACCAGCACCGCCGGACAGCGCGTCATTCGCAGAACGTAGAACCGCCCCTCCTTGTCGAGGTCGGCGTCGCGGTCGTCTCTCCGCAGCGGGGACCAGAGGAGCGCCGCCTGCATGGCCTCGCCGATCTCCGTTGCCAGCGGGTCCGCAGGCGTGTCCCCGACGTCGGTCCACACCTCCGTCCCGCATGCCTGCCGGTTGACGGCGGCGTTGCAGTGGATCGAGATGAAGGCGTCCGCCCGGTGGGCCTTCGCCAGCGCGACGCGGTCGGAAAGGGTCACGTATCTATCTCCGTCGCGCGTCATCAACGAGGCATGCCCCGCCCACAAAAGGGACCGATGGAGCGCGGTCGCTATCGAGAGGTTGACGGCCTTTTCTTCCACGCCGACGGTGGTGTTACACGCGCCGGGATCGTATCCGCCATGTCCTGGGTCGACGACGATGCGCATGGGGCGCTCCTATCAGGTGTCGGTCGCGATCGTCTTTACGGTCCCGTCCCCGAATTTCACCTTC
>DCUH01000073.1 GCA_002327765.1 bacterium UBA2219 | reverse complement strand
CGAAGAACAGGTGATGGTTGACCACGATGATATCCGCCGACGCCGCCCGTCTCCGCGCCTCCGCCAGGAAACAGCGGTCGGTTTCCCCGCAGGCCGACGGGTCGCACATCTCGCTGCGCGCGTTGACCTCGCCCCAGACGCGGGCGTCCTCCGGGACGCCCCTCGCCTCGGCGACGTCGCCCGTCCGGGTGGTCTCGGCGAACGCCCGCATCGCCTGGAAGTAGGCGGTCTCCTTCGCGAACTCGAACAGCGGCTCGTCGCGGAAGCGCCTCCATCTCCGCAGGCAGAGGTAGTTGGCACGCCCTTTCAGCACCGCGCACGAGAAGGGATGCCCCGTGGCGTCGCGTACGAGCGGGATCTCGCTTTCCAGGAGCTGCTGCTGGAGCGTACGGGTACCGGTCGACACGATCGTCCTGCGGCCCGAGAGGATCGCGGGCACCAGGTACGCCAGCGTCTTGCCGATGCCGGTGGCCGCCTCCGCGACAAGGATGCGGGAGTTCTCGAGGGCGTCCGCCCACGCCATCGCCATGCGGAGCTGGCCGGGGCGCGGCTCGAACCCCTTCATCGCATCCGCGAGCGGGCCCCCGGGGGAAATCGCCATCCCCACTCTGCGGGCGAGGTCTCCCGGCACGCGCCCCAAAGCCTCCCCCTTACCGGGCCGGGACCGGGACGAAATTCCCCAGGTCGACGCGCAGGAGGGAGACCTTTCGGCGCATGTCCCCTGCGGGGTCGAACGAGAACGTCCCCGTGACTCCCGTGAAATTCTTCAGGCGGGGGATCCGCTCCCGCATCGCCTCCCCGGGAGGCTTCCCCGCGCCCGCATCCACGGAAAAAACCTCGGCCAGGAGCTGCGCGCCGTCGTACCCCATTGCCTCGAACCGGGTGGGGGCGGAATGCATCGCTTCCTGGAACTCCTTCCGGAACCGGTCCCCCTGGGACCCGGGAATGGCGTCGGAATAGTCGACCGAGATCACCGCGCCGGCGACCGCGCTCCCCGCCTTGCGCAGCAGTTCCTCGTTGTACCATCCCGAGAACCCCGCGAGCGGCAGGTAGACGTTGTAGTAGTGGAGCTGGGAAGCGAGGAGGAACACCCGGTCCCACCGGTCGGCGATGACGATCCCGTCGAGCGGAAGCTTCATCCCCTTCCCCTTCTCCTTCGTGCGGGACTGCCGCCGGAACTTCGCGGTGCCGACCGCGTTCCGGATCACGTCCGTGAAATCGCGGATCTCGGGGGCGTACGACACGGTCCGGGCGATCCGGACGCCGGTTTCCGCCGAGACCTTCTCCACGGCCTCCGCAAACCCTTTCCCGTACCCGTTCTCCGGGTGCAGCAGCAGCAGGTCGACCGCCTTCTCCCGGGCCAGCAGCGCGAGGACGGCGCGGGCCTCCTCGACGGGCGAGAGGCCGAACCCGTACAGGAACGGCCGGCCGGCGATCGATTTCTGCCCCAGGTAGAGGACGGGCGGGGACTTGGGCCCGAACGCCGCGGAGACGGCGCGCCCCTCCTCTCCCGTGACCGGGCCGAGGAATCCGATCACCGTCCGGTCGGAAGACGCCGCGGAGAACTCCGCCCGGGCCCGGTCGGGATCCCCCGCGGTGTCCACCCAGCGGACCACCGGCGACCCGCCGCCCTGCCCGTCGGTCCACCGGCCGGGGCTCAATGCGACCTCCGCTCCCGCGAGGACGGAGAAGCCGATGTCCGAAAGCTTCCCCGACAAGGGAACGAGCCCGACGATCTTCGGCCGGCTGGAGACGATCTTCTCGACGCGGTACAGGTGCTCCGCCGCCTCCTTGGCCCACTTCCCGGGCGTTCCCGCGGCGCGTTCGAACAAGAACTTCGCCATCCCGTGGAACCCCTTCCTCGCCGCGGACTTTCCCAGCGCGAAGAACAGGTGGGCGCGGACGTCCTCGTCCTCCTCGACCCGGGCCGCCGCGAGCAGCGGGGAAAGATCGGCCGCCCTTTCGATGACGAACTCCCGCTGGGTCGAGTAGCTGATCGCCTCCTCCGGGTCCGTGGCGGCCGCGACGGCCCTGCGGTAATATGCGAGGGAGCTCGCGATCTTTCCGGCCCGGGCATCCGCCCGTGCCATCAGGGCGAAGAGCGCGGGAACGTTCGCGTTGACGTACTTCTGGTCGATCAGGTAGCCCGCAACCTGCCTCGCCTCGTTTTCCCAGTCCATCTTCTGGTAGATGCGCAGCTTCAGTTCCATCGCCGAGAGGACGAGGTACCGGGCGCGTGAAAAGAGCACCGCCTTGTCCGCCGCCTCCAGCGCCTTCTCGAACTCGCCGCGCTCCAGGAGGAGGTCCCCGACGCGCATCCAGACGTATCCCTTCCGCTCGTCGTCGGGCCCGGAATTCGCGATGCCGAGGAACCCCCGGAGCGCCTCCTCCTTCCTGCCGGCGAGGAAGTCGGTTTCCGCCTGGTGGAACGTGGCGATCGGCACCGTGCGCGCGGGGTCCCACACCCCCGGGCGCGGGACCGGGACGGCCTCGGTGCCCGCGGTCAGCGGCAGGGGGAGGTCGGCGGCCGCGACGAGGGCCGCTGATAGAAAGAGGAGGAGGGCGGACAGAGCCGCTGCACGGCTTCGCGTCAACCGAAGATCTCCTTGACCTTCTCGAAGAAGCCGGAGGAGATGGGGCCGGGAGACGCCTCGGACAGCTTCTGGAGCTCCTCGAGCAGCTCCTTTTGCCGCTTCGTGAGTTTCTTCGGCACCTCGATCAGCACCCGGATGACGAGGTTCCCGCGCCGCCCGGAGGAAAGCGAGGCGACCCCCTCCCCGCGCAGGGTGAATTCGTGCCCCGACGCCGTGCCCGCCGGGATGGACAGCTCCTTCTTTCCGGAGAGGGTGGGCACGAAGATCTTCGCGCCCATCGCCGCCTGGGGGAACGTGATCGGCACCTCGCAGTAGAGGTCCGGCCCCTCCCGGACGAAGAAGGGATGCTCCTGCACTTCGATCGCGACGTACAGGTCCCCGGCCGGCCCGCCCGCGGGGCCCGCTTCCCCTTCCCCCCGGAGCTTGAGGCGGGTGCCGGTCTCGACCCCCGGCGGGACCTTGACCTTGAGCGTGCGGCTCTCCCGCACGAACCCCGTTCCCGAGCATTTCCCGCACGGGTCCTTGATCACCTGGCCGGTGCCGCCGCAGCGGCTGCACGTGCGGCGTATGGAGAAGAACCCCTGCTGCATCGTGACCTGCCCGCGGCCGTTGCAGGCGCCGCACTTCTCGGGGCGGCTCCCCTTCCTCGCCCCCGTCCCGCCGCATTCGCCGCACCCGGCGGTCCGGGGGACGACGATCTCCTTCTCCGTGCCGAAGACCGCCTCGTCGAACGTGATCGTGAGGTCGTACCGGAGGTCGGCGCCCCGCCGCGGACGCGAGCCGCCCCCGCCCCCGCCGAAGATCCCTCCGAAGAAGTCGTTGATGATGTCCTCGACCCCCATCCCCTGGAAGTCCTCGAACCCGCCGAAGCCGCGGCCCGCGGGGCCGGCGTGACCGAACCGGTCGTACTGCGCGCGCTTTTCGGGGTCGGACAGGATCGAGTACGCCTCGTTCAGTTCCTTGAACCGCTCTTCCGCGGAGGCGTCGGACTTGTTCCGGTCGGGGTGATGCTCGAGGGCGAGCTTCCGGAACGCCTTCTTGATGTCGTCCTGGGAGGCGTCGCGGGAAACGCCCAGGACCTCGTAGTAGTCGCGCTTCGTCGCCACGGCCGCCTTACTCCTCCCGCCTGCGGGGATCGTCCGCGGGATGGGCCGCGGCCACCAGCACCTCGGCGGGACGCAGCAGCCGCCCGTTCAGCACGTACCCCTTGCGCGATTCGGAAACCACCGTCCCCTCGGTCTTTCCGGCCCAGGGCACGACGCCGACCGCCTCGTGGAAGGCGGGATCGAACATGGCCCCCAGGGGGGACAGCTGCTCCAGGCCGAACTTGCGCAGTTCCGCGAGGATGCCGTCGTACGTCATCCGGACCCCCGAAAGGATCGCCTCCGCGGGCGCCCCCTCCTGCCCCAACGCGCGCTCCAGGTTGTCGAGGAACGGGAGGACGGCCTTGAGCAGCTTCTCGTTGCCGTACGCCTCCTGCGCATCCCGCTCGCGGGCGGCCCGCTTCCGGAAATTGTCGAACTCCGCCATCAGGTACGCGAGGCGCCTGCGGAGCTCCTCCGCCTCGTCGGGCGCCCCGGGCGCCGCCGCGGACTCCGGGAGCTCCCCGGGGCCGGCCTGCGGCTCCCCGTCTTCCATCCCGGGAACGGCCTCACCGTACAACGCTTCCTTGTCCTTATCTTCCATCCGGTTCCTCTCCTGTATTCGGCGTAAGGGAACGAGCCGGGCGGATCACCTTTGCCCGAACATCGTCGTGAGCAGGTTCGCCGTGTACTCCACCAGCGGGATCACCCGGGAGTAATCCATCCGCACGGGGCCGATCAGGCCGATGCTTCCCATCGCGGAGGGCCCCTGGCGGTACCCGGACGCGACCACCGACACGTCGCCCAGCTCCTCGACCGGGTTCTCCGGGCCGATGGACACCTGGATCGCCTGGCTGGCCATCGCGCGGTCGAGCAGCCGGAAGATCACGGACTTCTCCTCGAAGGCGCGCAGGACGCGCTTCAGCCGCTGGACGTCCTCGGCGAACTCCGGCTGGTCGAGGATATTGGCGCGCCCCTCGACGAACACCTCGCCCGGGCCGCTGTCGGCGAGCGCCCGGGCGCCCATGGCCAGGGCGCGGTGCATCACCCGGTCGTACCGCGCCTTCTCCCTCCGGAGCTCGGCGCGGACCCGCACGCGCAGCGCCGCCAGTGTGAGCCCCTCCGCCAGGCCGTTCAGGTAGGCGTTGATCTTCTCGAGCTCGTCCGCGGTGACGTCGGGCTCCCCTTCGATCAGGCGATGCTGCACGTATCCGCTCTGCATTACGGCCACCAGGAGGATCTTGTCCGCCGACGCGCGCATGAGGCTCACGGAGCGCAGCCGCTGCTCGTCGGGGCGGGAGACGATCACCACGCTCGCCTGGCACGCCAGGTTCGCCAGCAGGCGGCTCACCTGGCGGACCAGCTCGTCCGCGGAAGCGTTCCCGACGCCTTCCTGGGCGGCCTGGTTCAGCCGGTCCACCTCCCCCTGCACGAGACTGCGACGAAGGAGAAGGTGGTCGATGTAGAAACGGAACCCCGCGCCCGTGGGGATGCGCCCCGCGGAGGTGTGCGGCTGGGCCAGGAACCCCATCTCCTCGAGGTCCGCCATGATGTTGCGGATCGTCGCGGGGGAAAGCGCCTGCCCCATCTTCTTGGAGACGGTCCGGGATCCGACGGGTTCCGCCGTGGCGACGTAATCCTCGACGATATGGCGCAGGACCTGGGCCGCGCGTTCATCGACTCCGAAAGCCATTTCATCTTCTCCTGCCGCAATTTAGCACTCCCGGAGGAAGAGTGCTAAATCGTAATCTACCAGCCGCCGCCCGCCGGTGTCAAGGGAAGGCGGCTTGACGCCGGGCCCCCCGCCTGCGACGATTCCCCCATGAACACCGAATACCATCGCGCGTACAGCCGGAACCTCGGGCAGGACATGGAGATGAAGGTGTACGGGAACGCCGGGAAGCCGGTGATCGTGTTCCCGACCCGGGGGGGGCGGTTCCAGGAGTACGAGGACGCCGGCATGGTCGAGGCGTGCCGCCCCTTCGTCGAGTCGGGCGCGGTGACGCTGTTCACCCTGGACGGCGTCGACCACCAGTCCTGGGCCAACGAGTACGTCCCCCCCGCGCAGCGGGGCCTCCGGCACAACCAGTACGACCGGTACGTCGTGGAGGAGGCGGCGCCGTTCATCCGCGGCCTTCTTCCCCGGCCGGAAGGGCTCCTCGCCACCGGGTGCGGTATGGGCGCGTACCACGCCGCGAACTTCCTGTTCCGGCATCCCGACCTCTTCGATTCCCTGATCGCCCTGTCCGGCCGGTATTCCCTGAAATCGCTGCTCGGCGATTACATGGACGACTGCGTCTATTTCAACTCGCCGCTTGCCTACCTGCCGAACCTCACGGACCCCTGGTACCTCGACCGGTTCCGCCGGGCACGGATCACGGTCTGCTCGGGGCAGGGGGCGTGGGAAGAGGAAACGCTCTCGGAAACCCGCGCACTCCAGGAAGTCCTGGCCGCCCTGGAGGTCCCCGCGTGGTTCGACTACTGGGGTCGCGACGTCAACCACGACTGGCAGTGGTGGCGCCTCCAGATGCCGTATTTCCTGGGGAAGATGGAACTTTAGACCCGCCGGACGCCGCCCCCGGAACGGTCACTTCCCTTTCTTCTGCTCGATCTTCGCCCGGAGCGCCTCGCCGAACGCACCGACGCCCGGTCCGGCGGACGGCTTGTCCAGGTATTTCCTGTAATCCTCCTCTTCTCCGCCGGGGGTTTCCTGCTCCTCCGCGCCGACGAGGGACAGGGCGATCCGGCGCTTCGCCGGGTCCGCCGATTCCACCTTGACCAAAAGCTCCTGCCCCAGCGAAACCGCGTCCCCGGCGGACTTGACCTTCCTGCCGCCTCCCATCCGGGAGATGTGCAGCAGGCCGTCGATCCCGCCCCCCAGGGAAACGAACGCCCCGAACGCCGCGAGGCGCACGACCTTCCCGACGTGCGTCGAGCCCGCGGGGAACCGCTGCGCCGCGGCCTCCCAGGGATCCGCCAGCGTCCTCTTCAGGCTGAACGTGAACCGCTTGTTCGCCCAGTCGAGACGGGTGATCGCCACCTCGACCTCCTGCCCGACGGAAAGGACCTCCCGGATGTCCTCCACCCGCTCCCAGCCGATCTCCGAGACGGGCAGCAGCCCCTCGATCGGGCCGATGTCGACGAACGCCCCGAAGTCCCGCAGGGAGGTGACCTTCCCCCGGACCACCATCCCCTCGGACAGGACCGCCTTCGACTCCTCCCGCTTCCTCTCCTCCTCCTCCTCGACCAGCACGCGGTGGGAGACGACGATGTTGCGCCCCTTCTCGCCGTACTGCGAGATCCGGAACGGGATGCGCTTGCCGACGGTCTCCGGGCCCTCGCGGGCCCGCGGCGTCCCCATCTGCGAATAGGGGCAGAACGCCCGGGCGTTGCCGGGGAGCCGGACCTCGAACCCCCCCTTGACCTCCTTCACCACCAGGCCGTCGACCGGGATGCCCGTCCGGAACGCGTCCTCGAGCTGCGCGCTTCCGGCCGCCCCGCCCGCCACCCGCGTCGTGAAGCGCATCTCGCTGCCGTCGGATGAGACGAAGTACGACGTCAGGGAGTCTCCCTCCTTCACGGAGACGCTTCCCGATTCGTCCGCGAGCTCCTTCGTCGCGAGGACCCCCTCGCCCTTTCGCCCCAGGTCGAGGAAGATCCACTCGGGCGTCACCTTGATGACCCGCGCGAGCACCTTCTGCCCCGGCTCGTAGCGCGCCGGCGCCACGAAGGTCTGCTCCAGGAGCTTTCCGAAATCCTCTTCTTCGGCTTCCGCCGCGCCCGGCTCCGCCGGTGCGCCCGGCCGTTCCTCGTCCGATCCCATGCGCCTACCGCCCTTTCACCCGTATTATCCCAAAAGGCCCGCCAGCCGCTCGCGCTGGCGCGCCAGCCGCTTCTGACTCTCGTCGATCGCTTCCAGGATGGCCCCCTTCGATTCCTTCGCCAGTTCCTTCCCCTGCCCGAGGAGCTCTTCGGAGCGGTGCTCGATCTCGTCGACCATGTCGGAAACGCTCTCCGCGAATTCCCCCGCGGCCCCCTTCACGCGGCGCCGCGCCTTTTTCGCGAAGCGGGCGACGTCCTCCCGCGTCCTCTCCCCGGACTGGGGCGCCAGCAGGAGGGCGACCCCCGCGCCCAGCATCATCCCCGTAAGCACCAGCAACGCTCCCGTCATCACCCTGCCGTCGCTATCGCTCATGGCGCACCTCCCGCCGATTTCGTATGCTCTCAGTGTACCGCTTCGGCGCCGGGGGAAACAACGGGGCTTCCGCCGGACATCCGGCCGTCCGCCGAAAAAAAACCGCCGGGGGAAGGGTGGCAACGATGAGAGCGATCCGGGTGCGAGAGTTCGGCCCGCCGGAAGTGATGCGGCTCGAGGAGGTCCCCACGCCCCTGCCGGGCCCCGGCCAGCTTCTGGTCCGGGTCCGGGCGGCGGGGGTGAACCCCGTCGACACGTACATCCGTTCCGGGACCTATGCACGGAAGCCGGCCCTGCCCTACACCCCCGGCAGCGACGCCGCGGGGATCGTGGAGTCGGTGGGCGGCGAGGCGGGCGGCTTCTCGCCGGGCGACCGGGTGTACGCCAGCGCGACGCTTTCGGGATCGTACGCGGAATTCACCCTGTGCGAGCCGTCCCGGGTGCACCCGCTGCCCGGCGCGGTCTCGTTCGCGCAGGGCGCCGCGCTCGGCGTGCCGTACGTCACCGCCTGGCGCGCGCTCCACCAGAAGGCCCGCGCGGTGCCCGGGGAAACGGTCCTGGTCCACGGGGCCAGCGGGGGAGTCGGGGTCGCCGCGGTGCAGATCGCGCGCGCCGCGGGGCTGCGCGTCACGGGGACGGCCGGGACGCCGGAAGGGATCGCGCTGGCGCTGCGGGAAGGGGCGCACCACGCTCTCGACCACCGGGACCCGTCGCACCTCGAGCGGGCCATGGCGGTCACCGGGGGACGCGGCTTCGACGTCGTCCTGGAGATGCTCGCCAACGTGAACCTCGCCGGGGACCTCAAGGTCCTCGCGACGGGCGGGCGGGTCGTCGTGATCGGGAGCCGCGGCCGCGTGGAGATCGATCCCCGCGACGCCATGGCCCGGGACGGCTCTATCCTCGGGATGCTGCAGGGCAACATGACGGAAGCCGACCGGGCGGCCATCCACGCCGGCCTTCGGGCGGGGCTCGAGAACGGTTCCCTGCGCCCCGTCGTCTCCAGGGAGCTGCCGCTTGCTTCCGCCGCGGAAAGCCACGCCGCCGTTATGGCGCCGGGCGCCGGGGGAAAGATCGTCCTGGTGCCGTAGGCGGCCTACCCTCCGCGGCGGTCGAGGCGGGTCATCCCCCGGGCGAGAGCGTAATCCCTGGCCTCCTCCCACTCCTTCCGGGAGATGGGGCGGGAGATCTCCGGGAACCGGTCCGCCTCGCCGCACGGGCGGTACTGGTCCATCAGGTTCAGGTACGTGTCCCGCCCGATCCCGTCCGCCAGGAAGTCGATCACCTCCTTCGTGGAGGAGGCGCCCCCCGGCATCACGAGGTGCCGGACGAGAAGGCCGCGCACGGCGATCCCCTTCCCGTCGACCGCCAGCGGCCCCACCTGGCGCGCCATCTCCCGGATCGCCGCCCGGGCGATGTCGGGGTAGTCCGGCGCGTCGCAGTACCGGGCCGAGAACGCGGGATCGAGGAATTTGAGGTCGGGCATATAGATGTCGACGGCGCCCTCGAGCTCCCGCAGCGTCTCGACGCGCTCGTATCCCCCGCAGTTGTAGACGACCGGGAGGGAGAAGCCCCGCGCGGCGGCCAGCCCGAGCCCCTCCGCGATCTGCGGGGTCGCGTGGGTGGGGGTCACCAGGTTCAGGTTGTGGCAGCCGGCGCGCTCGACATCGAGGAAGATGCCCGCCAGTTCCTCCGCGGAGACCTCCTCCCCTTCCGCGAGACGGCTGATCCCGTAGTTCTGGCAGAAGACGCAGCACAGGGAGCAGCCGGAGAAGAAGACGGTCCCCGACCCGTTGCGTCCCACCAGGGGGGCTTCCTCGCCGAAATGCGGCCCCCACGACGCGACGACGGCGCGCGCCCCGATCCCGCAGGTCCCCCGCTCGCCCGAAGAGCGGTCGACGCCGCACCTCCTGGGGCAGATATCGCACGCCCGCAGCCTTTCCTTCAGCCTGCGCGCCTTCCGCTCGAGCACGTTCGCGTCCACTCCGCAATCCCCCCGGCAACTCCCGGCCGCAAACCGAACGGGTAAAGTATAATGATAATTCGACAGCGACGCCTCGGCGCCGAAAAAGCGTTCGGGAGGGCTTGCAGGGATGGACCGGATGTACCGCAGGAGGGATCCCCACTACAAGTTCAAGAGGTTCTATCTGTACCTGCTCGGGTTCGGCGTCATGCTGTTCGGCGTCTTCGCGATGCTGTTCCGGACCTTCGAGCACCCCTTGTACGGCCACATCGACTTCGGCCGCTTCCACCTGTGGATCGGCGCAGCGTTCATCGTCCTGTCCGCGGTGATCCTGCGGCTGATCAAGCAAAAGTTCTGAACCGGTGCCCCCTTCGGAATTCTCCAGGGACTACCTGGTGCACTATTACGAGATCGATCGGAAGCGGCGGCTGACGCTGCCGGCGCTGATGCATTACTTCGAGGACATCGCGACCCTCCACAGCGAGGCGATGGGGATCACGCTCGACCGGTACTTCCGGACCGGGCAGCTCTTTCTCCTCCTCAAATGGGACATCTCCCTGCACGCCCGGCCCGGATTCAACGAGACCGTCCGGATCGTGACCCGCCCGACGACCTTCAAGCGGTTCCTGGCGAACCGGGAATACCGCGTTTACTCGGAGGGAGGAACTCCGCTGGCCGAGGCCCGCTCCGTCTGGGCCTTCACGGACATGAACCTGAAGAGGCCGGTCCGGGTGCCGGAAGAGATCTGCGCGGGCTTCGGGGTGCCCGCGGAATCCGCGGCGTCCTTCGACCCGCTGGAAGACCTCCCCGGAATCGCCGGGAAGCCGCTCCCGATCCGGGTCGGGACGGCCGACCTGGACAACAACGGGCACGTCAACAACGTCCGGTACGTCGAATGGGCGCTCTGGTCGCTCCCGGCCGACTTCGTCCACGGGCATGAGGCGGTGAGGGTCCGGGTCCACTACAAGAAGGAGCTCAAGGCCGGCGAGGAGGCCGTGATGTTTTCGGAGATCTCCGAGGGGGGCGGGACCCTCGCCTCCGATCACTCGATCCGCAGCGGGGGCAGGGAGATCTGCGATATCCGGATCGATTGGGCCGGCGGAATCAGCGGCAGGACGGAATGACGTAGGGGCCTTCCGGGATCACGGCGATGCGGGGATCCCCGTGGGCCCGGACGCTCGCGGCGACGGCATCCTCCACGGAGACGACGGATTCCACGCAGGCGTCCCGGCGCTCCGCTTCGGAGAGCCCCGTGGTGTAAAGCTTGACGGTCCCGGCCCGCAGCGCCTTCACCAGCATCTCGGTCTGCCACTCGTCGATCTTCGGCCGGCCCCGCTTCGAGATGATCTCGAGGAACCGCTCCGGGCCTGACTCCCGCAGGAGCCGCTGGGCGGCTACGAACTCCCCGCTGCCCATCCCCTCCGAGCACTCGCTGGCGATGACGACGGTGCCCCCGGGCTCGAGGATGTCCAGCGCCCCGACCATCCCTTTCACGGTCTGGTAGTACGTCGCGTCGAGCGGATACCCGGCTCCGGACGTGACGACCGTCCGGAAGCGGCGCGGCAGCGGCACCTCCGCGCTTTTCCGCATGAACTCCACCGCCTCGAGGTGGCTGGCCTCGATCCCCCCGAAATTCACGAACCCGATCCGCCGATCCTCGTCGATGGCCACGTTCAGCGCCGCGATCCCGCCGATCGCCCGCACGATCTCGATCTGCGCCTCGTGCAGCGGGTTCCCTTCGATGACGCAGTTGGCGGAACCGGGGTGTTCCAGGACCTTCGGGCCGTGGAAAGCGAGGATCGTGTCGACGTGGGCGATCCCGGGTGCGACCACCTTCCTGCCTCCGGAGTAGCCCGCCATGAAATGGGGCTCCACCAGGCCGGTGACGATCTTGAGGTCCGCCTCGACGAACCTCCGGTCGATCCGGATCGGGATCCCCGAGGACGTCCTCCCGAGATCCGCGTGGGCCCCGTCGTCCCTTGCGAAATGGTTCTCGACCCGGACGGAGCGCAGAACCTCGTCCGAGCCGACGACCGCGCGCAGCTCCTCCCCCTCGTTGGGGCGGTGCAGGCCGGTGGCGACCAGGATCAGGATATTCTCCCGGGGGACGCCGGCCCGGCGGATCGTCTCGACGAGCGGGGGAAGCAGCGTCCCGTTCGGCACGGGGCGCGTGACGTCGCAGATCAGGATGCAGGCCGATTTCCGTCCGCACGCCATCTCCCGGAGCGGCGTACATCCCGACGGGCTCTCCAGCGCCTCCCGCACCGCCCGATCCGGGTCGGGCACGGGCTCCATCGGGCGCTTGGAGACCACCGTGGTCCTGAGGCCGCCCGGCAGCCGGACGCTGAGACCCTTCCGGCCATACAGGAGATCGACGTTCACTCCCCCGCCCATCCGCCGTGTCACATTTCCCGGACGAGGTCGAAGTCCCCCGACCAGGCCGCTTCCAGGATGGAACCCATGTACCCGTCCACCTGGTCCGCGCGGAGCGGCACCGGCATGTTCTTCAGCTTCATTTCCAGCTGCGGGTTCTTCGCCGCCCGGAGGCAGCGCTCGATGTGCTCCCTCCCGATCCCCTCCACTTCGCTCAGGCGCGTCGGGAACCCGAGGAACCGGCTGAAGGCGACCATCGCCCCGGCCACCGCCTTCCCCAGGTCCCGGCCGGAGAGCCTGTCCGCGTCCGCGTCAAGGAAGCCGTGCCTCGCGTAGATGCGCCCGACCGTACGGAGCTGCTCCTGGATGGCCGGCGCGAAGAACACGGTGTAGTACGGGTTCATCAGCGCGCAGGCCCGGCCGTGGCTCAGGACGTCGACCAGGGAGAAGCTGGTCAGGTGGGCCCCCGACGTCCCGCCGATCATGATCGCGTATCCGCCGAGGTCGGTCCCCAGCCCCAGCAGCGTCCTCGCCTCCCGGCTCGCGGGGTCCTTTTTCGCCTCGACCAGCCCGGCGACGATCCGTTCGATCCCGAGCTCGGCCGCCCGCTTCGCCTTCTCCCGGACGGCCGGAGCGGCGCCGTAGTACACCTCCAGGCAATGCGCGATCCCGTCCAGCCCTCCGTCCAGCGTAAGGTCCATCGGCTGCGTGGCGGTGACGTCGTAGTCGAAGACGGCCCGCGGCGGGATGATCGCGTCGTCGACGATGAGCTTCTTCTGCCCCGCGGCCACGTCCGTGACGTTGGCGTACTTGGTAAGGTGCGAACCCGAGCTGGCCGCCATCATCACCGCAACGACGGGCGTCAGGGAGCGGCCCCGGGCCTTCAACGCCTCGGTGACCTTGCCGACGCCGAAGAACGGCTCGATGTCGGGAGGATCCCCCCCCAGCGCCGCCAGGACGGCGGCGGCCTTCACGGCGTCGATGCCGGAGCCGGCGGAGGCCGCGACGATGACGTCCGGATTCGCGTCGAGGATGCTTCCCCGGATGCGATATACGTCCTCGACCGGGGCGTTGGGGGCGGCGGACTGTGCGACGCCCGCCGCCTCGACCCCCGCCTTCTCCAGGGACCGAAGGATCCTCTCCCTGTGCGGCCGGAACCACCCGGAAGCCATGGGCCCGATCAGCAGGGCCCTCTTCCCGAATCCGGCGGCGAACCTCCCCGGGGCGTCGTCCAGCACCCCGCCGCCGAAGGCGTAGGCGTCCCCCTTGAACTCCCTCAGCACGGCGACGGCGCGTTCCTTCAGGTCCGGCATGGCGTCCCCCCTCCGCGCGGCGGCGTCATTCGAATTCCTTTACCGCGTCGATCGAAGCGCCCATCGGGCAGTCCGTGTCCCGCTCCATGATGATCTCGACGACGTACGGCCTGCCGGATTCCACCGCCCTCTTCAAGGCGTTCCGTATCTCGCCCGGCTCGGTGACGCGCTCCCCCGCCGCGCCGCACGCCTCCGCGAATTTCACGAAATCGAACCCCGACCCCTTCTTTCCGAGCGGTGCCGGCGTCTTCGCCGACGATGCGGCGACCGCGACCGTCCCCCCGCCCCCCGCGGCGGCCATGCGGGCCTCGGCCATCCCCGCGCCGGCCGCCTGGGCCTCGTAATAGAGCTGCACCTCGAAGTCCATGTCGAAGTTGTATTTCTCCGCCTGGCGGATCAGGCCCAGGTACCCGTTGTTCAGCACGATGCAAACGAACGGGACGCCGTACATCACCGCGACGGGCAGCTCCTCCATGCAGAACTGGAACCCGAAGTCCCCCACGACCTGGACGATCGTCTTGTCCGGCCGGGCGATCTTGGCCCCGATGGATGCGGGCATGTCCCAGCCCAGCGGACCCGCGCCTCCGCAATCGAGGTAGTGCCTGGGCTTCGCGATCCGCTGGAGCTGGCCGGACCAGATCTGGTTCAGGCCGATGCAGGTCACGAACACCGTCTCCTCGTCGAAGAACCCGTTGATCTCCTTGAACACCCTCTGCGGCTTGATGGGAACGTTCTCGTAGTCGGTCTTCCGCTCCATCTGCGCGCGCCCGATGGCGATCTCCGTCTTCGCCGGGGCCGCCTTGATCCCCCTCCGACTGATCTCGGCCAGGAGGGCCTGCAGCGTCAGTCTGGCGTCCGCGCAGATGCCGAGGTCCGGCATGATGTTCTTTCCGAGCTGGCCCGGGTCCACGTCGATGTGGATGAACTTCCGGTTCCCCTTGTACACGTTGATGGCGCCGGTGTGCCTGTCGTTGAACCGGGCGCCCACCGCGAGCACCAGGGTGGATTCGAGGAACGTCTTGTTCCCCATCCGGGTGTTGCACTGGATCCCCACGCCGCCGGCCGCGAGGGGGTGGTTCCACGGGATGCCGCTCTTCCCCATGTATGTTGTGAGGACCGGGATCTGGAGGATCTCGGCGATCTTCAGGAACTCCGCGCAGGCATCGGCGAGGATCACGCCCCCCCCCAGCAGCATGACGGGCTTCTCCGCCGAAAGCAGCATGTCCAGCGCCTTCGAGACCTGCCTCGTGTCGGGCGGGGTCGTGAAGACCGGAAGCCGGGAATCGGTCTCCGGGTCGTATTCGATCTCGCCCTTCTGGACGTCGAGGGGCAGGTCGATCAGCACCGGGCCGGGGCGCCCTTCCCTCATGATCCGGAACGCCTCCCGGAACACCCACGGGACCATGGCCGGCTCCTGCACGCAGTAGGACTTCTTGGTGACCGGCCTCGCGATCGCGGCTATGTCGACCGCCTGGAACGCTTCCCGTCCCAGCTGCGCCTTCACGTTCTGGCCGGTGATGGCCAGGAGAGGTATCGAGTCCACCTGGGCGGTATAGAGGCCCGTCACGAAATTGCTGGCGCCGGGGCCCGAGGTGGCGGCGCAGACCCCGATCGTTCCGATGGCGCGGGCGTAGCCGTCGGCCATGTGGATGGCGCCCTCCTCGTGCCGGCAAAGGAAGTGCTGTATGGTTCCCAGGTCCTTGAGGGAACGGTAGAACGGCAGGATCCCCGCCCCGGGGATGCCGAATATGTGCCGGACCCCCTCGCTCTCAAGGATTCTCACGGCGGCGTCCATCGCGGTCATCTTCGGCATGTCTTTCTCCTTCCCCTTTATTTATGTTGAAGATCTTTTCGCGGAAGTCGTGCGTTCCAGCAGCTTCAGGCAGGCGTACAGCGCGTCGATCCGCGGAGTAGGCACCTCGAGCCAGCGCGCGATCTCGGAAACGGCCCCGAGGAGCCACTCCACCTCCGTCGGGCGGCCTGCCTCGATGTCCTGGAGCGTGGACGTCTTGTGGGCCCCCATCTGCGAGGCTCCCTGGATACGCTGCTCGATCGTTATGCCGGGCGAGACGCCGAGCCGGGAGGCCACCTCCAGGGCCTCGCCCATCGTCGCGGCCGCCAGCTCGCGGGTCGGGGCGAACCCGATCAGCTCCCCGAGCGTGGCCCGCGTGAGCGCGCTGATCGGATTGAACGTCATGTTGCCGAGGATCTTCACCCAGATTTCGGTGCGGATGTCGGTCCGGACGCGGCATTTCAGGCCGGCCCGGGTGAGGACGCCGGCCAGCGCCTGCGCCCGCTCGCTCTTCGATCCGTCCGGCTCGCCCAGCGTGAACCGGTTCCCCTCGACAAAGCGGACCACGCCCGGCGCCTCGAGCTCGGCCGCCTGGTACGTGACGCAGCCGATCACCCGCCCCGGGGCGATGTGGGCCGATATCGCACCGCCCGGATCGACCGATTCCAGCCGCCGCCCGGCGAAGGGCCCTTCGTGCATCTGGAAATACCACCAGGGGATCCCGTTCTGCGCGGGGACAACCGCGGTCTCCGGCCCCAGCAGCGGGGCCAGGGACGGCGCAAGCGCCGCGAGCTGCTGCCCCTTCACGGCCACGACGATGACGTCGTGCGGGCCGGCCGCGTCGGCGTCGTCGGTCGCGACCGCCGGGCGGGCCTTCTCCTCCGTGCCGTCGGGCAGGCGCAGCGTGACGCCCGACGAGCGGATGGCCGCCAGGTTCGCGCCCCGCGCGATCACGGTCACCGGCTGCCCTGAGAGGATCAGCCGCGCCGCGAGATATCCCCCGATGGCTCCCGCCCCGACGATCGCGATCCGCATGGCCCTCCCCCTTTCCTATCCCGCCAGCGCCAGGGCTTTCGCCATGACGTTGCGGCGGAGCTTCCCGGTCCCCACGTACGGCAGCGACTCCATGAAGTGGATGCGGGCGGGCACCTTGAAGTCCGCGACGAGCTCGGCGCAGTGGCTGCGCAGCTCCCGCTCGGAGGCGGGGCCCCTCAACACGACCGCCGCGTGGACGTCCTCCCCGAGCGTCGGGTGGGGCACCCCGAATGCGAGGGCCTCGGCGACCGCCGGGTGGCGGAGCAGGACATGGTCGATCTCCAGGGGCGAGATCTTCTCCCCTCCCCGGTTGATCCGCTCGGAGAGACGCCCCGTGATGGTGAGGTAGCCCTCCTCGTCCATCAATCCCTCGTCCCCCGTGCGGAACCACCCGTCCGCGAACGCCGTGTCGTTCGCCTCCTTGTTGTTCTCGTAGCCGTCCATGATGTTCGACCCGCGCACGACGACCTCGCCGATCAGGCCCCCGGGCAATATCGTTCCGGACTCGTCCATGATGGCCACCTCGACGCCCTGGCCGAAGCCGACCGTGCCGGGCTTGCGGACGCCCGGTGGAAGCGGGTTGCTGGTCATCTGATGGGAAGCTTCGGTCATACCGTACGCTTCGAGAACCGGAGCGCCGAACACCTCCTCCATTTGGGCCAGTACCGTGGGCGCCAGCGAGGAGCTGCAGGAACGGATGAACCGGAACGGGTATTTCCCGATTATATCCGCATTCCGTCCGGCGCGGGCCAGAAGCATCTGGTGCATCGACGGCACGGCCGAATACCAGGTGGGGCGGAACTCCTCCACCCATCCCCAGAAACGCAGCGCGTCGAACGGGGGGGGGCAGACCACCGGCCCGCCGACGGACAGGGGGGCCAGCAGCGAGGCGCATATGCCGTGTATGTGGAAGAGCGGCATCACGCACAGCGAGACGTCGTCCGGGGTCAGCCGGTAGGTGCGGACGACGTTCCCGGCCGAGGCGGCCAGATTGCGGTGACGGATCGGCACGCGCTTGGGCTGCTTCGTGGTCCCGCTCGTGTGCAGCAGGATCGCGACGTCGTCGGGACCCGGAGCTTCGTACCGGCGCGCCGGCCCGGAGGGACCGGCGGGGTCGAGACGCAGCTCGCCCGAAGGGCCGGTCACGGCGTGGATCACCGTCATGCCCGGCGTGACGGCGGCGAGAGCGTCCGGGAACGTGCCGGGCTTGACGATCACCGCCTTCGCCCCGGAATCCCCGTAATAGAAGGCGAACTCGTCGGGCCGGTACTTCGGGTTGAGCGGGACGGCCGTTCCGCAACAAGCCGCCGCGAGAAGGGAGAGGACCAGGTCCGGGCCGTTCTCCATCACGATGGCGATCCGGTCGTTCCTGCCGAAGCCGAGGACCGAGAGCCGCTCGGCGAGGCGGCGGACGCCGCCCCGGAGCGCCCCGAAGGTCACCGGCCCTCGGCCGGGCGACAGGAGGGCCGGGGCATCCTTCGCCCCGTACTCCAGCCTTTCGGACAAGGTCAGAACATTCTTCTCGAACATCCGCGTCCTCCTTTCCCTCCGAAAATCGCCCTGCACACGTCCCCGTAGCTCACGATGCCCACGAGCTTCCTACCCTCGACGATGGGGATCCTGCGGATCTTCCGGAGCGCCATGACGGAGGCCAGGCGGAGCACGTCGCTGTCCGGCCTTCCCGTGACGACCTTGACCACCATGACATCCCGGGCCGTCAGCTCGTCGATGCTCCCTGGGGCCTTCACCGCCTTCCGGCCGGAGGGCTTGCCGGAAGACCGTTCCGTACCGGGGTACATCGCGTAAAGGATGTCGCGTTCGGAGATCAGCCCCACCAGATGCCCCTTCCGGTCCACCACGGGGACCCCGCTGACCCTGTACCGGCAGATGGTACCGATCACCTTGCGAAGCGGGTCCGTCGGGTGCGCCGTGTGGACGGTGCGGGTCATGATGTCCTTTGCTTCCAGTCCGCCGGTGTTCATGGGGTCTCCTTTCACTTCTATTTTCCGCGAAAACAATTTATAATTTAAATGCATATTTTTTATCAGATGTATGCATTACGGTAATACATCGAGGTCGGACCCGCATGGATATCGGCATCCACAGTCTCCGCACCTTCCTCGCGGTCGCCAGGAACCGGGGGATCTCCCGGGCGACAAAAGATGTCCACCTCTCCCAGCCCGCGATATCCAGGCAGATCCTGGCCCTCGAGGAATCCCTCGGGACGCCCCTCTTCATCCGGAAGGGGCGGGTCCTGACGCTCACCGAGGCCGGCCGGATCCTGCAGCAGCACGCCAACCGGGTCCTGCAGATCCTCTCGGAGGCCCGGGAGGAGATCGACGGGCTGAAAGGGCTCGTCCGGGGGCATCTCCGGATCAGCGCAGCGAGCACGATAGGGATCTACATGATCCCGGACGTGCTGGGGGCGTTCAAGGACCTCTACCCGGGGATCGAGATCTCCCTGGACATCCCGAACAAGGAACGGGTTCTGCGCGCCGTCCAGGAAGGAACCGCGGACATCGGCTTCATCGGTCCGCCCGTGCCCGATTCGGAGCTCGCCATGGAAACGTATCTGGAAGACGATCTCGTGCTGATCGTCTCCCCGCACCATTGGCTGGCCGAGAAGGACCATGTCACGGCGAAGCTCCTCGCCGAAGACGTTTTCCTGCTGCGGGAGAAAGGCTCCGGAACCCGGGAAATCATGGAAGAGGAGCTCAGGAAAGCCGGCGTTTCCCTGCGACACTCCATGGAGCTGGGCAGCACCGAGGCCATCAAGAGGGCCGTGGCGGCGAACCTGGGCATTTCGATCGTCTCCTCGCGGTCGGCGACGCTCGAAGTCATACTCGGCCATCTCTGCGCCGTGCGCGTGTCCGATCTCAATCTCCATCGCCCGATCTACATGCTTTATGCCCGCAACTCCCCGTTGAGCCCCGCCGCGGAAGGCTTCCGCCGCTTCCTGTCGTCCCGCCCAGGCAATCCGCCGGCTTCGGCGGCTTCCCTTGACATCCGGGGCGATTCGAATAGATCCTAAACCATGGCCGAGTCACCCCAGAAGCGCCCGCAGTCCAGGGGAGAGGAGATCGCCAACAGCGTGAGCCACGGCGCCGGGCTGGTCGCGTCGCTGGCCGCCGCCCCGTTCCTGATCTATTCCGCGTCCCGCCGGGGGGGCGCTGCCGCCGTCGCGGGGGCCGCCGTGTTCGCGACGTCGGCGGTCCTTCTTTACCTGTTTTCCACCCTGTACCACGCCCTCCCCTCTCCCCGGGCCAAGTCCGTGTTCCGGGCGCTGGACCACGCGGCGATCTTCCTGCTGATCGCCGGCACGTACACCCCGTTCACGATCGGGGTCCTCCGCGGCGCGTGGGGCTGGACGCTCCTGGGGCTGGTGTGGTGCATGGCCGCCGCCGGCATCGCCCTGACCGCCGCCGGCGGCGTCCGTTACCCGAAGCTCTCGATGGCGCTGTACCTGGCCATGGGGTGGGTCGTCGTGGCCGCGGTGAAGCCGTTGTGGCTCCGCATGCCGCCGGCCGGCCTCTTCCTGCTGGCGGCGGGCGGCATCGCCTACACGGCGGGCACGGGATTCTACGCGGCGAAGCGGCTCCGTTACGCCCACTTCGTCTGGCACCTGTTCGTGATCGCCGGCACCTCCTTCCATTTCGCCGCCGTCCTGCGGTACGCCGGGTGATCCCCCCCATGGACACCCGGAACCGTTCGACCCTCTTCGAGGGGCTGGTGGTGAAGATCGAGCAGATGGAGGTGCGGGTCGGCGAGAAGGGCTGGCACGTCTTCCAGGTCGTCCGGCACCCGGGCGGCGTGGGCGTCCTCCCGCTGCACGACGACGGCACCGTCACCCTGATCCGGCAGCTTCGCCCCGCCGTGGGGAGGAGGCTGCTCGAGATCCCCGCGGGCCGGCTGGACCCGGGGGAGGACCCGGCCGAATGCGGCCGCCGCGAGCTGACCGAGGAGACGGGCCTCGTCGCGGGGTCGATCCGGCCGCTGGGCTTCTTCTACCCGTCTCCCGGCGTCTTCGACGAGATGCTCCACCTGTACCTCGGGACGGGCCTTTCCCAGGGCGATCCCCACCCCGAGCACTACGAGGAGATCGAGACGGTGCGGATCCCCCTCGAGGAGGCGCTCCGGATGGCCGCGGACGGTGGAGAGATCCTGGACGCCAAGACGATCGTGGCGCTCCTCCGCGCGGGGCGATTCGCCCGGTAGGGAATCGTGGTACATTCCCTGGACGCCTCCCACTCCTTTCCGAAAGGATCGTGCCCATGGCGCGCGTCAACGAGCATTACCTGAAGCTTTCGGCCGGCTACCTTTTCCCGGAGATCGGCCGCCGGGTCCGGGCGTTCGCCGAGGCGAACCCGGCCGCGAAGATCGTCCGGCTCGGGATCGGCGACGTCACCCGCCCCCTGCCGCCCGCCGTCCTGAAGGCGTTCCACGACGCCGTGTCCGAGCTCGGCGAGGAGAAGACCTTCATGGGGTACGGGCCCGAGCAGGGGTACGGCTTCCTCATCGACACGATCATCGAGAAGGCGTACGCGCCGCTGGGGATCCGCCTCAAGCCCTCCGAGATCTTCGTCTCCGACGGCTCCAAGTGCGACACCGCGAACATCCTCGACATCTTCGCGCTCGACAACCGGGTCGCCATCGCGGATCCGGTATACCCGGTCTATAACGACACGAACGTCATGGTCGGCCGCTCCGGCCCCCCGGACGAGCGGGGGTATTACCAGGGGATCGTCTACCTGCCCTGCACGGAGGGGAACGGGTTCTTCCCCGCCCTTCCGAAGGAGCGGGTGGACATCGTCTACCTCTGCTCCCCGAACAACCCCACCGGGATGGTCGCGGATGCGCGGCAGCTGAAAATGTGGGTCGACTACGCGCTGGCGAACGACGCCGTGATCTTCTACGACGCCGCCTACGAGGCGTTCATCACGGAGCCCGGGTACCCGCATTCCATCTACGAGATCGAGGGCGCCGGGCGATGCGCCATCGAGTTCCGCAGCTTCTCCAAGACGGCCGGCTTCACCGGCGTCCGGTGCGCCTTCGCCGTGGTGCCGGAAGAGGTCTCGGCGAAGACGCCCTCCGGGGATCGCGTGCCGCTGAACCGGCTATGGAACCGGCGGCAGACCACGAAGTTCAACGGCGTTTCCTACCCCGTGCAGAAGGCGGCGGCTGCGGTCTACTCCGCCGAGGGGTGGCGCCAGACCATGGAGACCATCGAGTACTACATGGGGAACGCCGGGGTCATCCGGGAAGGGCTGAAAAGCGCGGGGTTCACGGTGTACGGAGGCGTGAACGCCCCCTACATCTGGCTCAAGACCCCCGGCGGCATATCGTCCTGGGAGTTCTTCGACAAGCTGCTCACGGGCTGCCACGTAGTGGGCACCCCGGGAAGCGGGTTCGGCCCGTCCGGCGAGGGGTTCTTCCGCCTGTCCGCCTTCGGCAGCCGCGACGACATCGCCGAAGCGGTGGAGCGGATCCGGAAGAATTACTGATCGGGGAAAATACAACGGGGGCGCCTCCCCGGCGATCCGTCCGCCGGGGGCGGCGCCCCCGCGATGCCTCCGACCCGCTTTCCCTACCGGGCGGCCCGTCCCGTCGAATCCCCGTCCTTCGGGATGCGCCTGCCGCTCGCGATCAGCGTGTCCAGCTTGTGGCTGATGGAGATCCGGATGTTCTGGATCGCCTCCTTCCTCGTGTCGCCGTACGCGCGGACGCCGGGCAGCGCGGGGCACTTCGCCCGGTATCCTCCATCCACTTTCGAATCCAGCAAAACCGTGTACGTGTAGGTTTTCATCCTGCTTCCTCCACCGCGGTTTCCTTGTGTCTCCCGAGGGCGGCCCCGCGGGAAGCGGGGCGGCCCGATGCCCGTGCGTGCGCCGGCGGAACGTCCGGCGGCGCCTTCAGGTCCCAAGGGTCGGCGGAACGTTTCGGGAATCAGAGGATCGGCGGGCGATAGATCCTTGGAAGATGCGCGGAGCTGTGGATGGTCACCGAAAGGGGAGAGATCCATCCCCCGTCCGAAAGGGGCGATAATTCCGGGGCGAACGATTCGCCGAGCGCTTCCATGCCGAGCGCCAGGGTGCCGGCCTCGCAGGCGTCCGCCCCGTCTTCGCCGGTTTCCTCGTGGTGGGCGTACTGGATAGGGGCGGCTACGCGCAGGCTGAAGACGGACCCGTCGGAAAGGAACACGTACCCGCCCGACCCGCCGACGGACACGACCATCATGCAGGCCACCGCGAGGACGACGAATCTCACCGCATCGCTTCGAGCAGCAACCCGGCTCATGGATCCCTCCGGCAGGGACTATTCATCGCATAAAATCGGGCGGATGGCAACCGGCTTGTTCCCGAAAGCGAGATCAGTTCCTGGCGCGATGCAGGATCAGCCCGTGCGACGGGTCATAGGGGGAAACGCCGACGGTGACCCGGTCCCCGGGGATAACCCGGATGTGGAACCGCCGCATGCCGCCGCCGAGCTTGGCATTCAGCGTCTGCCCGTTTTCCAGCCGGACGACGAACGTCCCGCCGCCGCGGGCCTCCACGACGATCCCTTCCAGGTTGGCGAGATCTTCCTTGGCCATCCGCGCATATTACCACGGATTCCGCGTCCGGGCCCGGACGCGGCGGATCATTTCCGTGGGTGCTTCTCGTGGAAGGCCTTGAACCGGCGCTCGAGGTCGTCCTTGTAGACCAGCGCCAGGAAGATGACGACGACCGCCGCCCCCGCCAGCAGCGACAGCTCCATGTACTTCTGCTGGCGAAGGAAGGACCCTCCGAAGGTGAGCATGATCGTGCCCAGGAGGCGCCCCGTCGCCCCGATCCACAGGAACGTGAGCAGGGGCAGGTGCCCCAGGCCGAGGATGTAGCAGAGATAATCCTTGGGAAACCCCGGGAGAAGGAACAACAGGAAGACGAGGAACGCCCCCTTGTGGTGGAGCAGGAAGTCGAAACGCTGCATGGTCCGGGGGTCGACCAGCCGGTCGACCGCCGGCCGCCCGAAGGTCCTCGAAAGCTGGAAGGCGATGACGGAGCCTAGCGTCAGCCCGATCGTGTTCAGCAGGGTACCGAGGTACGGGCCGTAAAGGTAACCGCCGAGGAACCCGGAGACCTCCCCCGGGATGGGCGCGGCGATCACCTGGACGACCTGGAGGAAGATGAACCCCGCGAAACTCCACATCCCGAGGGAATCGAGGAAACGGGTCAGCCGCTCCCGGTCGAAGAAGAACCCTGCCAACCCCGTCCAGTACAGCAGCCCCCCCAGCCCGGCGACGATGAAGAGCAGCAGGAGGAACTTGAGCCAGGTCCCGTTCCGCGTCGGCTTCCCTGCCGGTTCGACGGACATCCGCGTCAGCGCACCGTGATGCGGAACACGCGGCGCGGCCCGATGGCGGAAGCCGCGGAGCAGATCGTCGTCCCGGGGGACACCCCCGTGAAGCCGATCCCGCCCGGAAGTTCCGCGGGCACGGCGACCTTCAGGTCGTCGCAGATGGCGCCCCTCGCCGGGCAAACGATCTCGCCGGAAGCGCACATGTCGAACGATTCGCCGGCCTTGAGCTCGACCCGGAAATAGCCGGGGTCTTTCGCCCCGGCCTCCTCGGCCGAAGCGGCCCGGAAGGCGGGGAAAACGAAGACGATCACGAGCAGGACGGACGTTGTGGCAGCGGTTCGTTTCATCCGTCGCACCTCCTGGCGGGAAAAACCACCCCGGTCCTCCGCGAGGACCGGTTGGAATCGTATCACATCGCCCGGACCGGGACGCCTCCGGGAGATCACCTTTTCCCCCGGCGCGCCGCCTCCAGGGCGAGCATTGCTTCCTTGCGGGCCGTCCCGCCTCCGTAGTTCCCGGGCTCCCCCGTCTTCCGGATGACCCTGTGGCAGGGGATGAGGTACGGCACCGGATTGCGGCCCACCGCGGTCCCGACCGCGCGAACGGCGCGAGGGGCCCCGACCCGCGCGGCGACATCCTCGTAGGAAAGGACGAATCCCGGGGGGATGCACGCGACGGCCTTCCATACCTCGACCTGGAAACCGGTGCCCTTGACGACCGCGCGCAACGGGGCGCCGCGGCGCTTCCCTGTCCGCCCGAAGATCCGTTCGGCCGCATCCTTCGTGCCGCCCCGGTCCTCGAGGATTCTCGCTCCGGGCCACGACTTCCGGAGCGACGCGATCTCCTTCCCCGTGGACCGCCCGGATAGGAACTTCAATGCGAATATGTCCCTCCCCGACGCCGCCAGGAAAAAGCGGCCGAAAGGCCCCCGGTGCACCCCGTAACGAATTATGATACCCGTTCCGGACGCTTCTTCCCCCGCCCCGACGGAGGCGACGACGATGCGAAGGCGCTGCCGGGAACCGGGTCCCGACGGCGCTTTTTCGCGTTGAGATTCAAGATAAGCCCTTGTTTCTTTTAGTATATCCTTTAGGTATTCCGCGCAAGGAAACTCCCGGGGCCGTACCGCCCCGATCCCCGGCTTCCTCGCGGGCGACCGCCGGGACGCGGACCCGCCCGCGCCCGCGGACCCGGATGCCGCCACCGGTTCCGGGGGGTTGCGGAATTTTTTTCCGGGGTATAAAATCCTTTCCGAAAAACGTGCGTAATCAGCAGCCGGCATGCTCGGCCTCCGTTTCCCTGTCATGCTCCCCGCTGAACACACGATGCCACCTGAAGGAAGGGCGCACAAGCCGATTCTTGCGATCAACGGCTGGCTGGTCCGACCATCCGACCTATTTTCCCCTCGGTCCCTGCCGGCCTTCATCGACCATGAATAGGGCCTGAAAAAAAAGCCCTTACCAGAAAAAGGAGACAAGAACATGTCCGAACAGACCGCGTTGCAAAGTCTTCTGACGTACGCCGTGAAAGGAGTCGGCTACTGGGCCGACATGGCTCGCTGTGTGGGCGGAAAGGACGAGGAGATCGACGGCTTCCTGATCAAGGCCCTTTCCGCCGACAACACCGGCGCCGACGAGACGTCCGCGCTGATCGTCAAGGCGGCGGAGATGAAGAAAAAGGCGAAGGAGCTCTTCGCGAAGAAGAACGGCCGCGAGTTCAGCGGGTTCGTTCCCGCCCCCGCGAAGATCTTCGACATCCCGGAAGACCGCGCGGGCCAGGTCGCGCTGGGCGAGCAGTTCGGGGGCAAGGATCCCAGGGTCCGGCCGGAGATCGCTGCGGTGCGCGAGGAAATCTACAACGGCGTCAAGAAGATCGCCGCCTCCACGAAAGGCACGGGAACGGAAGCGGTTTGCGCCCTCATCGACCAGGCGCTGGCCAGCCTGGTCAACGACAAGATGGACAAGGACGAGTACGACGCGGTCCTGAAGAGCCTCGCGTAGTAACGTCCCTCCGCACCGGGCGTTCTCCGTCCGGCGACGCGGCTCCGCAGCAACGGAAAAGGCGCGGGATCTCCCCCGCGCCTTTTTCATTGCGCCTTCCGGGACCGTTCGAAACCTTGACCTGCGTCAAAGCATCTGCTCCCATACAGGGATTACATTGTCGGTCAAGCAGCGAATTCAAGCTCTCATCGGAAAAAAGGAGGCAAGACCATGTCGATGTTCTGTTGCCAGTGCGAGCAGACCGCGAAGGGGACCGGATGCACCGTATCGGGGGTCTGCGGAAAGCAGCCCGACGTCGCCGCGCTCCAGGACCTGCTGGTCCACGCCGTAAAGGGGGTAGGTTACTGGGCCGACATGAGCCGGGCGGTCGGCGGCAAGGACGAGGAGATCGACCGCTTCGTGATCGACGCCCTGTTCGCCACCATCACCAACGTCGATTTCGACCCCGACGCGATCGCGGCCCTCGTCGCCGAAGCGGTGCGCCTGAAGAAGAAGGCGAAGGAGCTCTTCGCGAAGAACAACGGCCGCGAGTTCAGCGGGTTCGTCCCCGCCGCCGCAAAGCTATGGGAGCTGCCGGAAGACCGGGCCGCCCAGGTCGCGCTGGGCGAGCAGCACGGGGTGAAGGAAGGCCGGGTCGACGCCGACATCCTGTCGCTGCGCCAGGTCATCCTCTACGGGATCAAGGGGTACGCCGCCTATGCGCATCACGCCCTCGCGCTCGGCAAGGAATCGGAGGAAATCTACGCCTTCACGCACCAGGCGCTGGCGAACCTGATCAACGACAAGCTGGAGCTCGGGGAGTACGTCGGTATCGCGCTGGAGGTCGGCCGGATCAACTACGTCACGATGGAGCTGCTCAACCAGGCCCACATCGAGCGGTTCGGCGCCCCGGTCCCGACGCCGGTCCAGACCGGCACTAAGGCCGGCAAGGCGATCATGGTCTCCGGGCACGACCTGCGCTTCCTCGAGGAGCTCCTCAAGCAGACCGAGGGGACCGGCGTGAACGTGTACACCCACGGAGAGATGCTGCCCGCCCACGGCTACCCCGGGCTGAAGAAGTACGCCCACCTGGCCGGCAACTTCGGCGGCGCGTGGCAGGACCAGCAGAAGGAGTTCCCCGGGTTCCCCGGCGCCATCATCTTCAACACCAACTGCATCCAGAGGCCGGCCGACAGCTACAAGGACCGGGTGTTCACCTGGGGGCTGGTCCGGTGGCCCGGCGTCAAGCACGTCGAGGGATACGATTTCTCGCAGGTCATCGGGAAGGCCAAAGAGCTCCCGGCCCTCGAGGAGAAGCCGGGCAAGGAGATCCTCGTCGGGTTCGGCCACAACGCGGTCCTCGGCGTGGCCGACAAGGTGATCGACGCGGTGCAGAAGGGGGCCATCAAGCGCTTCTTCGTCGTCGGCGGCTGCGACGGCGCCAAGCCGGGCCGGAACTACTACACCGAGCTCGTGGAGAAGGCGCCCAAGGACACGGTGATCCTGACGCTGGCGTGCGGGAAATACCGGTTCAACACGCTCGACCTCGGCGACATCGGCGGCATCCCCCGGCTCCTCGATGTCGGGCAGTGCAACGACACCTACTCCGCGGTGCAGATCGCCCTGGCGCTGGCCGGCGCGTTCAAATGCGGCGTCAACGACCTGCCGCTGTCCATCATCCTTTCCTGGTACGAGCAGAAGGCGGTCGCCGTCCTCCTGACGCTGCTCCACCTGGGGATAAAGAACATCAAGATCGGGCCGAGCCTGCCGGCGTTCATCACGCCCAACGTGCTCAACTTCCTCGTCGAGAAGTACAACATCGGACCCATCGGGACCCCCGAAGGCGACCTCAAGGCGGCGTTGGGCTAAAAAAACAGCGCACGCGCGCACGGAAAAGGAAAAGGCGCGGGGGAAACCCCCCGCGCCTTTTTTTTAACGCCTCGGCCTAAAGCCGGCCCGGGGCCTTCACCGCCCCCAGGGGAACACGCGGAGACGCCCCCCCGGCAGCCTGCCCTCGCACGCCGCCCGCGCCCACATCACCCCGTAAAGGACCGCCAGCGCGCCCGGGACGCCGAACGGCCAGCTCCGGTCCCGCACGCCCAGCGCGATGAGGGCGGAGCCCGCGCAGAGGGAGACCGCCGCGTACAGGATGGCGGCCACCCGCCTTCCGAAGGAAAGGTTCGCTTGGGCGAACAGCCGGTCGGAGAACGACAGGGGGGTCGAGGACTTCGGGTGGATCACGGCGAAACGGACGCTATCCTTCTTCCTGGACTTATCTCGTTTATCGGCCACGGATCGCTCCGGAGTTTTTTCACCGTGTATTATTGTTTTCCTTTCCCCCGGGGGCAAGGAAAACATTTCTGGCAGCGCGAACCCGTTGCGCAGCAAGGGCGGAAATCACGCCACGGCATACCTTTATCGGCCCGCCGTCGGGCTTTCCGCGGCCTCGCCTACAGGCCTTTTACCGCCTCCATCACCGCGGCGTAGTCCGGCTCCTGGGCGACCTCCTTGACGTGCTGGACGTAGCGCACCGTGTCGCCGCCGTCCACGACGAAGATCGACCGGGAGAGGAGCATGAGCTCCTTGATGAGGACCCCGTAGGCCGTCGCGAAGGAGCGGTCCTTGTAGTCGGACAGGACCCGCACCCGGTCGACCCCGGCGGCGCCGCACCACCGCTTCTGGGCGAAGGGGAGGTCGAGGCTGATCGTGAGGACGACGACGTTTCCCTGCAGCTTCGCCGCCTCCTGGTTGAACCGGCGGGTCTCGGCGTCGCACACCGGCGTGTCGAGCGACGGGACCGCGCTGATGATCTTCACCTTCCCCCGGAAATCCGAAAGCGAGACCGGGGCGAGGGACGTGTCCACCACCTGGAAATCCGGCGCCTTGTCGCCCGCCTTGATCTCGGGACCCAGAAGGGTCATCGGGTTCCCCTTGAACGTCACCGCGCCTTTCCGCTCCTGCATGGCACGACCTCCTTGTTTTTTTCCTAAGTCAGTCGACCAGCACGAGGCCCAGCTCCAGTCCGTGCGGGATATCCTGCGGGCAGCTCGCCTTGCCGATGGGGTAGATCTCCCATCCGGCCCGGGCCGCCATCGAGAAGACGTCCATCCCGACGCCGTGCATGGTCATGTTGGACTTCAGGTGGAAGCGGCACCCCTTGCCCGCGATCCCGGAGCATTCCACCTTGCCGCAGAACACCCGCTTGCAGGACGGGCCGCCGCCGAAGCCGAGGGCGAACGGGTACCCGTCGTAATACGCCGCCGACTGGATCTTCGCGACGATCTCGAACATCTTCCGAGCGCCGGGAATCTTGTGCTTGTCGGGGTTGTCGAAGTCCGGGTCCGCCTGCTCCTCCGGCGGGACCTTCATCTTGATGAACAGCCCGGTGTCGTACCGGTCCACGATCCGCCGCATCTCCTCGATCCCGGGGCCGTGGGGGGGACAATTCAGGTTCGTCCCGTAATAGCAGCACCTCGGGGAATAGCAGCGCGCGATCACCCGCTCGTCGAGGATCACGTCCCCCTTGCCGATCTGTCTGACGTCGGTGGCGCCGAGCTCCCTGGCCAGCGACTCGTACCGGCCGACGTCCTCGCGGAACAGCTCCGGGACCCGCCTCCCCGTGAACCTTCTCGGGCGCACTCCCATGTCGCCTCCCTTCCCGTTGTGGATTCGGACGGTCACACCTTGAGCAGCCGCTCCCTGGGGTCCTTCGCCATGACCAGCATCAGCGTCAGGTAATCCCTCAGGTGGCGGGTCAGCAGGAAATTCTCCCGGACCACCTCGCGCGCGATCGACCCCATTTCGTCGATCCGGTTCCGGTTGTGGAGGAAATAGCGAATCCGGTGGGCGGCCCCCTCGGGGGTGTTCACCAGGAACCCGGTGTGGTGGTTCACGACCTGCAGCCGGATCCCCCCCGTGTCGCCGCCGACGACCGGCTTCCCCTTCCACATCCCCTCGGTGACGGTCAGGCCGAACCCTTCCCGGGTGGACTTCTGGACGATGACGTCGGCCAGCCGCTGCAGCGCGTTGATGGTCCTGTGCGCGCCGGAAGGCAGGAGCAGCACGTGGATGTCCGGGTCGTTCCCGGCCGCCTCCTGCACGTCCTCGAGCACCGCCTTCCCCTCCGGGTCGTCCGTGGCGCCGCCCCCCGCCAGCACCAGCTGGACGGGCGCGACCTTCCGGACCAGCCGGTACGCCGCGATCACCCCCACCGGGTCCTTGAACCGGTCGAACCGGGAGACCTGCACGATCAGGGGGCGGGAGGGGTCCAGCCCGAACTCCGTCCGCACCGCCTCGATCTCCGACGGCTCGAGCTCCCGGTTCTTCTCGCTCAGCGGGTCGATGCTCGGCGGGACCAGGAACTGCGGGTGCGGCAGGAGCTGGGCGAACTCCGCCATGGAGAAGATGCTGGCGTCGTACTTCTCGACGAAGGGGCGAAGCCCCTTCCAGACCGGGCGGAACGGGCGGCTGATATCGATGTGGGCGCGCCAGATCCACTTCCCCTTCCGCCGGTCGCAGAGCTTGAGCAGGCCAGCCGGCTGCGGGTCGTGGATGACGACGAAGTTCGCCTCCTCGAGCGCCGGGCGCAGCCGCTCGAAGTTCTTCTCGTTCACGTCCTCGTAGATCTTCCAGTCCTTCATGGTCAGCGGGACGGTATGCCCCTGGAGGCCGTTGTGAAAGGCCTTGGTGATCTCGAAAAACCTCGGTTCCCCGTGGATGACCTCCCAGGAGGCCGAAAGCCCCGCGTCGTTCATCAGCGGGACCATCCAGTCGAGGATCTCCGCCACCCCTCCCCCCTCGCGGGTGGAGTTCACATGGACGATCGAGGCCCCGGCGAGCTTCTCCCCGAGCTGGCGAAGCTGCCCGAGCACGGCGGACCCGACGATCCCCTCGTAGGAGGACAGGAGTTTCCTCATTTCGAAGCCCCCTTCACGTACGCCAGGACGCGGGCGATCTCGCGGCGCAGGTAGCCGAGGCTGTTGAAGTAGTAATCGATGGTGGAAAGCGCGTCCGCGTGCGGCCGGTACGGCTCCCCGCATTTCCCGAGCCAGGCCGAGAAGTCGTCCTTCCCGTCCGGGGTGCGGCGGCGGGCCTCCAGGAAATGGTAATAGACGCTGCTGTTGGTCATCTTTCGGATGAAGGGCCCGAGCCGGTTGGGATTCGTGATCCGCGCCCCCGTGTCGAACACGACCATGGTCGACTCCATGAAGAAGAACTCGTCGCCGGGCCGCGCCCACGGAACCATGACGAGCTCGCTCAGCCGCTCGTCGATCACCTCGAGCGTCGCCGCCCTCAGCTCCTCCATGGAGGGGAACGAGTACGGGTCCAGGATGCCGAGCCGCTCCGCGAGGACGCGGTCGCCCAGGTACAGCTTCGCCCAGACGGCGAAGTCGTTCCGGTAGTCGGGGTTGTCGAACGTCGTGCGCAGCGTCGTCTCGCAGTAGTGGTGGAACAGGACGTTTTCGCCGCAGACGGCGAGCCGGTCCCGGAGCTCCCGCAGGTTGATGGCGGGCGGGATGCCGCTCATCCGCGTCAGGAGCGCGCAGTCCATCACCTCGAAAGGCTTCATGTCCCCTCCGAAAGATCGCGCACGGCCCGGGCGAGGGCCGCCGGATCGTCAACGGGCCGCGCGCCGCGGATGCGCACGCGCCCCCCGACGCAAAAAGCGATGCCTCCCTTCTTCAGCACCCACCTCATCGCGACGGCGTCGTTTTCGTCGTCCCCCGCGTAAACGACCCGGTCCCTCGGGGGATCGAATTTCAGGAGACGGCAGAGCCGTCGAACGCCGAACGACTTGCTCACGTCGCGGAAGAGCTGCACCTCGACCGCGTACGTGCCCCGGTACGCCCGCGTACCGGGGACCTCGGCGAGCTCCGCGAGCAGCGGCTCCAGCATCGGGGTGGCGTCCGGAAGCACCTCCCGGTAATGGACGGCCACCGACCATCCCTTGTCCTCCACCTCCACCCCGGGATAGGCGGAAAGCCGGTTCAGGATCGGCGCGAGCGCCTTCCGGTGCCTTTCCCTGCGCTTCTCCACCGGGTCGCCGGGAAGGAGGCGGATTCCGCCGGGGAAACGCCAGGACAGCCCGCTGGCCCCGCCGAGGATGACGTCGGGGAGCGGGACGCGGGACGCCAGGTCGTCGATCTCCCGGCTCGAGAGGACGGCGACGATGTTCCCCGGCCTTCCCGGGAGCGCTTCGAGGACGGCACGGCATGCGGGATGGAGCACGGCCGCTTCCCGGTCGGAAACGATGTCGGAAAGGGTCCCGTCGAAGTCGAAGATCCAGAGGTTCAAGACGCCTCCTCTCCCCCGGTCCGTCCTCCATTGTATCGTGTATCGCCGCGGGCGGGGTTTCGTCGTCACCAGAACAGCTTCGGGTTCACCTCCTGGAACGGGGACAGGCTCTTCTGGTATGCGTTCAGGATGTCGCCGCGGCGGATCACCCCGATCAGCTTCCGGTCGTGGGGGTCGGCGACCACGGGGAGCTGCGCGGCGTTCCGGTAGGCGAACTTGTTCAGCGCGTCGAGGAGCGACTCGCTCGGCATCACCGCCACCGGGTCGGGCGTGGCCACGTCGCCCGCGGTGAGCCCCGGCCACGCGCCCTGGTCTTTCAGGTACGGCCGCAGGTCCGACAGGGCGATCACGCCTTGGAGGGCCCCTCCTTCCCCCGCGAGGTACAGGTGGTCGGCCTTCCCCCCGAAGAATTCGGAGATCACCCGGCAGAAAGGGGCCGCCGGGTCGATCGAGTCGAACTCGTTTCGCATCACGTCCCGGACCTGGAGGCGCCGGAGCACGCTCTCCTCGCGTCCCGCCACCAGGTCGACCCCCATCTTGCTGAGCTTCCCCGTGTACAGGGAGTGCCGGGAGAACTGGTACGCGACCCCCATCGCGGTGACGACGGCCACCAGCAGCGGGAGGATGATCTTGTAGGTGCCGGCCATCTCGAACACGATCAAAATCGCCGTGATCGGGCCGCCGATGACCGGGCCCGTGAACGCCGCCATCCCGATCAGGGCGCACCCTCCGGGCGCGGCGTACGGGTTCGGGAACAGGGGGGCGGCCGCGCTCCCCACGAACGCGCCGGTCACCGCCCCGATGAAGACGCAGGGGCCCAGGACGCCCCCGGATCCTCCGGAGCCGAGGGAGAGGGAGGTCGCCAGGATCTTCAGGTAGGCGATCAGGAGCAGCAGGAACCAAGGGATATACCCCCAGACGGCCTCGTCCACCGTGGTCACGTCCGTCCCGAGGACGTGGGGGTAGAAGACCGCGATGAACCCCGTCATGGCGCCGCCGATCGCCGGCTTGACCCAGACGGGGAGACGGATCGACGAAAACGCCTTCTCGGAGGATTCCAGCGCGCGCATGAACAGGACCGCCGCGAGCCCGCAGACGATCCCGAGCGGCACGCTGATCAGGACCGCTCTTCCGCTGGTGAGCATGTAGCGGGGCACCTCGAACACCAGCACGTCCCCGAGCAGCTCCCGCATGACGATCGTCGAGACGACCGAGGAGACGACGACGGGGGCGAACGTCGCCGCGGAGAAATCCCCCAGGAGCACCTCCATGCTGAAGAACACCCCGCCGATGGGGGCGTTGAATACCGCGGCGATCCCGCCCGCCGCGCCGCACGCGACGAAGCTGCGCATGCGCCCCGCGGAGACCTTCATGAACTGCCCCACCGCCGAGCCGATGGCCGCGCCGATCTGGGCGATCGGCGCCTCGCGCCCCACCGACCCGCCGGAGCCCTGCGTGATCGCGGCCGTGACGGTTCGGATAGCCACCGTCCGGGGGCTGATGATCCCGCCGTGGAGCGCGATGGACTCCATGGCGTACGGGACGCCGTCCCCCTTGGCCTCCTTCGGGAACCGCCGGATCACCGGCCCGATCAGCAGCCCGCCGAGCATCGGGATGAGGAAGACGAGTTCGGAGCGCCTTCCCATCGACTGGAAGAGCTGCCCGAAGAAGATCCCCTCGAAGAAATGGATGGTTTCGATGAACACGACGCCGCCCAACCCCGAAAGCGCGCCGATGACCACGGCCATCAGGAGGTGGAACACCTGGTCGCCGATCCGGTACCGCTCGAGGAATCGGTATATGCCTGCCCGCGCCGCGTCGGAAAACGCCTGGAGCCTTTCTTTCACGAGCCCTTCCCGTCTCTGCAGGATTTTCATCCGGGCATCGGACCGATCCGGTTTCCGGATTCGCGATGCCTTTAATAATAAAAATACATGACTCGCGCCTTCCTTCAAGCCCAATCGATCCTAAGGCCGCAGGTGCGGCTCCGTGGTATAGTTGCTTTGCTTTGTCAATTCCCGGCGAGGGTCTTGCGCAATCTTCGGGCGCGGGGGATCGACCCGGGCGCCCCGGCAGTCTATCGACATGAGCGGAAAGGACCCGACGATGCTCATCGCCGTCCTTTCGGGGTTCGTCCTGGCGGCATTCGCGCCCTGGATCCACCGGCTTTCGCCTCGCGCGTCCGCATGGCTCCTCGCGCTTCTGCCTCTCGGGCTGACGGGGTATTTCCTCGGCCAGGCCGGGGCGGTGGCGGGAGGGGAGCCCGTCAGGACGTTCCTCCCCTGGGTGCCGTCCCTCGGCGTGAACCTGTCCTTCTCCCTGGACGGCCTGAGCCTGCTGTTCTCGCTGCTGATCACCGGGGTCGGCGCGCTGGTGGTCGTCTACGCCGGCGGCTACCTCGAGGGGAACCCGCAGGCCGGCCGTTTCCACGCGTACATCCTCGCGTTCATGGCGTCGATGCTGGGCGTGGTGCTGGCCGACAACCTGCTCCTCCTGTTCGTCTTCTGGGAACTCACCAGCGTGACCTCCTACCTGCTCATCGGGTTCGACCATGACCGGGACAAGGCGAGGAAGGCGGCGCTCCAGGCGCTCCTGGTGACGGGCGGGGGGGGGCTGGCGCTGCTGGCCGGCTTCCTCCTGATGGGGGACATCGGGGGCTCCATGGAGATCTCCGGCCTGTCGCACCGGGGCGAGGCGCTCCGCGCAAGCCCCCTGTACGTTCCCGCGCTTCTCCTTGTGCTGCTCGGCGCATTCACCAAGTCGGCCCAGTTCCCGTTCCACTTCTGGCTTCCGAACGCCATGGAGGCACCCACCCCGGCAAGCGCCTACCTTCATGCCGCGACGATGGTGAAGGCGGGCATCTACCTCCTGGCCCGGCTGAACCCGGTGCTCGGGGACGACCCCGCCTGGCATGTCCCCGTGACCGTCGTCGGCGCCGCGACCATGCTGGCCGGGGCATGGCTCGCGCTCCAGCAGACGTACCTCAAGCGCCTCCTGGCCTACTCGACCGTGAGCGCCCTCGGGGCCCTCACGATGATGCTGGGGATCGGCACCGGCCCAGCGATCACCGCGGCGATCGTGTTCCTGCCTGCGCACGCCCTTTACAAGGGCTCGCTGTTCCTCGTCGCCGGCGCCGTCGACCACGCCGCGGGAGAGCGCGACGTCGCCCGGCTCTCGGGCCTCGCCCGGAAAATGCCGGTCACCGCCGTGGCGGCCGTCACCGCGGCCGCGTCGATGGCCGGGCTTCCTCCGCTCACCGGGTTCCTCGCCAAGGAAAACCTTCTCGGGGCGGTATCCGCCGCCCCGGCTTTCCGGATCGCGGCCACGGTCGCCGTCCTCCTGGCCGGGGCCGCCTACGTGGCGATCGCGTACGTCGTCGGCGTGCGCCCCTTCGCCGGGGCGCCCCGCCCGACGAGGATCGAGCCGCACGAGGCCCCGGCGGCGCTCTGGATCGGTCCCGCCCTGCTGGGCATCCTCGGGCTGTTCGGGGGCATCCTTCCCGGACCGTTCGTCCCCGTCCTCTCGGCGGCGGTCTCCGCGGTCCTGGGATGGGATTACGAAGTCTACCTCGCGCTGTGGCACGGCTTCGATCCGATGCTGATCCTGAGCGCGGCGGCCGTGGCCGGCGGGGTCGGGCTCTGCGCCGCCCGCGGCCGGCTGCTGTCGCTGCGCGCCCGGTGGGGGCATCTCGGGGCGCTGGGCCCGTCCTCCTGGTATGACGCCGGGATGAAGCAGCTGACCTATCTCGCCCGGACGCAGACCCGCCTCCTCCAGAGCGGCTACCTGCGGACCTACCTCCTGACCATCGTCGTCGCCACCCTGGCAGCGGCCGGCTTCGCCCTGCTCCGCGGAGGGGGCGTCCCGTTCGCCGCGCCGCTTTCCGGAGCGCGTTTCTACGAACTGTGCCTCGCTGGGCTCGTCCTGGTCGCGGCCGGGGCCACGGTGCGCTCCCGCTCCCGCCTCGCGGCGGTCGCCTCCCTCGGCGTCGTCGGCTACGGGATCGCTTTGATCTTCATCCTGCGCGGCGCGCCCGACCTCGCGATGACGCAGTTCATCATCGAGACCGTCACCGTGGTCCTCTTCGTACTGGCGCTGCACCATCTCCCCCCATACTCCAGGATCTCCAGCCGCGGCTCGCGGGCGCGCGACGCGTTCGTGGCGCTGCTTGCCGGCTGCCTCATGGCGGGATTCGTGCTCGCCACGACGGCGGGGAAGCGCCTCCCGTCCATCTCCGGGTACTTCGCGGAAACGAGCGTTCCGCTGGCGCACGGGCGCAACGTCGTCAACGTCATCCTGGTGGACTTCCGCGGTCTCGACACGCTGGGGGAGATCACCGTCCTGGCGGTCGCCGGGATCGGGGCGTATGCGCTTTTGAAGCTGCGCCCCGGGAAGGGGAAAACCCCGTGAGTTCCCTCATCCTCCGCACGGCGACCCGCTTCGTGTTCCCGCTGCTGCTGCTCTTCTCGGTGTTCCTGCTGGTGCGGGGGCACAACGAACCCGGAGGAGGCTTCGCGGGAGGCCTCGTGGCCTCGGCGGCCTTCTCGCTGGTGGTGATCGCCTACGGCACCGACGTCGCCCGGAAGAGCCTGCGTGCCCGTCCCGTCTCCCTGATCGGGGCCGGCCTGCTGGTCGCCGCGGGCAGCGGGCTTTGGGCGTTGTTGCGCGGCGAGCCGTTCCTGACGGGGCAATGGACGACGATCGAACGCTTCCCCGGCGGCCCCGCGGACCTGGGAACCCCCCTGCTGTTCGACATCGGCGTCCTCCTGACGGTTCTCGGGGTGGTCCTGAACATCGTGTTCTCGTTCGCCGAGGAGGAGTGATGGAGACCGTGCTGGCGGTGGTGGTGGGCGGGCTCTACGCGGCCGGAATCTACCTGATGCTGCGGCGCAGCCTCGTCAAGCTGCTCTTCGGCCTCGCGCTGATGAGCCACGCCGCCAACCTCCTCATCTTCACCGCCGCCGGGTTCCACGGGGAGGCCCCCCCGCTGGTCCCCGAGGGGAGCCGGGCGCTGCTGCCGCCCTATGCCGACCCGCTGCCGCAGGCGCTGATCCTGACCGCCATCGTGATCAGCTTCGCCGTGCTGGCGTTCGGCCTCGCGCTGTTCCGCCGCGCCTACAGCGAGGTCGGAACCGACGACCTGGACCAGATGAAGGCGACGGACACATGAATCTCCTTCCCGTCCTCCCGATCCTGATCCCTCTGTTCACCGCTTCCTCCATGCTGGTCGCCTGGCGATCGCGCCGGCTCCACCGGGTCCTGGGCGCGGCGGGCGCCCTCTGCAACCTGGCGGCCGCCATCGCGCTGTTCGCGGCGGTCGAACGGGAGGGAATCGTGGTGCTCCGGCTGGGGAACTGGCCCGCCCCCTTCGGGATCGTGTTCGTGGCCGACCTCTTCGCGGCGATCCTGGTGGCCGCATCCGCGGTCGTGGGGGCCGCGGTGGCGGTCTATTCCCTGGGCGGCATGGACCCGGAGCGGGAGTCGTTCGGCTATTATCCGCTGCTCCACATCCTGCTGATGGGGGTAAGCGGCGCTTTCCTCAGCGGAGACATCTTCAACCTCTACGTCTGGTTCGAGGTGATGCTGATCGCCTCCTTCGTGCTGCTTGCGCTGGGGGGGGAAAAGGAGCAGATGGAAGGCGCCATCAAGTACGTCACCCTGAACCTGGTCTCCTCCGCCATCTTTCTCGCCGCGGTGGGAATCCTCTACGGGACGGCCGGCACGCTGAACCTCGCCGACCTGGCGGTCAAGCTCCGCGAAGTGGACAACCCCGGCCTGCTGAACGCCCTGGCCATGCTGTTCCTGGTCGCCTTCGGCATCAAGGCGGCGATCTTCCCGCTCTTCTTCTGGCTCCCGGCGTCGTACCATACCCCACACGTGGCGGTCTCCGCGGTCCTTGCCGGGCTCCTCACGAAGGTGGGCGTTTACGCCCTGATCCGCGTTTTCACGCTCCTCTTCGTCCGGGACCCCGCCTTCACCCACGGGCTGATCCTGGGGCTTGCCGGCGTGACGATGATCACCGGGGTCCTCGGCGCCGCGGCCCAGAGCGACTTCCGGCGCATCCTTTCGTTCCACATCGTCAGCCAGATCGGCTACATGGTCATGGGGCTGGGGCTGCTCTCCCCTCTCGCGCTCGCGGGCGCCATCTACTTCACGGTCCACAACATCATGGCGAAGACGAACCTCTTCCTGGTCAGCGGGATCGTCCAGCGCGACTCGGGACGGCTGTCGCTGGCGGACCTCGGCGGCCTCTACAAGGACCGGCCCGCCCTGTCCGCCCTGTTCCTGATCCCCGCCTTGTCGCTCGCCGGGGTCCCGCCGCTTTCCGGCTTCTTCGGCAAGCTGGCGCTCGTCCGGGCGGGGCTCGAGCTCCGCAGCTACCCGATCGTGGCCGCCGCGCTCGCGGTGAGCCTCCTCACCCTGTTCTCGATGACGAAGATCTGGGCCGAGGCGTTCTGGAAGCCCTCGCCGATGCCGGAGGCCGAAGGGCGCAGGAGGGATCCCGCACCGGCAACCCTCTACGCCCCGGTGATCGCCATGGCGGCCGTCACGGTCGCCATGGGGCTGTGGGCCGAACCGGCTTTCGCCCTGGCGCAGCGCGCCGCCGCCCAGCTGTCCGATCCCGCGGGGTACATACGGGCCGTCCTGGGGGGAGGGCCATGAAGGAATTCCTGGCCAACCTCCTTCTGGCGCTGACCTGGGCCGCAATGACGGGCGATGTGACGGAAGGGAGCCTCCTGACCGGCTTTGTTCTGGGGTATGTGATCCTCTACTTCCTGCAGGACCTGCTCGGGCTGTCCCTGAAGACCTTGAAAATCCTGCCGCTCGTGGGCCTGGCAGCATTTTTCCTCCGGAGCCTTGTGGCGGCCAGCCTCCAGGTGGCCTACGACGTGGTGACGCCGAGGCACCGGATGCGGCCGGGAGTGATCGCCCTGCCGCTCGAAGCGAAGACCGACGGGGAGATCACGCTCCTCGCCGGCCTGATCACGCTGACGCCGGGAACCCTCGTCCTGGACGTGTCCCCGGACCGGCGCAGCCTCTACATCCACGTCATGTACCTGGACGACCCGGACGCCGTCCGCCGGGAGATAAAAGAAGGCCTCGAACGCCGGCTCCTCGAGGTGATGCGATGACACCCGAGATCCCGAGGATCATCTTCCTCTCGTGCACGGTCTCGCTGGCGATGCTCTGCCTGGCGATGCTCCTGGCCCTCGCCCGGCTGCTGTGGGGCCCCAGCCTCGCCGACCGCGTGGTGGCGCTCGACCTCCTCGCGCTGCTGGCGGTGGGCATAATCGTCGCATACGACATCCTGACCCTGCAGCCGATCCTGCTCCGGTCCGCGATCGTCCTCGCGCTGCTGGCGTTTCTCGGAACGGTGGGGTTCGCCTATTACATCAGTGAACGGAGGGAACCGTGAAGGAGCTGGCCGCCGCGATCCTGCTCTGCCTCGGCTCCGCCTTCATGCTCCTCGGGGCCGTCGGCGTCTTCCGCTTCCCCGACCTCTACAGCCGGGTCCAGGCGTCGGCCAAGGCCGCCACCCTGGGGGTCACGCTGATGATCCTGGCGCTGACGATCTTTTTCGCCGACTTCGGGATCACGGTTTCCGCGCTCCTCGTGATCGGCTTTTTCTGCCTGACGGCCCCCGTCGCGGGCCACATGATCGCGCGGGCGGCCTATTTCTCGGGGGTTCCCCTGTGGGGGGACCGGGTCACGGACGAACTGAAGAAGGCGCTCGAGGAACAGGAACGACGGGATGCCCGGACAGCTTCCCGCGGCCCGGACGCCGGGTAGGAGGACGACATGGACTGGTACCGGATGGAAGCGGAACAGGTTCTCGCGGAGACGAAAACGCGGGAAAGCGGCCTCGCCGAAACGGAGGCGAGGGAACGGCTCGCGGAGCACGGACCGAACCGCCTCGCCGGAGAGGAGGAGATCAACCGGTTCCGCATCTTCCTCAACCAGTTCACGAGCCCCCTCATCTATATCCTGCTCCTCGCGGCCCTGGTCACCCTGCTGCTTAGGGAATTCACGGACGCGGGCGTCATCCTCTTCGTCGTTCTTCTGAACGCGGTCATCGGATTCTTCCAGGAATACCGGGCGGAGGAAAGCGTCCGCGCGCTGCGGAAGCTCGAGGTGCCGAAGGCCCGGGTCGTCCGGGAAGGGAAGGAACGCGAGATCCCGAGCGAGGAACTGGTCCCCGGGGACATCGTGCTCCTGGCCTCCGGCGCCCGCGTGCCCGCCGACCTCCGGCTGGTTCGTTCCCTGGAGCTCTCCGTGGAGGAGGCGATGCTTACCGGCGAATCGCTTCCCGCGGCGAAGATCCACACCCCCATTCCGGAGGAAAACCTCACCCCGGGCGACCAGAGGAACATGGCGTTCATGGGGACGATCGTCCTGAACGGCAGGGGCAGGGGAATCGTGGTCGCTACCGGGAGCTCCACCGTCCTGGGTGGCATCGCGCGGGAAGTACGCGAGGTGGGGGCCGCCAAGGCGCCCCTCCAGCAGAAGATGGAGCGCTTCGCGCACATGATCGGAATCCTGGTCCTGGGGGCGTCCGTTCTCCTCTTCCTGGCGGGGCTCCTCGTCGGGGAGCCCGTCAAGGACATGTTCATGACCGCAGTGACCGCCGCCGTCGCCGCGGTGCCCGAGGGGCTTCCCATTGTCGTGACGATCGTTCTCGCCATCGGGGTCAGCCGCATGGCGCGCCAGAAGGCGGTCGTCCGCCGGCTCCCCGCCGTCGAGACGCTCGGCAGCACGACGGTCATCTGCAGCGACAAGACCGGGACGCTCACCCGGAACGAGATGACGGTGAAGGTGCTCCACGACGGGGCCCGGACGTACGAGGTGACGGGCACCGGCTACGAGCCGGTCGGCGAGGTCCTCCGGGACGGCGACCCGGCGGACCCGGCGAAGAACCCGGACCTGGCGACGCTTCTCCGGATCGGCGCCCTCTGCACGGAGTCCGAGGTCCGCGAAGAGTCGGGGCGATGGAGGGTCGACGGCGATCCTACGGAAGGCGCCCTCATCGTGGCGGCCGGGAAGGCCCGCATCCTGCGCGAAAAGGAACTGGAGCAGAACCCCCTGATCTCGATCATCCCCTTCGAGTCCGACCGGGGGTACATGGCGACGCTCCACAGGACGGCGGACGGAAAGCGCGTTTTCCTGAAAGGCGCACCGGAGCGGGTCGTCCCGATGTGCTCCGCGGGCGAGCGGGAAAAGGAGCACATCCTCGAAACGGCGGGCCACCTTGCCGCGGACGGGCTCCGGGTGCTCGCCTTCGCGTGGAAGGAGGCTCCCGCCGAGATGGCGGAGCTGCACCACCGGGACGCGGAGTCCGGCTTCCGCTTCGCCGGCCTGCAGGGGATGATCGACCCGGCGCGCCCGGAGGCGATCGAGGCCGTGGAAGGGTGCCGCAAGGCGGGAATCCGGGTCGTGATGATCACCGGCGACCATGCGGTCACCGCGTCGGCCGTCGCCCGGGGGCTGGGGATCGGGGGAAAGGATCCCGTCGTGCTGACCGGCCGCGAAATCGAGCCGATGGACGACGACGCCCTCTTCCAAAAGACCGGGGAGGTGTCCGTCTACGCCCGCGTCTCGCCGCAGCACAAGCTGCGGATCGCGAAGCAGCTGATCCGCGGCGGAGAGATCGTGGCCATGACCGGGGACGGCGTGAACGACGCCCCCTCGCTCAAGGCCGCGCATATCGGCATCGCGATGGGGATCACGGGGACCGACGTGGCCAAGGAGGCCTCGGACATGGTGCTGGCGGACGACAACTTCGCCAGCATCTTCCACGCCGTACGGGAAGGGCGCATCGTCTTCGACAACATCCGGAAGGTCACCTTCTTCCTGATTCCCACCGGGCTTGCCAGCATCCTCTCGATCCTGGCCTCCGTCCTCATGGGGTTCCCGGCTCCCTACCTCCCCGCGCAGATCCTCTGGATCAACCTCGTGACCAACGGGCTGCAGGACGTCGCCCTCGCCTTCGAGCCGGGGGAGGAGGGAACCCTCCTGCGCCCGCCGCGGGACCCGCGGGAAGGGATCATGTCCCGCCTCCTGCTCGAGCGGACCGTCCTCGTCGGGCTGACCATCTCGGCCGGGATCCTGTTCGCCTATTTCGGCGCGCTGCGCCACGGCGCGTCGATCGAGAAGGCCCGATCGGTCGCGATGACCACCATGGTCCTCTTCCAGTTCTTCCAGGTTTGGAACAGCCGGTCCGAGCACCGGTCCGTCTTCCGGATCTCCCCCTTCAGCAACCCGTTCCTGCTGTACAGCGTGATCGCGGCGCTGCTCGCCCAGCTCGCCGTGCTCTACGCCCCTCCGCTGCAGCGGGTCTTCCGGACGGTACCCCTCGACGGCGCGGACTGGCTCCTCATCGTGGCGATTTCCATGACCGTCGTTGTCGCCGTGGAACTGGACAAATGGATCCGGGGACGGGCTTCCCTGGAAAGGAGGGCGTCATGAACGGCTCCCTGGCGGGCGCGTGGAAGATCGGCTCGGTGATGGGGATCCCGATCCGGCTGCATTTCACCTGGTTTCTCGTATTCGGCCTGATCACCTGGTCGCTTTCGACGGTCTATTTCCCTCAGGCCGCGCCCGACCTGCCGGCGTTGGCCTATTGGATCAAGGGCGCCCTGGCGTCGCTTCTCCTCTTCGCCTCGGTGGCCTTCCACGAGCTCGCCCATTCCTTCGTCGCGAGGCGATACGGCATACCCATCGAGAGCATCACCCTGTTCATCTTCGGGGGCGTGGCGCAGATGAAGAGCGAGCCGCCGCACCCCCGCGCCGAGTTCTGGATCGCGGTCGCGGGGCCACTCTCGAGCTTCCTCCTCGCGGCCCTCTTCCTGTTCGGGACGCTCCAGGCGGAAGGAGGCGTGCGGGCCCTTTTCTCCTATCTCGCGCGGATCAATTTCATCCTGGCCGCCTTCAACCTCATCCCGGGGTTCCCGATGGACGGGGGCAGGGTGCTCCGGTCGTTCCTCTGGAAACGGAAGAAGAACTATTTCTACGCGACCCAGAAGGCCTCGGGCGTCGGGCAGAAGATCGCGCTGTTCTTCATCTTCCTGGGGATCTTCTCGCTGTTCACCGGGATGCCGGGAGGGATCTGGCTCATGCTCATCGGCTGGTTCCTGTACACCGCCGCGAAGGCGAGCTACCAGCAGGCGGGGATCCAGGAGATCCTCGACGGGATCAAGGTGCGCCACATCATGGCGAGGGACCTGGTGACCGTTCCGCCCTCCATCCGTCTCGACGAGGCCGTGAGCGGGTATTTCCTGCGCTACGGCTACGGGGGGTATCCCGTGGTGGAAAACGGGAAGTACCTCGGCATGCTCACCCTGAAGGAGCTGAAGGACGTGCCGCGCGAATCCACGCGGGTGTCCGCGGTCTACGTGCCGCACCGGGCGGAGTGGGAGGTTTCCCCGGAAGAGGACGCCGTCAAGGCGCTCGAGCGGATGATCCGGGGCGACGTCGGAAGGCTGGTGGTCACGAGCGGCGGCCGGATCGAGGGGATGATCACCCGCAGCGGGATCGCCCGGTACGTCCAGCTGATGGGGCGTTCGGGCGACCTGCAGACGCTCGAAGGGCAGGCGGGATGACGGCGCCGTCCCGGGGAGGTTCGCGGGAACTGCGCGACCTGCGCCGGCTGGCGCTGCTGCGCGGCGTCCAGACTTCGTACGTCGACATCCTCCACGGGAGAAGGACGCCTCCGCCCGAAACGCTGGTCGCGGTGCTTCGCTGCCTCGGGGAGCCGCTGGAGACGGCCCGTGACGCCCCGGACGCGCTCCGGCGCGCGGAGGAATCCGCCTGGGACCGCGTCTGCCCCCCGGTCTGCGTCTCCTGGGACGGCGCCCCGGCGAGCCTTCCGTTGAGGCTTCCCCTGCGGGCGGGGAACGGGCGCGTCCGGGTCCGCCTCGTTCTGGAGGGCGGCGGCGCGAAGGAAGCCGCCTTCGACCTCTCCCGCGTCCCCCCATCGGGTGCGGGGACCGGGAGCGCCGGGGAGTGCGTCGAGAAACGGATCCTCCTGCCGTGGAGCCCGCCCATGGGATGCCACCGGCTTCATGTGGAGCTCAGGGGGAGGGTCCGCGGGGAGGCGACGCTCGTCTCCGCTCCTTCCCGGGCATGGGCCCCGCCGGAGGAAGAGCGCCGCGGGTGGGGAGTCTTCCTCCCCCTGTACGCCCTGCATTCCCGCCGGAGCGCGAACGGCGGGGACCTGACGGATCTGCGCGACCTGATGGACTGGGTGGAGCGGCTGGGCGGCAGCGCGGTCGGGACGCTCCCGCTGCTCTCGTTCTGCGCGCCCGAGCCGTTCGAGCCGAGCCCCTACGCCCCCTGCAGCCGTCTCGCGTGGAACGAGATCTACCTCGACCCGGAAGCCGCGCCCGGCTTCGCGGAGTGCCGGGAGGCGAAGGCGCTCGTCTCGTCGTCCGCGTACCGGGAAGAGACGGAACGGCTCCGGAGCTCCCGGTTCGTGGACCACCGCCGCGCCCTGGAGAGGAAGCGCCCCGTCCTCGAAGCGCTCGCGCGCCGGTTCTTCCGGGGCGAGAGCGGTTCGGACGAAGGATACCGGCGGTTCTTCGCGGAGAACCCGTGGGTGGAGGATTACGCCGCCTTCCGGGCGGCCTGGGACCGCCGCGGGACCCCGTGGCCCGCCTGGGGCGGGCCGCCGGGGGACGGGCTACTGCGGCCGGGCGATTTCGACGAGGCGGGGAAACGGTACCACCTGTTCGTCCAATGGGCGCTCCGGCTCCAGCTGCGCGCCCTATCGGAAGGAGGGAGGAAGCTCCTCTACCTCGACCTTCCGCTGGGGGCGAGCTACGACGGCTACGACGTCTGGAGGCGCCGCGCGCTCTTCGCGCTCGACGCCTCCGCGGGCGCTCCCCCCGACGACTTCTTCACCCGGGGGCAGGACTGGGGCTTCCCCCCGCTGCAGCCCGAACGGTCGCGGGAGGAGGGGCACGCCTATTTCCGCGAATGCATCGCCGCCCAGGCCCGGCACGCGGGGATCCTGAGGATCGACCATGTCATGGGGCTGCACCGCTTCTTCTGGATCCCGAAGGGGGCGGGGCCCGCCGAGGGAACCTACGTGCGGTACCCCGCGGAGGAGCTGTACGCCGTGGCCTGCCTGGAATCGAACCGGCACCGGGCCCGGATCGTCGGGGAGGACCTCGGGACGGTTCCCCCGCAGGTGCGGCCGGCGATGTCCCGGCACGGGTTCCTCCGGATGTCGGTGGCGCAGTTCGGCCTGTCGTCTGGCGGCTGCGACGCGCTCGCGCGCGTCCCGAAAGGGTCCGTCGCCTGCATGAACACCCACGACATGCCTCCCTTCGCCTCCTTCTGGAAGGGGCGCGACATCGACGACCGCCTTTCCCTGGGGCTTCTCGCCCCCCGCGGCGCGGAACGGGAAAGGGCGGCGCGGGGGAAGGCCGTGCTGGCGTTGTCGGCCTGCCTGGGGATCTGCGGAAGCGGAAGAGGTCCGCGCGGGGTCGCGGCGGCGGGAGACGCGCTGCGGGGCTGCCTCGCCCGCCTCGCCGCCGGCCCCGCCGAAACGCTGATCGTCAACCTGGAGGACCTCTGGCTGGAAGAGGCGCCGCAGAACACCCCGGGCACCTGGAAGGAGCGCCCAAACTGGAAAAGGAAATGCCGATACGCCATGGAGGAGTTCCGCGCGATGCCGCAAGTCGCCCGGATTCTGGAGGAGGTCCGGCGGCTCCGCGGAGGAGGCGGGCCGTGACCGGGGACATCCGGGGACATCCCCTCGGCGCGACCCTGCTCCCGGGCGGCCGATGCCGGTTCCTGGTGTACGCCCCCGCCGCCCGGTCCGTCGAGGTCCGCCTTCTTTCCCCCCCCGAGCGGATCGTCCCGCTGGAGCGCGACGGATCCGGGTACCATAACGGGATCGCGGAGGGCGTGACGGCGGGCGCGCTCTATCTCTACCGACTGGATGGAACGATCGAGCGGCCCGATCCGGCGTCGCGCCGGCAGCCGCGGGGGGTCCACGGCCCTACCATGGTGGTCGACTTCGGGTCGTTCCCCCGGACGGACCGCGGATGGCTCGGGATCCCGCTCTCCTCGTACATCCTCTACGAACTTCACATCGGGACGTACACGACCGAAGGTACCTTCGATGCGGTGATCCCGCGCCTCGACTCCCTCGCGGAACTGGGGATCACCGCCGTGGAACTGATGCCCGTCTCCCAGTTTCCCGGGGAGCGGAACTGGGGATATGACGGCGTATTCCCGTTCGCGGTCCAGGAAAGCTACGGTGGGCCGGAAGGGATGGCGCGGCTGATCGATGCGTGCCACCGCCGGGGGCTGGCGGTCGTTCTGGACGTTGTCTACAACCACCTCGGACCGGAAGGCAACTACCTCCGGGATTTCGGCCCCTACTTCAGCGACCGGTACCGCACCCCCTGGGGCTCCGCCGTGAACTTCGACGGGCCCTGCAGCGACGAGGTGCGCAGGTATTTCCGGGAAAACGCCCTTTACTGGATCCGGGATTTACGCGTGGACGCCCTGCGCCTCGACGCGATCCACGGCATCATGGACTTCAGCGCCTCCCCCTTCCTCGCCGAGCTCGCGGAGGCCGTGCGCCGCTTCCGTTCCGAGGAAAACCGCTTCGCCTATCTGATCCCGGAAAGCGACCTGAACGACGCCCGTGTCGTCGACGAGCCGGAACGGGGGGGATTCGGCCTCGACGCCCAGTGGAGCGACGACTTCCATCACGCGCTTCACACCCTGCTGACCGGCGAGCGCGACGGATATTATTCGGACTTCGGAGAGATCGAACAGCTGGCCCGGGCGTTCACGGACGGCTTCGTTTACTCCGGGCAGTATTCCGCGTACCGGATGCGCCGGCACGGGAACCGGTCCTCCCATCTCCCCGCCGGGAAGTTCGTCGTGTTCGCCCAGAACCACGACCAGGTCGGGAACCGGATGCGGGGGGAGCGGCTCAGCCGGCTGGTCTCCTTCGAGTCGCTCAAGCTCGCGGCGGGAGCGGTCCTGCTTTCGCCCTTCCTGCCGCTGCTGTTCATGGGGGAGGAGTACGGCGAGGAGGCGCCTTTCCTCTATTTCGTGCACCACGGGGACGAAGGTCTCGTCGAGGCGGTCCGCAAGGGGCGCAAGGAGGAGTTCGCAGCGTTCGGGTGGGAAGGCGGAGTGCCCGACCCGCAGGACGAGGAGACCTTCCGGATATCCCGGCCGGATCCTTCGCTTCGAGAAACCGGGAGGCACGCTGCCCTGCTCGGGCTGCACCGGGAGCTGATCCGGCTCCGGAAGGCTAGCCCCGCCCTTGCCGTTCCGGAAGGCCCGCTCGCCGGGAAGACGGAGGCGGTCCCCTTCGAGCGGGACAGGGCCCTCCTCGTCCTGCGCGATAACGCCGGGGCGCGCGCGTCGGTCCTGTTCCACTTCGGCGACTCGCCGGCGGAGTTGCGTCTTCCGCTTCCCGGGAAACGGTGGAGAAAGGCGATGGATTCCTCCGACGCCCGGTGGGGAGGTCCCGGGGGGATGGCTTCCGGGACGTTCGATCCCTCCGGAGGAAGCGGCCTTCCGGTGAACCCGAGGTCCTTCATCCTGCTCCTGGAAGACGAAGAGGAGAGCCCGTAAATGGAAAAACACGTGTGCATCCACTGCCACTTCTACCAGCCCCCGCGGGAGAATCCCTGGCTGGAGGCGGTCGAGCTGCAGGACTCCGCCTACCCCTTCCACGACTGGAACGAGCGGATCGTGGCGGAATGCTACGCCGCCAACGCCTATTCGCGGATCCTCGCCGGGGACGGGCGGATCGAGAAGATCGTGAACAACTACTCCCGGATCAGCTTCAACTTCGGGCCGACCCTGCTTTCCTGGATGGCGGAGAAGTCTCCCGCGACCTATCGCGCCATTCTGGAGGGCGACAAGGAAAGCCGCGAGGCGTTCTCCGGCCACGGCTCCGCCCTGGCGCAGGGGTACAACCATATCATCCTTCCCCTGGCCAACGAGCGGGACAAGGCGACGCAGGTCCGCTGGGGGATCCGGGATTTCGCGCACCGCTTCGGCAGGGCGCCGGAAGGGATGTGGCTGCCGGAGACGGCCGCGGACGTTGCCACCCTCGAGGTCCTCGCCCGGGAAGGGATCCGCTTCACGATCCTGGCCCCCCGCCAGGCGGCCAAGTTCCGGAAGAAAGGGGCCCGGGACTGGCGCGACGCGAGCGACGGCCGGATCGATCCCGCCATCCCGTACGAGCTGCGCCTCCCCTCGGGAAAGAAGATCTGCATCTTCTTCTACGATGGGCCCGTCTCCCAGGCCGTGGCCTTCGAGAGGCTGCTCGAAAAGGGGGAGCACCTCGCCGACCGCCTGCGCGGGGCCTTCTCCGACCAGCGCCCGTGGCCGCAGCAGCTCGTCCACATCGCCACGGACGGCGAGACGTACGGGCACCACCATCACCAGGGGGAGATGGCGCTCTCGAGGGCCCTCCGGCTCCTCGACAACGACCCGGAGGTGCGGGTCACGAACTACGGTGAGTTCCTCGAGCGGTTCCCGCCGACCCACGACGTCAAGATCTTCGACAACAGCTCCTGGAGCTGCGTGCACGGCGTGGAGCGCTGGAAAAGCGACTGCGGGTGCAATTCCGGCGGGCGCCCCGGCTGGAACCAGGGGTGGAGAGCGCCGCTGCGGGAAGCGCTGGACTGGCTCCGGGACACCGTGGCCCCGCTGTTCGAATCGGAAGGCGGGAAGATCTTCAAGGACCCGTGGGCCGCCCGCGACGACTACATCTCCGTGATCCTCGACCGGTCCGACGCCTCCGTCGACGGGTTCCTGGGGAAGCACGCCGCGGGGGAGACCTCCCCGGAGCGGAAAGTCCGCGCGCTGCGGCTGATGGAGATCCAGCGGCAGGCCATGCTCATGTACACGAGCTGCGGCTGGTTCTTCGACGAGATCTCCGGGATCGAGACGGTGCAGGTGCTCCAGTACGCCGGCCGGGTCGTCCAGCTCGGAAGGGAGGTCTTCGGGGACTCCGTCGAGGCGGGGTTCCTCGAGCGGCTCGAGCGGGCGGCCAGCAATCTGCCCGAGCACGGGAACGGCCGCCGCATCTACGAGAAGTTCGTGAAGCCGGCCATGGTCGACCTGCAGAAGGTCGGCGCCCACTACGCGGTGAGCACCCTCTTCGAGAACTACCCGGACCGCGCGCGGATCTACTGCTACGACGTCGACCGGGAGGATTTCCGCGTCCAGACGTCCGGGAGGACGAAGATCGCGCTCGGGAGGGCGCGCGTCGCCTCCGCCGTCACGCGGGAATCGGCGCACCTGTCTTTTGGCGTGCTGCACCTGGGGGACCACAACGTCAGCGGGGGGATCCGCGACTTCCGCGGCGACGAGGAATACGGGGCGCTCGTCCGGGAGATCGGGGACGTCTTCAAGACCGCCGACCTGCCGGACGTGATCCGGAAGGTCGACAAGCACTTCGGCCAGGGGACCTATTCCCTGAAGCTGCTGTTCCGCGACGAGCTGCGCAAGATCCTCCACATCATCCTCGCCCAGACCCTCTCGGACACGGAGGCGAACCACCGGCAGGTCTACCGTCAGCACGCCAACATGATCCGCTTCCTGTCGAGCATGGGGATGCCGCTGCCCGACCCGCTTTTCGCTTCGGCGAGGGTCGCGCTGAACGCGGAGCTGCGCGACGCCGTGTCGGCGGAAATCCCGGACGCCTCGGTCATCCGGGGGCTCCTCGAAGAGGGTAGCGGCAACGGGTTGCCGCTCGACGCCGCGGGCATCGGGTTCGCGCTCCAGAAGAGGGTCGACGCAGTCGCGGACGCCTTCCGGGAGGAGCCCGGGGATCTCGATCTCCTGCGCCGCTTCGAGGAGGCCGTGGACATGGGGCGCGACCTGCCCTTCGAAGTGCTCTTCTTCGGCGCCCAGAACATCTACGACGACCTGAGGAAAACCGTATACCCGGAAATCCTCAAGAGATCGCGGGAAGGCGACGCGCAGGCGACGGCCTGGGTCGGGGCGTTCCGCTCCCTCGGGGAAAAGCTCTCCTTCGTCGCCGGGGAGGAGTGACGGGATGGCGCCCCTGCGCATCCCCTCGGCCACCTACCGGCTGCAGTTCCACAGGCGGTTCCGGTTCGAAAGCGCCCGGGCCCTCGTCCCCTACCTCGAAGCCCTGGGGATCACCGACATCTACGCCTCTCCCGTCCTCCAGGCGAGACGCGGCAGCGCCCACGGGTACGACGTTACCGACCCCACCCGGTTGAACGGCGAGCTGGGCGGCGCGGCGCACTTCGACGCGCTCGCGAAAGAGCTTACGGAGCGCGGGATGGGGCTCCTGCTGGACATCGTCCCGAACCACATGGCCGCGTGCGAAGAGAACCGCTGGTGGATGGACGTGCTGGAGAACGGTCCGGCGTCGCCCTTCGCCGCGTATTTCGACATCGACTGGCACTCCCCCAAGGAGGCGCTGAACGGCAAGGTGCTCCTGCCCATCCTGGGGGGACCGTACGGCAGGACGATCGAGGATCGGGAGATCTCCCTGTCGCTGGAGAAGGACGGCTTCACTATCCGCTGCCACTCCGTCCGGCTGCCGGTGTCTCTGCATTCCTACCCGCGGATCCTCTCCCTGCGGCTGTCTTTCCTCGAGGAGACCTACGGGCCGGAGCACCCTTCCTTCCGGGAGCTGTGGAACCTCATCTCCGGGATCGAGCATCTGCCGAAGACCGTCCCGTCCGACCCGGAAGGGCTCCGGGACCGGTACGCCGCCGAGGAAACGATCAAGGCCCGGTTCGTGCGGCTGTACACGGAGCGGCACGAAATCCGGGAATACGTCGACGAGATCCTTCGGGTCGTGAACGGCAGGAAAGGAGACCCCGGAAGTTTCGACCATCTCGACCGGATCCTCTCCGAGCAGCATTACTGGCTCTCCTTCTGGCGCCTGGCCAACGAGGAGATCAACTACCGGCGCTTCTTCGCCGTCTCCGACCTGATCAGCCTCCGGGTGGAGGACCCGCGGGTCTTCGACGCCGCGCACGATCTCGCGCTCCGCCTGGCGGCGGAGGGGAAGGTGACGGGCCTGCGCGTGGACCACGTGGACGGTCTCTTTGATCCGCTCGGCTATCTCGTCCGGCTGATGCAGCGCCTGACCGGCTCGAGGGAAGCCGCCCCCGCCCCGGGGTTCTACGTGCTGGTGGAGAAGATCCTCGGGGAAGAGGAGGCGCTCCCCCCCGAGTGGCCCGTCCACGGGACGACCGGCTACGATTTCATGAACGCCCTGAACGGCGTCTTCGTCGGCGCCCGGGGGGTCAAGACCCTCGACGACGTCTACGCGAGGTTCACCGGCGCCGCGCCGGATTTCCGGGAGACCGTCTACCGGGGCAAGATGCTCATGATGGACACCCTCTTCGCCGGCGAGATGCATTCGCTGGGGCAGCACCTGGGGCGGCTGGCGGAGCTGGACCGGTACGCGCGCGACCTTCCCCGGAAGGAGCTGCGCGCGGCTCTGGTAGAGGTCACGGCCTGCTTCCCCGTGTATCGGACGTACGCGAGGAGAGGCGGGCTTTCCGCACGCGACGTGAGGTACATCGCGAAGGCCCTCAAGCAGGCGCAACTGCGCGGCGCGAAGATCAGCGCCCCCGTGTTCGACTTCCTCCGGAGGGTGCTGCAGCAGGAGATCCCCCCCTCCCTGTCCGTCGCCGAGCGGGAGGACTGGCTGCGGTTCCTCATGCGCTGGCAGCAGTTCACGGGGCCGATCATGGCGAAGGGATTCGAGGATACCTCCCTGTACAGGTACGGCCGGCTCGTCTCCATGAACGAGGTCGGCGGGAATCCCGCCTCCGGCGGCGCCACCGTGGACGCCTTCCACGAACGCTGCGCGACGGCGGCCGGGAGATGGCCGTACGCCATGAGCTCCACCTCGACGCACGACACGAAGCGGAGCGAGGACGTGCGGGCCAGGATCAACGTCCTTTCGGAGATCCCCGGGGAATGGGAGGAGCGTCTCAAGGCCTGGAGCGGCATGAACGCGGCGAGGAAGCGGGTCGTGGACGGGGTCGCCGCGCCGGACCCGGCCGAGGAGGTCCTGCTCTACCAGACGCTTCTCGGCGCTTGGCCCCTCGGGAGGGAGGAGCTCCCGGAACTTTCGAACCGCATCCAGGGCTACATGGTGAAGGCCCTTCGGGAGGCAAAGGTCCATACCCGCTGGATCCGGCCGAACCCGCCCTACGAAAGCGCGGTCCGGGATTTCGTCTTCGCCCTGCTGGAGGAGCCCTCCCCCGGCGCCAACGCGTTCCTGGCCGATTTCCTCCCGTTCCAGGCGAAGATCGCCCATTACGGGGCGATCAACGGCCTCGCCCAGCTCCTGGTGAAGATCGCCGCCCCCGGGGTCCCCGACTTCTACCAGGGGACGGAAGTCTGGGACTATTCCCTCGTCGATCCCGACAACCGCAGGCCGGTGGATTTCAGGAAGCGGATCGGCATGCTGAACGAGCTGCTGACCCGGGAACAGCAGGACCGCTCCGCCCTCGCCAGGGAGCTCCTTCCGTCGTGGCGGGACGGGCGCATCAAGCTGTACGTGACATGCAAGGCGCTCTGCTTCCGTCGGGAGCGGAGGGACATATTTCTGGACGGAGCGTACCTCCCCCTCCCCGTCGCGGGAGGCCGGAAGGAGCATGCGCTGGCCTTCGCCAGGGGGCATGGGGGGAAGTGGGCGATCGCGGCCGTCCCGCGCCTTTCGACGCGCCTCGCCCCGGAAGGCGATTTCCCCCTCGGGGAGCCGGCCTGGGGCCGGCGTACCGTCCTCCGGCTGCCGGGGAACCTGCCGTCCGCGTGGCGCAACGCGTTCACCGGAGAGATCATCCGGACAACCGGGAAGGCCGGCGGGAAGACGCTCTCTCTCCAGGAGCTCTTCCGATCCTTCCCCGTGGCGCTATTGGAAGGGATGTGAGGCCGGCGGCGCCTCGGACCCCGGAGAACCGTTTGCTATAATAACGGCTTTCCGTTTTCGCGCGGCCTGCGGAACAGGAGGGACGATGATGTCGGAAATCCTGGGCTACGAGTTCTACCACAACCGGATCTCGGATTACCTGCTCTGCCTGGCGATCTTCGCGGGCGGCGTCTTCCTGGTGGGCATCGTCAAGGCGCTGTTGACCCGTCGGCTGAAATCCAGGGCGGCGGCCACCCCGACCCATCTCGACGACTTCGTCCTCGAAAGGATCCGCCGCACCGGCGTCCCGCTGGCCTACCTCGGGGTCGCGGAGGCCTCGCTGCGGGTCCTGACCCTCACCCCGCACCTCGAGCGGATCGTCAACGTGGCGGGGATCGTCCTGATGGCGATCCTCGGGACCCTGTTCGCCGTGGCGCTGGTGCGCTTCGGCGTCATGGAATACGTCCGGAAGCAGGGGGAGGACCCCTCCCGGGACCGCGTCCTGAAGGCGGCAGGCAGCCTCCTCAACATCCTGGCCTGGGGCGCCGGGCTCCTTTTCATGCTCGACAACCTCGGGTTCAAGATCACAACCGTCATGGCGGGGCTGGGCATCGGCGGCATCGCGGTGGCGCTGGCGGCGCAGGCGATCCTCGGGGACCTGTTCTCCTACTTCACGATCCTCTTCGACCGTCCCTTCGAGATCGGCGACTACATCGTCGTCGGCGACCACATGGGCACGATCGAGCGCTTCGGGATCAAGACGACCCGGATCGCCGGGCTCGGGGGGGAGCAGATCATCGTCTCGAACAAGGACCTGACCGACTCGCGAGTGCGCAACTTCAAGCGGATGACGAAGCGGCGGGCCGTTTTCCGGCTGGGGGTGACCTACCAGACCCCGGCGGAGAAGCTCCGGGAGATCCCGGGGATCGTCGCGGACATCTTCGGCGGCATCGACGGGGCGACCCTCGACCGGGTCCATTTCTTCTCGTACGGGGACTTCAGCCTGATCTACGAAATCGTCTATTATGTCGACGGGAACGACTATACGAAATACATGGACATCCAGCAGGCGGCCAACCTGCGGATCTACGAGGAGTTCGAGAAACGGAAGATCGAGTTCGCCTACCCGACGCAGACCCTGTACGTGAACAAGGCATGAGGCGCCGGGGACGGCGCACGCCGTCCTGCCGGAGGCGTCGTTGACCCCCGAGGTCGCGTTTCTCGTCCAGTTCGCCCTCATCCTCGTCCTGGCGCGCGCGCTGGGAGAGCTCCTGCAACGGCTCAACCAGCCCGCCGTGCTGGGGGAGCTGCTGGCCGGGATCCTGCTGGGGCCGTCCTTTCTCGGGCTCCTCCTGCCGGACCTGCAGCGGGCGATCTTCATCAACACCGAGCATCTCCAGTCCGTAGCCTTCGTCGGGCTGGTTCTCCTGATGCTCCTGACCGGCTTGGAGACCGACGTCCGGACCATACGGAACATGGGGCGGACGGCCGCCCTGGCCTCGCTCTTCGGAATCGTCGTGCCCTTCGCCTCCGGCCTCGCGCTGGGGTGGTCCCTCCCGGAGTCCTACGTGCTGAGGGGCCGGCTCCCCCTGACGCACTTCATCGCAACGGTGATGGGGCTGTCCGCCATGCCGGTGATCGCCAAGATCCTCATGGACCTGAAAATGGTTCGCCGCGACGTGGGGGTCCTGACGCTCAGCGCGGCCGTCGTGGACGACACCATCGGCTGGATCATCCTGGCGATGATCACCGGGATGGTGACCACCGGCGCGTTCGACATCGCCAACCTGGCGGTCACCCTGGGCTGGGTCGCCGCCTTCATGCTGGCGGCGCGGTATCTCCTCTACCCGGGGCTGAAGGCGGGGCTGGCGCATGCCGACCATCATATGCGGATGCACGGGGGCGAGCTGGTGGTCGTCGTCGGGGTGACCTTCCTGCTCGGCGCGGCCACGGAGGCGATGCACGTCCACGCGGTGTTCGGCGCCTTCGTGGCGGGCGTCCTGGTGCGCCAGGTCCCGACCCTGCGGACCGAGCGCCTCCACAAGCTGGAAAGCGTCGTCATGTCGCTGTTCGCGCCGCTCTTCTTCGGGGAGGTCGGGCTGCGGGTGGATTTCACGCAGCTGCAGGGCTTCTGGCTCCCCGTCGCGGTCACGGCCATCGCGATCGCCGGCAAGGTGGTCGGCTGCTTCCTCGGCGGTGTCCTCGGGCGGCTCCACCCCTGGTCGGCGCTGGCGCTGGGATTCCTGATGAGCGCCCGAGGGGCCGTGGGGCTCGTCGTGGCGAAGATCGGCCTCAACCTCGGCATCCTCAACGTCGAGCTCTTCTCGTGCCTCGTCCTGATGGCGGTCGTCACATCCTTCCTCGCCCCGATCCTGGTGAAGGCCATCCAGCACCGGATCCCCTTCACGGCCGAGGAGCGTATGCGCCTGGAGCCGGCCCCGGCACGCTTCCTCCCGTCGTCGGCGCTCAAGATCCTCATCCCGGCCGCGGGAGGTCCCAACGCCATGCTCTCCTGCCACATGGCGGCCGTACTGTGCAGCGAGGAAGGCAGCAGCGCCACCGCGGTCTACGTGGATACGGAGCGCCGGACGCTGAGGGAGCGGCTCGCATTCTGGAGAAAGTCCCCCGGGACGGACGTCGACGGGTATTTCGCGCAGATCCAGGCGGCGTCACGGCCCCCCCGCGGGCTGCTGCTCACCCGCCGGGTCTCGACGGACAAGAGCGTCCGGGACGCGATCCTGGACGAGGCGCGCATGGGCTACGACTTCGTCTTCCTCGGGGCGTCGCAGCACAGGCACCCCGTCTACAACCCACTGACCTCCGGGGTCGCGGGCGCATGCCCCTGCCAGGCCGTGATCGTGCGCGGCCCCTTCTCGGGCGAGACCCCGCCGACCCCCTTCCGGAGGATCCTGGTGCCGACCAACGGGAGCCGCCACGCGGACGCCGCCTTCGAGTTCGCCGCCGAATACGCCCGGCGCGTCGACGCCGGGATCACGGTGCTCTTCTTCGTCCAGTCGCTGGAGCAGAACCCGCTGCTGCCGAGCCTGGGATCCGACCAGGCCGAGATGCGGGCCCACCAGGTGATGCTGGAGAACCTCCAGGAGCGGTTCCAGGGGAACATGCGCCTGCAACCGGCGGAGGTCCGTGTCGTCGAAGGAGCATCGCTGATCACGGCCATATCGGAGGAAGCGCATTCCGGGGGATACGACCTGGTCGCGCTCGGCGCGGAGAACCGCAGCCTGTCGGAGCGCGTCTACTTCGGCCCCGTCGTCGAGGCGTGCCTCGAGCGGCTGGCGTGCACCGTCGCCGTCGTCGTGCCGAAGCGCGATCTGGGACGGAGGGAAGCTTGACGCTCGCACAGGCATTCGGGATCTCGGCGGTCATCCTCCTCGCGGGATTCGCGGGACGGATCCTCTTCGAAAAGACCCGGGTCCCCGACATCCCCATCCTCCTGGGGATAGGGGTGGTCCTGGGCCCCGGGCTCCACATCCTGGAACGGTCCGTCCTCATTCCCCTCGCCCCCTACCTCGGCATGCTCACCCTCCTGATGATCATGCTGGAGGGGGGGATGAACCTGGAGATCCATCAGCTGATGAACCAGTGGAAGCGGGCCGTCATCCTCACCTTCTTTTCGGTGAACCTCGCGACGGGCGCCGTCGCGGCCGGCTATCTGCTGATGACGGGAAGCGGCCTCCTCCCCTCCCTGCTGCTCGGAAGCATCCTCGGCTGCACCAGCGGGGCCGTCGTCATCCCCCTCGTCAACGCAATGCGGATGGGGAAGAGCACGCGCACCATACTGACCCTCGAATCGGCCCTGGGCGACGCGATGGCCGTCGTCGCCGTCGTGGTCCTGGTTCGCTACGCGGCCCAGCCCTCCGCCGACATCACCGGCCAGCTCCTCGCGACGGCCGGATCGATCCTGGGCGGAGTGCTGCTCGGGGCGATCGGAGGGCTCTTCTGGGTGAAGGTCCTGGAGCGGACCGGGGAGATGCCGCTTTCCTACATGATCACTCTGGCCGCGGTGTTCCTGCTCTTCTCGGCGGCGGAATCCGCGCATTTCAGCGGCGTCATCGCGGTCCTTTTCTTCGGGGCGGCCCTCTCCAACGGCCCGGCCATCCTGAGCCGCATTCCGGCGCTGCGGGAAAAGGACGACTGGGACGCGTCGCGCACCGCGCTCGACGGCACGATCCGCTGGTTCCACGAGGAGCTCACCTTCATCGCCCGCGTCTTCTTCTTCGTCTACCTCGGGATGCTCGTGGAGTGGAGCAGCCTCACGGGCCGCTTCCTCGCGGTTTCGGCAGCCATGATCTCCCTGATCTACGTTTCGCGCTCCGCTTCCGTGCGTCTCCTCGGCCTCGCGGGGCGGCGGCTGGTGCCTTTCGAGCGGAAGATCCTGACGACCATGGGGCCGAGGGGACTGACATCCGCGGTCCTCGCGATGGTCCCCCACGCCGCCGGGATCCCGGGCACCGGGGTCTTCGTGCAGTACGCCTTCGCCGTGATCCTCGTGACGAACCTTTTCGTCACCTTCGCCGTGCTCCGGAGCGAACGCCGGATCGACGCGATGCTCGCCGCGAATCCCCCGCCCCCCCCGGCGCCCCCCGGGGGTATGCTATAACCGTACGGAACCCCCACCCGGAAAGGAGACGCCGATGGCCATCTACGTCCTGCTCAGCACGCTGACCGACGACGGGCGCGAGACCGTGAAGAAGAAGCCGGAACGGATCCTCGAGGTGAACAAGGAGATCGAGGGGATGGGAGCGAAGGTCCTGGCGCAGTACGCGGTACTGGGGATGTACGACTTCGTGAACATCGTCGAGGCGCCGGGGAACGAGACCATGGTGAAGATCTCCGTGGCGCTCGGGGAGCGCGGGACCATCCAGATCATGACGCTCCCCGCGATGCCGATCGAGGACTTCATCAAGACCCTGAAGAGCTGACAGGAACTCATGGAAGCGGGCCCGGCGGGGGGGGGGGCGCTATCCCCCTCCCGCCTTCCCGAAGATCCGCGCCCTGACCCGCGCCGCGACGGCCTCGAACGGCTCTCCCGTGTACCGTCGGACGATGCGGTGCATACCGGCAAGGTACCGCTCGATCTCCGGCCATTTCCCCCGGATCGTCGCCATCTGGTCCCCGTACGCCTTCTCGTAGTCCGCCCGCATCTTCCGGCGGAGGCGCTCCCGCCTTGCCGCGTCGCCGGGAAACGTCTTCCGGGGCAGGAAATCGTGGATCGGTTCGAAGATGCGGACGTCGCCGTCGTCCAGGTGGAACAGCTCGATGTTGTCGACCATCACCACCTTCCTCTCCCGGGTGGCGATGTAATGGCCGTAGCGGAGCGCCGTGCCGACGCAGTCGCCCAGGGCGTCCTGCCGCGCGGCGCCTTCCACCCACCAGGAGCCGTCGCGCAGTATCCGGGCGGCGGTGATCCCCTCGCCCAGGTAGATGTTGGCGCCCTCCGTTTCCGGCTTGAGCAACACCTCCTCCCCCTGCGGCGTAACGTGGTAGACCACGGGGATGGCGGGCAGCCCGACCAGCCCAGGGAGGCCGCTGAAGATGTATTCCCCCTGGCACCCGAAGTGCGAGAGGTAGAGGGGGTGCGTCGCGCCGTCCGGTGTCCGGACGGAGAAGAAGGTGTCCTTGTGGACCCTCTGCAGGAGCTGCACGTCCGCGACCTCGAAATCCCGGTGCGCCTTCCCGGTCAGCGAGCGCAGGAGGGAAAGGACCGCTTTTTTCAGCCCCGTGGCCTTGAGCTTGGAGGAGAAGATCATCACCCGGGCGCCGTCCGGCATCGACCGGATCGCGCCGCGCACCCAGTTGACGTAGAAGTGGGAGAGACTGACCGGGAGCATGTCCGTGCTGGCCGGGTCGAGGAGCTCGTCGACGCGGGCTTCCCACAGGGGGATGTGCATCCCGAGGAACTCCCGGGGGTTCCCGATGCCGAGGGACCGCAGGATCCTCTCCCGCTCGGCGGTCGTCCGATCGGCGGCGGGGACCCGGAAATACCGCCCGAGGAGCAGCTCGTACTTCCGCAGGTCCGGCGGGCGGGGAGCCATCAGCGCCCCCCTCCCGCCAGCTCGTTCAGCGCCGACGCCAGCGGCGCGTGCCCCCCGAAGAGGACGAGCTTGTCCCCCGCGGCCAGCGTCATCCCCGCGCCGGGCCGCACGACGGCTTCGTCCCCGCGCAGGATGGCGAGGAGCGTGATCCCGGGGTCCCCTCCCGCGGGCAGCTCCCCGACCGTCCTCCCGGCCCAGGAGGACTCCGGAGACACGTAGAACACCTCGATCACCTTTTTCTGCAGGAACTCCTCGAACCGGGACAGCGTGTCCCCCCCCACGGGGGTCGAGCGCTCGCGGAGGATCCGGTACGTNNAGGACGCGGGAGAAGATCTCCACGGAGGTCTCGAACTCCTCCGGAATGACCGCGTCCGCGCCCAGGGAGATCAGGTCGTCCACGTCCGCAACGTACCGCGTCCGGACGAGGATGAACAGGCCGGGATTCGCGCGCCGCGCGCCGGCTACGGCTCGTCGCGTCGCCATCGGGTCCGAGATGGCGAAGACCATGATCCTCGCCCGCCCGATCCCGAGGCGCTCGAGGACCTCCGGGTTGTTCACGTCCCCGAAGAAGATGTTCTCCCCCTCCTCCCGGAACTGCCGCACCAGCACGTCGTTCAGGTCCACCACCACGTAGGGAAGTCGCGTCGACCGGAGCACCTTCGCCAGGTTGCGCCCGTTCATGCCGTACCCGGCGACGATGACGTGGTTCTCCGGCGCGGGCGCGGGCGGGGATTCCTCCTCCGCCTCCCGGGGCGCCTTCGCGATGCGGCACGCCCAGAAGCGCGCGATCGCGGGGGCCGCGTTCATCAGGAACGGCGTGGCCACCATCGTGAGGATCGCGACGGCCAGCAGGTACTGGTTCAGCCGCGCGTCCACCAGCCCCTCGCGGATTCCCTGGAACAGCAGGACGAACGAGAACTCGCCGACCTGCGCAAGCCCCACGGCGGCGATCACCGTTTCCGACCACGAATACCGGACCGCGCGGATCGCCGCGCCGGCGCAGAGAGCCTTCCCCGCGAGCACCGCCGCCGAGAGCAGCAGGACCGCGGGAAGGTTGCGGGCGAGGAACGGCAGGTCGAGCAGCATCCCGACGGAGATGAAGAAGACCCCGTTGAGGACGTCCCGGAACGGGAAGATCTGGGCGGCGATCTCGTTGATGTAGTCCGACTCGGTGACGACCAGTCCCGCCAGGAAGGCCCCCATCGCCAGCGACAGCCCGAACATCTGCGCGAAGTAGGCCGTCCCCAGGATCAGGCAAAGGACCGCCATCGCGAGGATCTCGCGGCTGTTGAGCCGGATGACCTCCTTGAGGAAGCGGGGGATGACGAACGTCGCCAGCAGGAGGACGATCGCAACGCCCGCCCCCGCCGAAAGGAGCGTCAGCAGGACGGCGGAGAACCGCGCCGTCTCCCAGTTCGACAGCGACGGGACGAGAAGCATCATCGGGATCACGGCCATGTCCTGGAACAGCAGGATCCCGACGGAGATCCTCCCGTGCGGGCTGTCGACCTCCATCCGTTCCGAGTACGCCTTCATGACGATCGCGGTGCTCGAGACGGAGAGGACGAAGCCGACGAAGACCGCCTCGGGCCCGGAGAAGCCGGCGGGCAGGAGGAGCAGCACGACGACGAAGATCGTCGCCAGGAGCTGTCCCCCGCCGCCGAGCAGGATGCGCCGCCGCATCCGCCCGAGGTTGGAGAACGAGACCTCCAGCCCCACGGTGAAAAGGAGCAGCGCCACCCCGATCTCGGCGAGGGCCTTCACCATGCCCGTCTCCGACACCAGACCCGCCCCGGTGGGGCCGATGGCGGCCCCGCCGACGAGGAACGCCGCCACGACGGAGAGCTTGAGCCTCCGGAACAGAAGGGCAACGGTGGTCGCGGCGGCCAGGACGACCGCCAGGTCGCGCAGAACGAGGTGAAGATCCAGGTTCGTCCTCCCGCGCGCGTGGTCAGGTCCAGTCTACCAGTCCCGCCCCGCAGGAATTGCCTAAAGTTTTCCCGGGGCCGCGCCGAGAAGTACTGTGTATCGAAGGCTGTTCTGCCCCCCCTCCCAGGGGGGGCACGTGCCCGCATCCCCCGCCAAGAGATACGCGGGCAGGTAGAAGATCCCCCGGGGTTCCCGCCTTACCCCGGGGGATCTCCATTTTTACGACCCGGAACGGACGGTATAATGGTTCCCCTGCACCGGTGCGGGAGGGGATCCGGATGGCGACGATCGGCGAGCGCGAGGTACGGGAATTCCTCGAGACGGCGGGGATCCGGGCGGAGATCCGCCGCTTCCCGGAGTCCACGCACAACTCGGAGCTGGCCGCCCGGTGCCTCGGCGTCGAGGTCGGACAGGTCGCGAAGACCCTCGTGTTCCTGGCCGACGGCTCCCCGCTGGCGGTCGTGGTCTCCGGCGACCGCCGGGTCGACCTGAAGAAGGTGCGCTCCCTTGGGCACGGGAAGAAGGTTCGCCTGGCGGGCCCCGGGGAGGTCGTGGCCCGCACGGGGTTCTCCGTGGGCGCGGTATCGCCCGTGCCGCTTCCCCCGGGGATCCCGGTCTACCTCGACCGGTCGCTGCGCCGGTTCGAGGTCGTCTACCCCGCCGCGGGGGAGACCAACAGCATGTTCTCCGTCACGCCCGACGAGCTGCTCGCCCTGACCGGCGGCAGGGAGGCCGACCTCGCCCGCGACGACGGGTGACGGTTTTCCCGTCCCCGGATCCCGTCGGATGCGGATAGAATGTCCTCACGGAGGCAAGACCGGACATGGAGCCTTTGGCCGCGGACATCGTCGCCTGTCCCGACTGCGACCTCCTGCAGCGGGTCCCTCCCCTCCCGGACGGGGGCACCGCCCGGTGCCCGCGGTGCGGACGCACGCTCGCGCACGGCAGACCCGGCGCCTCCGACAGGATGCTGGCGCTGGCCGTCGCCGCCCTCGTCGTCTTCCTCCTGGCGAACGCGGAGCCGCTGATGCGGCTCTCGACCGCGGGCCAGGAAGTCAGCACGACCGTCCTCGGCGGCGCGAGGGAGATGTGGAGGCAGGGGGAGCGGACTGCCGCCCTGCTCGTCGCGCTCTTCGCGGTGGTGGCTCCCTTCGTCTACATATCCGCGATGCTCGCCGTCCTTCTCGCTACGCGCCGGCCGCCGGCGCCGCGATGGGTCGGCGTCCTGCTGCGCTGGGCGGAGGTTTCCGGGCTCTGGTCGATGGTGGAGGTGATGATGCTCGGCCTGCTCGTCGCGCTGGTGAAGATCGCGCGCCTCGCCTCGGTCGCCCCCCGCGTCGGGCTCTTCGCCGTCGGGGCGCTGGCCTTCCTGCTCGCGGCGATGTCCGCCGGGTTCGACCCGCGCGAGGCCTGGTCGCGCGTGCGGTGGGCGGACGAGGGAGGCGGGGCGGGGGAGGCGCTCCGTTGAGGGGCGGGGCCCCGACCGCCGCGCGGGCGGGCGTCGTCCCCTGCGGGACGTGCGGCCTCCTTTCCCGGCCGGCGGGCGCCGTAGGCCCCTGGACCTGTCCGCGCTGCGGGGACAGGATCGCCTCCCGCCGCGAGAGGCCGTTCCAGGACGCGTGGGCGTACATCGTCGCGGCGGCGATCTGCTACCTCCCCGCCAACACGCTCCCGGTGATGACGACGAGGACGATCAAGTACGAGGAGCCGAGCACCATCATCGGCGGGGTCGTCTACTTCTACGAGTCGGGGTCGTGGTTCCTGGCGCTGATCATCCTGGTCGCCAGCGTCATCATCCCGCTGGGCAAGCTCGCCTCCCTCGCCTACCTGCTTGCCACGACGCAGCGCCGCTCCACGGCGTACAACCGGGAGCGGGCGCGCCTCTACCGCCTGCTGAAGGTCATCGGGCGGTGGTCGATGCTCGACGTCTTCGTCGTCGCCTTCGTCGTGGCGCTGATCCAGTTCCAGCCGTTCATGTCGGTGGTTCCCGGGACCGGCGTGCTGTTCTTCGCCGCGGTGGTGATCCTTACGATCTTCGCGGCGGACTCCTTCGACCCGCGCCTGATCTGGGACGCCGACTGAGGAGGCACGGAGGAAAGATGTCCGAAGACCCCGATCTCCCGCGCGTCCCGACGTCGGAAGTCGCCACGAAAAAGCGCCACCGGATCTCCGCCGTCTGGATCGTCCCGATCCTCGCCGCGCTGGTCGGCATCGGCATCGCCGTCCAGCAGCAGGTGAACGAGGGGCCCACGATCCGGATCCACTTCCGGTCCGCCGAGGGAGTGGAGGCGGGCAAGACCTCCGTCAAGTACAAGGACATCGAGATCGGAAAGGTGGAGGCGGTGAACCTGTCGGAGGACTTCTCCCACATCGTCGTCACGGCCAAGATCGAGAAGAGCGCGGAGAAGCTGATCGTCGAGGGCGCCCGGTTCTGGGTCGTCAAGCCGCGCGTGACGCTGAGCGGGGTCTCCGGCATCGGCACCCTGCTCTCGGGGAACTACATCCGGTTCGAGCCGGGGGCTTCCGGGCGGCCGGGACGCGTCTTCACCGGCCTCGAATCGCCCCCGCCGGTGACCGGCGACGTGCCGGGGCGGGTGTTCCTCCTTCGGGCCGACACGCTCGGCTCCCTCGGCGCGGGCTCCCCGGTGTACTACCGGCGCCTCAACGTGGGGCAGGTGATCTCCTACGCCCTGGCGGACGACGGCAAGTCGGTGATCGTCCGCATCTTCCTGAACGCCCCCTTCGACCGGTATGTCACCCCGAACACGCGGTTCTGGGAGGCCAGCGGGGTCGACGTGGCGGCCGGGGCCGACGGCTTCACCCTGCGGTCCGAATCGCTCCTGGCCCTCCTGGTCGGCGGGATCGCGTTCGAGACGCCCCCCGCGGAAGGCGGCGACAACACCGCCGTCGCGGACAACGCGGTCTTCCCCCTTTCGGCCGACCGGGTCACCGCCCTGTCCCCGCGCGAGGTATCCGCGGACCGGTACACCCTCTACTTCTCCGATTCGCTCCGGGGGCTCTCGGTGGGCGCGCCCGTCAACTTCCTCGGCCTGCCGGTCGGCGAGGTCACGGACATCTACCTCGAGTACATCCCGGGGACGCAGACGCTGCGGACGCGGGTCGAGACCGCCATCTACCTGTACCGCTTCTTCACGCACCTGCAGAGGCCGGAAACCGTCTCGGCGAGGAACGTGCCGCTGAAGACCCGGCAGCAGCTGATGGAGCGGCAGGTCGCGGACAAGGGGCTCCGGGCCCAGCTTCGCAGCGGCAGCCTCGTCAGCGGGCAGCTCTACGTCGCCCTCGACTTCTTCCCGAACGCTCCGAAGGCGGAGATCGACTGGACGCGGAAGCCGCCCCGCTTCCCGACGGTGCCGGCCGAGCTGACGGAGCTCCAGGCGATGGCGAAGCGCCTCCTCGCGAAGCTCGACAAGGTGCCCGTCGAGGAGATCGGCAACGAGACGAGGCAGGCGATCGCCGACCTCGACCGGACGCTGCGGCGCCTGGAGGGGCAGACCCTCCCGGAGGCCGAGAAGACCTTCGCCGCCCTCGACCGGACCATGGGTCGCGTCGACGCCGAGATCGTCCCCGAGGCGAAGAAAACGCTGGAGGAGCTGCGGAAGGCCGCGGCTTCCGCCGAACGGGCGCTGGCGAACGCGGACCGCCAGCTCCTGGGGAAGGACGCCCCGGCCCGGCAGGAGCTGAGCAACGCCTTGCGGGAAACCGCCCGGGCGGCCCGCTCCATCCGCCTGCTCGCCGACTACCTGGAGAAGAACCCTTCGGCCCTGATCCGCGGCAAGAGCCAGGAGAAACCTTGAAGAAAGAGATGAGAGTCCCGGCGCCCCTCGTCGTCCTCTGCGCGCTGGCCGCCGCGTGGGCGGGATGCGCCACGCCGCGGTCGGCCCACTACGTCCTGAACCCCCTGGCGAGCGCCTCCCCCATGACGGCGGACTATGCCGTGTCGGTCGGGCCGGTGTCCGTCCCCGAGATCGTCGACCGGCCCCAGATCGTCGTTCGGGCCGGACCGCACCAGGTCTTCTTCGACGAGTTCCACCGGTGGGGAACGCCGCTTGCGGACGACATCGCGCGCGTGGTCGCGGAGAACCTCGGGCGGCTGCTCGGGACCTCCCGGGTCTCCGCCCACCCGCGGCCGGAAGGCGCGGACGTCCGGTACCGGGTCCGCGTCGACGTCGCGGCGTTCGAATCCGCGCCCGGCGAGGCGGCCGCGCTGGACGCCGCGTGGGTCGTCACGGACACGCGGGACGGGGCGGTGCGCCGGGGCCGCTCCGGGGCGCGAGAAGAGGCGAGGGAGGGGGGATACCCCGCCCTCGCCGCGGCCCACAGCCGCGCCCTCGAAAAGCTGAGCGTCGACATCGCCGCCGCGATCCGGGAGATGGAGGGCGCCTCTACCCCTCGATCCCCAGCACCCGGATCAGGCGAAACAGGTAGGTAGGGGACAGCCCGAGGATCTCCGCCGCCTTCGTCTTGTTCCCGCCGGCCTTCGCGATCGCCCTCCGCAGGACCGCGCGCTTGTGCTCGCGCACGGAATCGTGGAACCGCTCCTCTTCGGGGGTGGCCGGAAGCGTCTGCCCGTCCGGGTCCGCCAGCCCGAAGCACAGGTCGGCGGAGGTGATCTCCCCGCTCTCCGAGAGGGCGACGGCGCGCGCGACGGCGTTCTCCAGCTCCCGGATGTTCCCGGGCCACGGATACCGCTCGAGCGCCTCGAGCGTCCCCGGAGCGATCGTCATCCTCCCCTTGCCGAGCTCGCGGCACGTCCGCGCGAGGAAGAACTCCGCAAGGGGGCCCAGGTCCTCGAGCCGCTCCCGCAGCGGGGGGAGGTGTATCGGGATCCCGTCGATGCGGTAATAGAGGTCCTCGCGGAACTTCCCCTGAGCGGCGTCGCGCTTCAGGTCGCGGTTCGAGGCGCAGATGAGGCGCACGTCGGAGGAGAAGGTCTTCACCCCGCCGACCCGCTCGAACTCGCGGTCCTCCAGGACCCGCAGCAGCTTCGCCTGCGCGTCGTACGGCACTTCCCCCACCTCGTCGAGAAAGAAGGTGCCCCCGTCCGCGAGCTCGAACCGGCCCGGCTTCGAATGGGCGGCGCCGGTGAACGCCCCCTTCTCGTACCCGAACATCTCCGCTTCCCACAGCGACGGGGGGATCGCCGCCCCGTTGATCTTGAGGAACGGGCCGTCGCGGCGGTCGCTGATCCGGTGGATCGCGCGGGCCACGAGCTCCTTCCCGGTGCCGGTCTCGCCGGTGATGAGGACGGAGAACGGGGAGGAGGCGGCCTTCCCGATCACCTTCCTCACCTCCATCCAGGCGGGCGACCGCCCGACCATCCCGAACCACTCGTCCGCCGGGGCGCTCGCCCCCTCGCGCTCGGAAGCGCCGCAGGAGGCGACGGCGTTCCCTACCACGCGCAGCAGCTCCGCCTCGTCGAACGGCTTCAGGATGTAGTCGAAGGCCCCCGCGCGCATGGCCTCGACGGCGTCCTCGATCCGCCCGTACGCCGTCACCAGGATTACGGGAAGGCCGACGTGCCGGTCCCTGCAGTGGCGGAACAGCTCCATCCCGTCCATCCCCGGCATCCGGATGTCCGTCACCAGCGCGTCGACCTTGCGCCCCGCGAGGAACGAGGCGGCCGCCGCTCCGTCCACGGCTTCCGACACCTCGTACCCTTCCCGCGTCAGCATCGCCCGCAGGATGCGCCGCAGGTTCCGGTCGTCTTCCGCCACCAGGATCGAGCCCTTCATGGACGCCCTTTACGCCTCCGGGAGCTTCACGACGAAGCGGCTCCCCTTCCCCCGTGTGCTTTCCGCCGAGACGGACCCCCCGTTCTCTTCGGCGATCCGCCTGCAGATCGCGAGCCCCATCCCCACCCCGCGCTCCCGCGTGGTGAAGAAGGGGCGGAAGAGGTTGCCGCGGTCCGCCTCGGAGATCCCGAGCCCCGTGTCCTCGACGACGATCCGGGCATACCCGCCGTCGGAATTCACCCGGACGGCGAGATCGCCCCCGTGGGGCATCGCCTCGACGGCGTTCGTAAGGAGATTGTAGACCACCCGCTCGATCTCCGCGGGGTCTGCGTTGACCCGGGGGGCCGGCTCGTGGACCAGGACATGGCGCCGCACCCCCTTCATCGAGGCGGACCTCTCCCGGAGGAGCCGGGACATCGCCTTCTCCACGGGCTCCTGCAGCGAAAGCGTCCGGGGCTCGCGCCCCGACGGGCGGGCATATTCGAGGAACTCGGTGACCACGCCGTTGAGCCGGTCCGCCTCCTCGACGATGATGTCGAGGAACTCCCGGTCGCCCGCCCGCGCGTCGCGGCGTAAAAACTGCGCCGCCCCCTTGATCGCCCCGACGGGAGTGCGGACCTCGTGGGCGAGCCCCGCCGCCAGCTCCCCGATCGTGGCGAAATGCTCGCGGCGCTTGATGCGCTCCTGTTGCCTCAGGTTCTCCACCGCCAGCCCGATCCCGTCCAGGAACGGGAAGAGCAGCTCCATCTCGCGGATCGAAGGCCCCTTCTCCTTCCAGTGGAACAGCACGACGGCGACGAGGTTCCCGCGGAGGAAGACGGGAATCGACGCGTCGAAGGAATCGTCCCAGATCGAGACGTCCGCCGCCCGCGACCCGCCGTGCTCCATGACGCGCAGGACGGGATACCGGTTCGAGAACCGGGAAAACGCCCGAAGGTACTCCTCCGGCCGGACGGGAAGCGTCCCGTACCCCTCGTCGGTCCCCGCCTCGGGGCGGATCCAGAGCGACGCCTTCTCGACGAAGGGGACCCGGGAAAGCGCCTCCTCCACGTTGCGGGCGATCTCCGGGAGCGACTGCGACTCCGGCAGCCTGCGCGCGAAGCCGGACAGCACCGACTGCACCTCCCTCGACCGGCGCACGAGGAGGTCCGAGGAGATGGCGCCCAGCTTCCGCATCAGGACCGGGTAGAAGGTCAGAAGGAAGATGGAGATGAGGAAGACGCCCGCGAGGGGGAACCAGAACTTCCTGCCGGAAGCCACTTCCAGGGCGCCGAAGACGACGGCGAAGGCGAAGATCTGTATGACCAGGAGGATGCCGCGCCCGACGATGTCGGGCAGCTCGAAGAAGTGGAGATGGAGTATCCCCGTCGCCACGAAGAAGAAGAAGACGAGCACCGCGAACCCCGCAAGCGGGGGGAAGTACACGCCGGTGCCGGGAAGGAAGTTCAGCGGCGCCACGGCGGTGGCGATCCCTCCGCCGATCACCAGGAACTGGAATTTCTTCCGCTCCACCGCGGTGTGGGTGGCGTGGAAGCCGTGCCGGCGGATGATGTACAGGCTCGCGACGAGGTACGGGTAGAAGTACACGAGGGCCGCCGCGTTCCACCACGGCGAGACGAGGAGAGGCTCGTAAAAGAGCGTCGCGGCGAACGCGGAGCTGACCCAGATGCCCGCCGTGAACACCGCGCGGAACCAGCGGGGGCGCGTCCGGACCGCCGCGCCGCTGTACCTCAACGCGAACGGCGGCAGGAACATCACCCCCGCGAGGCTCACGTTGTGCCAGAAGTCCGAGGAAAGGGTCTTCCAGAGGAATTCCGGGAAGCACCAGAGGAAGATGACCAGGGAGAGGTCGGAGAATGCCCTCGCCTCCCGGTCTCCGCCGGCGAAGGCCCGCAGGTAGACGGCGATGGCAAGTGCCACCACCGCCGCGACGAGGCTGCCCTGGGCGTAATAATCCATGGCGGGTGGGACGGGGGGGCCGGCCCGGCGGCTCCCCCCCCGTCACGCGAAGGCCTTTTTCAGCCCAGCCGCGCCTCGGCCGCCTTCCAGTCAAGGTTCTTGAAGAACGCCGCGATGTAATCGGCCCGCTTCAGCCCGTAATCGATCATGAAGGCGTGCTCGAAGACGTCCATGACGAGGACGGGGACAGCCCCGGCCGGGTGCCCCACGTCGTGCTCGTTGATCCACTGGTTGAAGAGCCGCCCGCTCTCCCTGTCCTGGAACAGGACCACCCAGCCGATCCCGCGCATCGCGCCCGCGGCGCGAAAGTCGGCCTCCCACTTCTCCACGCCGCCGAACTCCGCCGCGACCGCCTTGCCCAGCTTCGACCCGGGGTCGAGGGCGCCGCCCTTGCCGCCCAGGTTCCCGAAATAGAGCTCGTGCAGCCGCATCCCGTTCCATTCCCAGCCGAAGCGCCGCTTCAGCTCCGCGTACTCCGGAGTCCCCGTCTTCCCTTCGGCCAGCATCGCAAGGAGCAGGTCCGAAATCTTGTTCGTGTTGGCCACGTATCCCTGGTACAGGGTAAAATGGTTCTTCAGCAGCGTCTCGCTGAACCCTTCCATGCCGATCAGCTTCCCGAAATCCCCGGCGGCGTAGGGCATGACGTTTCCTCCTTTTTCCGATTGTGGGTGATAATTCATATTGCCTTAACCGATGGCGCCGCGGGAAGGAAAGTTTCGCCGAAAAAAACGCCCGCGCGGGCTGTTCTCGTTGCGAGCTCCGCGCGGGCCTCGAAGGACGGCCTTTTCCCGAACGATTCGCCTTACCGCTTTACTCCTTCGCGGCGGCCCGCTTCCTGCGGCCTTCCGCCAGTTTCTTCGCGAGCCCCTTCTCCTGGGCGATTTTCTTCTTCGCTTCCGAATATTTCCTTGCGACGAGCGGCGTCTTCGAGGGGATGCCGAACGCCTTCCGGTAATCCTTCGGAGACATCTGGTGGCTGACGGCGATGTGCTTTTTCAGGGTGGTGAACGCCTTTCCGCAGACGAGGCAGTAGACTTTGTCGGCGCCGAACGCCTTGTTTACCGGGATGGCCGGCTTGACTTCCTGGGCGACGCCTTCGACTTCCTCTCCCTCAGTCCCGGCAAGAGCCACCAACTTCTGGTATACGGACTGCATCTCGCCAAGAAGTTCCTCGGATCCCATTTCATTTACCGAGGCGTGGGCCGATACAATCTCCGCAGTCAACTCAACCAGGAGTTTTTTGTCCATAAACCCCCCCTATAATCTGTTTATTTTATTCAATTGTTTCCCCGAACTACATCCAATGTCAATACAATTCACTAGGAAGAAGGCGGGTAATACGACTTTACCGATCCAATTACAACGTACAACTCGAAAAAATACCGGGCCGGATGAGGGGACGCCCCCCATCCGGCAATAAAATCTTTCCGATACGGATAGTTACGCCACTCTTTCCGGCGAGACGATTCCGTTCACATGCCGGCGGTCGCGGGAGGCGGATCGTACACGCTCTCCGCCTCGGCCACGAGACGGTCGATCAGTTCCTTCACGGTGGGGATATCCTTGAATCTCCAGACGTTCTCCCCCGAGAAGACCAGCCCTTCCTCCGCGTCGCCGTCGCGCGACATCAGGAGGCGGTCGATGATGCAGTATTTCCGGTTGCAGCTTTTCAGGCAGCCTTCCCGGCACCTGCCGTCGTACACCTTTTCCCCGGCGGCGAGCTTGTCGAGGAACCGGTTGCGGATCGCCCGGCCCGGCATGCCGACCGGCGATTCGATGAGGATCACGTCCTCCTTGCGGGCTTCCTGGTAGGCCCGCTTGAAGCCTTCCTCCACGTCGCATTCCTTCGTGAGGACGAACCGCGTGGCCATCTGCACCGCGTCCGCGCCGAACTTTCCGATCATCTCCGCGATCTCGAAGCCGTCCGTGATCCCGCCGGCCGCGATCAGGGGGATCTTCTTCACGACCTTCCGCACCTCGGGGAACAGCTCCCGCAGCGGGCGGTCCGTGCCGAGGTGCCCGCCCGCCTCCTTCGCCTCGACGACGACGGCCGCCGCGCCGAGCCGCTCCGCGAGCTTTCCGAACTCGGGCGAGGAGACGATGGAGACGATGGGGACGTCGTATTCCTTCCCGACCTTGAAGATGTCGCGGGAGAAGCCGGCGCCGGTCACGATCATGTCGACGCCCGCCTCGATGGACGCCTTGACGGCCTCCGTGAACTGCTTGATGGCGAACATGATGTTCACGGCGATCACCCCGCCGGTCATCCGCTTCGCCTTCCGGATGTCCTCCTGGAGCTGGTCGATGGGGATCCCCGATCCCCCGATCGTCCCGATGCCGCCGCACTCCGCGACCGCCGCCGCGAGCGACGACGTGGACACGCGGACCGACATCCCCCCCTGAACGATGGGTATCCTCGCCGTGAACCGGCCGATCTTCAATTCCGGAAGTTTCACCTTTCCCCTCCTTGGTCGATCGAACAACGGGGTATTTTAACCGGAATCCTGCCTTGTGCGCGGCGAAAAAACGGGGGCCTGCGGGAAGACCCGCCGCCGGTTCTGGTATAATCAGCGGCGACGCAGCAAAAACCGTGAGGAAAAGGCGGACCGGATGGTGGATTTCCACGTAACGCCCCTGCGCAGCGGGTCCTCCGGGAATATCACGCTCGTCTCGCACGCGGGGACCATCCTGCTCGTCGACGCGGGGCTGCCCTCCCAGCGGGGGCTCTCGGCGGCGCTGGCCGAGGCGGGGTGCGGGTGGGACGACGTGGACGCCGTCCTGGTGTCCCATCTCCACAGCGACCACGTCAACCAGTCCGCCGTCGCCTGCTGCGCCAGGCACGACGTCCCGATCCACCTGCACCGCGGCAACCTCGACGGCTTCGCGCGAAAGGTGCTGCCCCGCTCCCCCGCCCGCGCGCCGGTCCGGACGTTCGCGGACGGCGAGACCTTCTCCGTCGGGGGCATCGCGATACGCCCGTTCCGGGTCCCCCACGACGCGCGGGGAATCACGTGCGGGTTCTCCTTCACGACCGCCGCCGGGGAGCGGGAGGTCCGCGTCTCGATGGCCACCGACCTGGGCCAGAACGAGAACGGGCTGTTCGAGGAGTTCATCGACAGCGACCTGATCCTGATCGAGGCGAACTACGACGAGGGGATGCTGAACCGGAGCTCCCGGCTCGACCGGGGGCGGGTGGGATCGGGCGTGGGGCATTTCTCGAACGTCCAGGCGGGAAAATTCCTCGTTCGGGTCCTGCAGGAAAGCCGGAAAGTCCCCTCGGCCGTCATCCTCTGCCACCTGAGCGCGGACCACAACACGCCGGAGCTGGCCCGCGGCACGGTCCGCGAGATCCTGTCCTCCCACCGGTTCGACGGTATCCCCATCCACGCGGCCCGCCGGGACGCGCCGCTGCGGAAGTTCACCGTTTAGGGAACGCGGGAACACCCCTTGAGGAGGGCCCCATGCGCAAGACCGTCTGCCTCGCACTGATCGCCGCCCTGCTCCTCGCGGCCCTGCAGGGGTGCGCCACGACGAACCAGGGCGCGCGGGAGCACGAGGGGGCCGTCGTCGGCGCCGGCGTCGGCGCGGCGGGCGGGGCGGTCATCGGCGGCCTTGTGGGCGGCAAGCGCGGCGCGGTGGTCGGCGGCCTGCTGGGGGCGCTCACGGGCGGGATCCTCGGCGACTACCACGACCGCAAGGAGAAGGGGCTCGCGGAGACGCGGCAGGCCCACGCCGAATATTCCGCGACGAAGGACGCCCGGGTGCGGATCGAGGCGGTCCGGTCCACCCCGGCCGTCGCCGGCCCCGGGGACACCATCGAGATCCGGATGACGTACGCCGTCCTGACCCCGCGGGAAGACTTGATGGTCCCCGTCCGCGAGACCCGCGAGATCCTGTTCGACGGCGCGCGCGTGGGAGAGGCCAAGGTCGACATCGAGCGCGAGGGGGGGACCTGGCGGTCCGTCGTCCCCATCACCCTCCCCCGGGACGCCCGCCCGGGGAGCTACCGCGTCGTCGCCTCCGTCGAGACCCGCGGGGGCGGCAAGGACGTCGAGGAGATCACCTTCAGGGTGCGATGAAAACCTCCATCCGCAAGGGAGACGTCGAACGGCTCGTCGGCGCGCGCCACTGGGACCCCTTCTCGGTGCTGGGCCCCCACGTCGTCGAGGAAAAGGGGCGGCGGTTCGTATCCGTGCGGGTGATCCATCCCGGAGCGCAGGGCGTCGCGCTGATGCGCGACGGCGAAGAAGGGCCGAGCCGCACCGTCCTGTCCCGGGTCCATCCCGACGGCGTGTTCGAGGCGCAGTTCCCCGGGGAGGCGGAGATCTTCCCCTACCGCCTCGAGTTCACCGACCGCAGCGGGTACCGGTGGGAGCAGCACGACCCCTACGCCTTCGGCCTGGTCCTGTCCGATTTCGACATCCACCTCCTGGCCGAGGGGAGCCACCTCGAGGAGTACGAGAAGCTGGGCAGCCACGTGATCGCCCACGGCGGCGTCCGGGGAACCGCCTTCGCCGTGTGGGCGCCCAACGCGGAGCGGGTGTCGGTGGTCTGCAACGCGAACCACTGGGACGGCCGCGTGCACCCGATGCGCAGCCGGGGCGAATCGGGCATCTGGGAGATCTTCCTCCCCGAAGTGGTCGAGGAGGAGGTCTACAAGTACGAGATCCGCTCGCGCGAGGGCGGGAAGATCCTCCTGAAGACCGATCCCTTCGCCTTCCGGTGCGAGCGGCCTCCCCGCACGGGCTCGATCGTCTGCTCCATCGACGGCTACGAGTGGGGAGACTCGGCCTGGATGGAGGAGCGCGCCCGCCGCAGCGTCCTCGACGGCCCGTTCTCCGTCTACGAGGTCCACCTCGGCTCCTGGAAGAGGAAGGAGGGCGAGGGCGGCCCGTACCTCTCCTACCGGGAGCTGGCGGACGACCTCGTGCCGTACGTCAAGGAGATGGGGTACACCCACATCGAGCTGATGCCGGTGGCGGAGCATCCCTTCGACGGGTCGTGGGGATACCAGGTGCTGGGGTACTTCGCCCCCACGTCCCGGTTCGGCCGCCCCGGGGAGTTCATGGAGTTCGTCGACCGGTGCCACCGGGAGGGGATCGGCGTGATCCTCGACTGGGTGCCGGCCCACTTCCCTCGCGACTCGCACGGCCTGGCCTCCTTCGACGGGACCCACCTCTACGAGCACGCGGACCCGCGGCTGGGGGAGCACCGCGACTGGGGCACCCTCATATTCAACTTCGGGCGGCGGGAAGTGGCGAACTTCCTGCTCTCCAACGCCCTGTTCTGGCTGAAGAAGTACCACATCGACGGCCTGCGGGTCGACGCGGTCGCGTCCATGCTCTACCTCGACTATTCCCGCAAGCCGGGGGAATGGGTCCCCAACGCCTTCGGCGGCCGGGAGAACCTCGAGGCGATCGCCTTCCTCAAGCGGATGAACGAGGAGGTGCACGCCCGGCACCCGGGCGCCGTCACGATCGCCGAGGAATCCACGGCGTGGCCGGCCGTCTCGCGCCCCGTGTACCTCGGGGGGCTGGGGTTCACGCTGAAATGGAACATGGGGTGGATGCACGACATGCTGTCGTTCATCGCGCAGGACCCCATCCACCGGAAGTTCCACTTCGGCGAGCTCACCTTCGCGCTGCTGTACGCCTTCCACGAGAACTTCGTCCTCCCCTTCTCCCACGACGAGGTCGTGCACCTGAAGCGCTCGATGCTCGACAAGATGCCCGGCGACCTGTGGAGGAAGTTCGCCAACCTTCGCCTGCTCTATTCCTACATGTACTCCCATCCCGGGAAGAAGCTCCTGTTCATGGGCGGGGAGATCGCGCAGTGGGAAGAATGGAACCACGATCAGTCGCTGCAGTGGGACCTGCTGCAATGGGACAGCCACAAGGGCGTGCAGCGGTTCGTCCGCGACCTGAACCGCCTCTACCGGGAGACCCCCGCGCTCCACGAGACGGACTTCCGGCCCGAGGGGTTCGAGTGGATCGACTTCCGCGACGTGGACAACACCGTCGTCTCCCTGCTGCGCCGCGGGAAGGACCCGTCGGACTGCGTGGCGTGCGTCTTCAACTTCACCCCCGTGCCCAGGGAAGCGTACCGCGTCGGCGTCCCGTTCCCCGGCCGGTACGTCGAGGCGCTGAACAGCGACGCCGAAGCCTATGGCGGGAGCAACGTCGGAAACGGCGGCTCGGTGGCGGCGGAAGAGAAGCCGTGGATGGGGCGCCCCTTCTCCGTTTCGCTTTCCCTCCCCCCCCTCGGGGCCATCTTCCTCCTTCCGGGCTAGAGTGATTCCCTACGTCAACGGGACCGTCGCCTCCACGTTCCAGGCGATGCGCCACCGGAATTTCCGCCTCTGGTTCGTCGGCCAGCTCGTCTCGCTCGTCGGCACCTGGATGCAGACCATCGCCCAGAACTGGCTGGTCTACACGCTTACCGGCTCCGCGGCCGACCTGGGGCTGGTCAACTTCGTAGGCGCCGTCCCCATGGTCTTCCTGACCCTCTACGCCGGAGTGATCGCCGACCGCTTCGAAAAGCGCCGCGTCGTCTTCTGGTGCCAGGTGGCGATGATGCTGCTCGCCTTCATCCTCGCCGGCCTGTGCTGGACCGGCGTCGTCCGCTTCTGGCACGTCCTCCTTCTCGCGTTCCTCCTGGGCACCGCCATGGCGATCGACACCCCCGCGCGGCAGGCCTTCGCGGTGGAGCTGGTGGGAAAGGAGGACCTGACCAACGCCATCGCCCTCAACTCGGGCATCTTCCACGGCGCGCGCGTACTGGGCCCGGCGGCGGCGGGGCTCCTCATCGCGATCTCCGGCGTGGCGGGCGCCTTCTTCCTGAACGGCGTGAGCTTCCTCGCGGTGCTCCTCGCCCTTTTCCTGATGGACGCATCGCTCATCCGCCGGACCGGCGGCGGGGTCGATTCCGCGAAGGACCAGCTGGGCGGCGTGCGATACCTGCGGGAGAACCGGGTGCCGCGCGCCATCGTCCTGATGATCTCCCTCTCCAGCCTGATCGCCATGCCGTACTACGTCCTCATTCCGATCTACGCGAAGGAGATCCTGGGCAGGGGCGCGGAGGCGTACGGCGTGCTCATGTCCGCGGCGGGGATCGGATCGGTCGCCGGGGCCCTGTTCTCCGCCACCCCCCTCGCGGGCAGACGCAAGGGGAGGACGATCATCGCGTCGGGGCTGGCCTTCCCCGCCCTGCTGCTGGGTTTCGCCTTCTGCAAGGGCTACGCGTCCTCCCTCCTCGTCCTGGTCGCGGTGGGGTTCGCCGTCGTCGTGCAGAACGCCCTGGCGAACTCCCTTCTGCAGGAGCATGTGCCGGACCATCTCCGAGGGCGGGTGATGTCGCTCTACGTCTCGCTGCTGCTGGGGTTGATGCGGATCGGCAGCCTGCTGATCGGGTGGCTGGCGGAGCTGACGTCGACGCCGACGGCGCTGGCGTCGTTCGCCGTCGCGGGACTGGCCGCCGGCCTGTGGGTCCGCCAGCGGTACCCGGAGCTGTGCGAGGCCGCATGAGAAACCAGGGACGCTTTCCTCGCACGAGCACCTCCCCGTCCGGGGACGCCTCGTTCGCCCTCCATGGCTCGGCCCCCGAGCCCTGGCCCATCGTCTCCATCGGGAGGTCTCGTGCTCGGATGCACCCCGGGCGTCCATACGGTGCCGAAACACCCTCAACCAATCGGAGAAAATGGTTCTGACGTGATGCGCCTCAAGACACTTCATAACGCCTTGTTCGGCGCCGTTCTGGCGACCCTCCTCCCCGGGGGGTGCGCCTTCGCCTGGTCGTTCGCCGTCACCGGGGACAGCCACGACGACCGCTCCGGACTCTTCTCCCGGGTCCTTTTGGCGGTCGACGGTTCCGACATGGAATTCCTGGTCCATGTCGGCGACATCACCGAACAAAACAAGGCGGAGGAGTGGAAGCGGTTCCGCAAGGCCGTCACCTCCCTGCGGAAGCCGCTCCACCCGGTCATCGGCAACCGCGACAGGATCGGGAAGGGGGCGGAGGCGCGTTTCGCGCGACGGTTCGGGCTGCCGGGGACCTCCTACTCCTTCGACCACAACGACGCCCACTTCGCGGTGCTGGACAACGCCGGATTGTCGCTGGAGGAAAAGACCCTCGCCTGGCTCGACCGCGACCTGGCCGCGCACCCGAAAGGCGAAAACGGGACCGCCTTCCTCTTCGTGGCAATGCACATCCCGCCCGTCACCGGGGAAATCCGCCCCCACGGGACCCGCCCCGGCTACGAAGAGCGGAGCCGGAAGCTGCTCCGCATCCTCAAGAAACACCGCGTGGACGCGGTGCTGGCCGGCCACGAGCACATGAACCTTGCGGAAGACTGGGATGGGATCCTCGTGGTCGTTACGGGGATCGAGCGCATCCCCTTCCTCCCCTTCCAGCGGACGGGGTTCTACCGGATCGATCTAGAGGACGGGAAGGTTCGGGAGACGTTCGTGCGGGTCGACGCGGCGCCGTGACGCTTGTCAGGGGCGGGGGACGCTCTTTCCCTTCGGCGGATCAAGGAGTCAAGATCACGGAAAGCCAGGATACCTCGCAGCCGTAAAGGGTGTCCCCTGAACGGGCCGCTCCCGGCCGTCCATGGCCTCCGCGGCATTTGGCCATCCATGGCCTTCAAGGTTACCGCGCCGCAGGCGGAGACCCCGCCCTCTTTATAGGCAGAAGCAGTCGATGACCGATACGGGATGACGAAGGCCGGGAAGGCCTTCGAAAAGGCACGTTCGCTGGTCGCAGCCGGGTAGCTGCGGCCCGCAGTGAACGGGGACAGCCCTTTTCGGCGCAAGCGGTATCCGTTGTGCTCCGTGATCCTGTCGCCTGGTTCCGCCTGCCTTGCCGTCCCCGAACGGGGAGGCGCCTGTGCGAAGGAAGCGCCTCTTGCGGCCGCCCGTTACTCGCGCATCCGCAGCCCGACGGCCTCCAGGTAATCGAGGTACTCGTAGACGATCTCGAAGTGGGCCTGCTCCTCGAGCGACAGCAGCCGGAAGAACCTTCTCTCCTGCGGGTCGGCGGCGGCTTTGGACATGCGCTCGTACATCTCCCGAACTTCGGCCTCGAACCCGAGCGCCTTCCGCATCGCGGCGGCGGAGTCGCCCGAGATCGTCTTCTCCTTCCGGATCCGGGCCATCTCCCGCCGGAACAGGCGCATGCGCCCCTCGCTGTCCGCCGCGGAAACCGGGGGGAACTTCCCCTTCTCCTCCAGTCGGCGGCCGATCTCCAGGATATCCTTGATGTGCTTGCGCTCCATGTCGGCGAGGAGGGCGAACGTCTTCCGGGCGAACGGATCCGCGGCTTTCGACGCTGCCAGTTCGTAGTACCGCAGCCCCGTCTTCTCGAACCGCAGGGCGCGGGCCATGGCGTTGACGGACGGATGTTCCTTCGGGGCGGGCTTGTGCGCTGTCGTCATGGCGTCACTCCTTTTTCCGGGGGCGGTCGTCCCCTTTCAGGATCTTCTTCCGCATGCGGACCGAGGTGGGTGTGATCTCCACCAGTTCGTCCTTGTTGATCCACTCGAGGGCGGCCTCGAGGGAGAAGATCTTCGGCGGGACCAGGCGGAGCGCCTCGTCGGCCCCTGCGGCGCGGATGTTGGTGAGCTTCTTTTCCTTGGTGATGTTGATGTCGATGTCGTTCGGCCGGGAGTTCTCGCCCACGATCATCCCCTCGTAGACCTGCTCCCCCTCGCCGATGAAGAAGATCCCGCGGGACTGGAGGTGGAAGATGGCGTACGCCGTGGTCCGCCCGACGCGGTCGGACACCAGCGCCCCGTTGACCCGCTCCGGGATCGCCCCCCCCCACGGCTCGTAACCGCCGAAGAGGTGGTTCATCAGCCCCGTCCCGCGGGTCAGCGTCAGGAAATCCGAGCGGAAGCCGATGAGGCCGCGCGACGGGATGCGGTACTCCATCCGGACGCGTCCCTGCCCCGGATTGACCATCTTCGTCATCTTCGCCCGCCGCTCGCCCAGCGCCTGCGTCACCGCGCCGAGGTACGTGTCGGGAACGTCCACGAACAGCAGCTCCACCGGCTCCATCAGCTTCCCGTCCTGTTCCTTCGTCACCACCTCGGGCCGGGAGACGGAGAGCTCGAACCCCTCCCGCCGCATCATCTCGATGAGGATCGCCAGCTGCAGCTCCCCCCGGCCCATCACGGTGAACGACTCGACTCCGGAGAAATCGATCCGCAGGGAAACGTTCCCCAGCAGCTCTTTTTCCAGTCGGGCGCGAAGCTGCCTCGAGGTGACGTACTTGCCTTCCCTTCCCGCGAACGGGGAGGTGTTCACCGAGAAGACCATCGACACGGTCGGCTCGTCGACCGCGATGCGCGGCAGGGGTCTGGGCTCCTCCGCGTCGGAGATCGTATCGCCGATCGTCACGTCCTCGATACCGGCGATCGCCACGATGTCCCCCGCGCCCGCCTCCGGGATTTCCGTGCGGCTCAACCCCTCGTACCCGTACAGCAGCGCCACCTTGACCTTTTTCACCGAATCCCCGGGCCCGCAGAGGGAAACGATCGATGCCGCGCGGAGCGTCCCCTCGAAGATCCGCCCGACGGCCAGCCGGCCGACGTAGTCGCTGTAGTCGAGGTTGGTCACCAGGAACTGCAGGGTCTTCGACGGGTCGCCGGTCGGGGGCGGCACGTGGGAGAGGATCGCGTCGAAGAGCGGCTGCAGGTTCCGGCCGGCGCCCTCTTCGCGGAGGGCCGCGGTCCCCGCCCGGGCGTTGGCCAGCAGGATCGGGAAATCGAGCTGGTCCTCCGTGGCGTCGAGGTCGATGAAGAGATCGTAGACCTCGTCGATCACCTCCTCGATCCGCGCGTCGGGGCGGTCGATCTTGTTGACGACGAGGATGACGGGAAGCGCGCGTTCGAGCGCTTTTTTCAGGACGAAGCGCGTCTGCGGCAGCGGCCCCTCGGAGGCGTCGACCAGCAGTAGCACGCCGTCCACCATCTTCAGCGTCCGCTCCACCTCTCCGCCGAAGTCGGCGTGCCCGGGCGTGTCCACGATGTTGATCTTGACGCCCCGGTAGACCACGGCGGTGTTCTTCGCCATGATCGTGATCCCCTTCTCCCGCTCGAGGTCGATGTTGTCCATCACCCGGTCGACGAGCGCCTGGTGCTCCCGGAAGATGCCGCTCTGCCGCAGCATCCCGTCGACCAGGGTGGTCTTCCCGTGGTCGACGTGGGCGATGATCGCGACGTTGCGGATGGAGGTGACGGCCGGCGTCATGGCGTTCTCAAGCGAAGGAGCGGGCGAAGAGCTCCCGGATCGCCTTCCGGCCGTTTTCCTCGAGGAGGCGGGTGCCCGTACCCGTGAAGCGGGGGTTCCCGATGCGGATCCCCTGCCCGCCCTCCGGGAGGACCCACTTCTCGTCCTTCCAGGTGAACCAGGCGCCCTTCCCCTGGTCGAAGACGTAGACCGGCTTGTTGCACAGCTTGGCGAACTCCGCCCCCCACCCGGTCCCCCCCTTGACGGTGCCGTCGGGAAGGATCGTGCCGACCACGTACATCTCCTGGCCGGAGTTGACCTGGTACCAGATGGTCTGGAGCACCTTGCGGATCGTCGGCGCGTCGGTATAGGTCCGGTTCAGGAGGCGGGAGACGTAGGTGAGGCTCACATCCCCCTTCGCCAGCTCCTCCCGGGAAAGGACCCGGATCCCGCGGAGCCGCGAGGTCGCCCGCCCCTCGAACGTGAAATTGACTTCCTCGATGCCGAGCGCCTCCGCCTGGGCGCCGAATTCGGCCTCGGCGCCGGGGGCACTTCCGCTGTAGAGGATGCACTCCCCTGTCTTCAGCATCTTCCGTCTCCTTGGGGAATATCCGGGAATTGATGTTGACACTATACCATGCTATTGCCGCAACGGGGCGGGGGCGAGCTGCGGGACGCGGGGGACGGCGGGGACCCCGGAACGTCTAGGGAAGGTTCTTGCGGAGTGCGGCCGCGGAGCCAAGCACTTCCCCGATCTTGGACTCGAGGTCCTGCCGCCGGAAAGGCTTCCTCAGGAACCCGCCGAACCCCGATTCGACGATCTGGTCGATCCGTCCCCCCTGGTCGTACCCGCTGACCAGGACGGCGGGCATGCCCGGCGCGATGCGCCGGATCTCGGCCAGGGCGCCTTCCCCCGACAGGCGGGGCATCACCATGTCCATCAGCACGAGGTCGATGTCGGATTGATGCTTCCGGAACTGCTCCACCGCCTCCCACCCGTCCCCCGCCTCGACCACAGAATACCCGAGCGACTCGAGCATGGCGCGCACCACGGAGCGCACGTCCTGCTCGTCCTCGGCCAGCAGGACCGTCCCCGTTCCGGGGGCGGCGCTGACCGTGAGCTGGCGTATCGACTTGCGCCGCTCCGCGCTCACCGGAAGCGCGACCGTGAAGGTCGCCCCTCTCCCCGGCCGCGACTCGGCGCGGATCTCGCCCTCGTGGTTCTCGACGATCCCGCGGATCGCCGCCAGCCCCATCCCCCGCCCGGCGCTCTTCGTCGAGAAGAACGGCTCGAAGATCCGCGGCATCGTCTCCGCGTCGATCCCCGGCCCGGTGTCGGAGACCTCGACGACGATGCGGTTTCCCCCCCCTTCGCGGCGCGCCCGCACCGAGATCCGGCCGCCCCCCTGCATCGCTTCCGCCGCGTTGAGGCACAGCCCCATCAGGACCTGCCGCATCTGCTGGGCGTCGACGAAAACGTGGGGGATCCCCTCCTCGACCTCGACGGAAATCCCGACGCCGGCGGGGAGGGAGGCGCCCAGCGCGGAGACCGCCTCGCCCACGATCTCCTTGACCGGGATCACCGCCGGGGCGTACTTCCCCTGGCGCGCGTACGCGAGAAGCTGGTGGGTGAGCTCGATCGCGCGGTTCCCCATCCGAAGGATCACGTCGAGGTACGTCCTGGCCTTCGGGTTCTCCACGACGACCATGGAGAGCATCTCGACGGCCCCCTGGATCCCCGCCAGGAGGTTGTTGAATTCGTGTGCCACGCCGCCCGCCAGCATCCCGACCGTTGAGCGCCGGTGGTCTTCCCGGAGGATGCTTTCCGTCCGCACCCGCTCGGAGACGTCGCGCGTCACGCGGAGCACCCGCAGCCCCTCCCCCGTCTCCCCGAGGGCGGGCGTCGCCGAGGATTCCACCTCGACGAACGAGCCGTCCGCGCGGCGCATCCGGAAACAGAGGACGACCCCGCGCCCTCCCTCCGCGACGCGCCGGGTGTCCGCCGCGACCTTCTCCGCGTCGTCGGGATGGAGGAACGACTCGACGGGCGTCCCCGTCATCGCCCCGGGCTGGATCCCCAGCAGGGAAAGGGAGGCGGGGTTCGCGTAGAGGATGCGCCCCGATGCGTCGTGCAGGGATATGAGGTCCGGCGAGTTCTCGGTGATGAACCGGTAACGTGCCTCGGAGGCGCGGAGACGCTCCTCCGTCCGCCTCCGGTCGAGCGCGGCGGCGAGGATCGCCGCCACGAGGTCCAGCGCCCGGAGGACGTCGCCGTCCCACCGCTTCGGCTCCCCCGTGGCGTGGAGCGCGACGAACCCCTGCAGGTCGGTCCCGAACTTCAGGGGGACCAGGAGCGCGGAGCGGACGGGCCGGCTTTCGAGGATCTCCTTCAAGGGGTCGGGGGCGAGGGCCACGTCGTCGGCGCGGATCGTTCCCTCGCCCCGCATGCGGTCGAGGAGGCGGTCCATGCGTAGCCCTGGGAGGTACGGGTCCGGGCTCCCCTCGGCCGCGCCGTCGCTCGCCCCTCGGCGGAACGCGTCCCCGCGCCCGTCGCCCCCGCGGAAGTAGAGGAAGCACTCGTCGGCCCCGCTCAGGGACCGGACCTCGCGGCAGACCTCCCCGAAAAGCTCGTCGAAGGCCAGCCCCAGCGCGCAGATCCGGGCGATCCGCGGCACGTGGGAAAGCGGCACGTCGGGCACGGAAAAACCGTCGCTCCTTTTGTGGTTTCCGGGGAAGGCCATCGCGTCGCCCAAGGGTGGCCGCCTTAAACCAGCCTTTTCCCGATGGCCGCGAGGAGCTTCCGGTAGGAATCGAGGAAGCTTTTCACCCCTTCCGCCTCGAGGCGGGCGCACACCTCCTCGATGCCGGTCTCCATCAGGGAGTAGTCGTCCAGGACGGCCTTCGCGGCGGGGTACGAGCCCGTCAAGGCGTCCGCCACCTTCCCGTGGTCCCGGAAGGCGTCCATCGTCTGGGGCGGCATCGTGTTCACCGTGTCCCGGCCGATGAGCTCCTCCACGTACTTGACGTCGGAATACTTCGGGTTCTTCGTCCCCGTGCTGGCCCACAGGGGCCGCTGGCGGCGCGCTCCCCTGGCCTCGAGCCCCTTCCAGCGCTCCGTCGAGACGATCTCGAGGAACTTCGCGTAGGCGGCCTGCGCGTTGGCCACCGCCAGCTTCCCGACCAGGGAGAGGGCGGTTTCCGCCCGGGGGGACCCGGGCCAGGCCTGCGCCTCGGCGAGCAGCAGCGGGTCCGCCGCCGTGTCGACCCGGGAAACGAAGAACGACGCGACGGACGCCACTTGCCGGGGATCGCCCCCCGCGGCCAGCAGCCGCTCCACCCCGCGCAGGTACGCTTCGGCGACCTCGCCGTACCGCTTCACGGAGAAGATCAGCGTCACGTTCACCGGAACGCCGGAAGCGACCGCCTCCTCCACCGCGGGCAGCCCCTCGCGCGTGGCGGGGATCTTGATCATCACGTTGGGGCGCCCGACGAGCCGGAACAGCTCGCGCGCGCGATCGGACGTCGCCTTCGTCTCGTGCGCCAGGTCGGGCTCCACCTCCAGCGATACGTACCCGTCTTCGCCCTTCGACGCGTCGTGCACGGGGCGCAAAACGTCCGCGGCGGCGCGGATGTCGTCGACGACGATCCTCTGGTACGCGGACTCGGCCGAAACCCCCTCCCGGGCCAGCTCCGCCACCTGGGCATCGTAGTCCGTCCCCGAGGACACCGCCTTCTCGAAGATGGTCGGGTTGGAGGTCACGCCCGAAATGCCGTCCTCCCGGATCATTCGGGCCAGCTCCCCGGAAACGATCAGCCCCCGGTGGATGTAGTCGAGCCAGGGGCTCTGCCCCGCCTCCCGCAACGCGACCAGCGGATTCCTCTTCATGTCCTGGCTCCTCCGTTCATCGCGGCCAGTACGGACTTCGCCCGGTCGCGCACGCTTTCCGGCGTGATCCCCAGCTCGCGGAAGACGCGCTCCGCCGGCGCGGACGCCCCGAACCGGTCGATCCCCACCGACGCCCCGCGGGATCCGACGTACCGTTCCCAGCCGAACGTGGAGCCGGCCTCGACCGACACGCGCGCGGCCACGGCGGGGGGAAGGACGAACTCCCGGTAGGACGCGTCCTGCTCCTCGAACCGTTCCCGGCAGGGCATGCTCACCACGCGGGCCGGAATCCCCTCCTCCCCCAGCAGCCTCCTCGCGGCGAGCGCCACCGCCACTTCCGAGCCGGTCGCCAGCAGAAGCACGGCGGGCGCCCCGCCCTCCGCCTCCTCGAGGACGTACGCCCCGCGGCGCGCGCCGTCCTCGCGCAGCACCCGCTCCGGCGGCAGGACGGGGATCTTCTGCCGCGTCAGGACGAGCATCGTGGGGCCCTGCGTCCGCTCCAGCGCCATCCGCCATGCGACCGCGGTCTCGTTCGCGTCCGCGGGCCGGATGACGTAGAGGTTGGGCATCGCCCGAAGCGACGCCAGCTGCTCGATCGGCTGGTGGGTCGGGCCGTCCTCTCCCACGCCGATGGAATCGTGCGTCATCACGTAGATCACCCGGCACCCCATCAGCGCCGCCAGCCGGATGGAAGGACGCATGTAGTCCGTGAAGACGAAGAAGGTGGCGCCGTAGGGGATCACCCCGCCGTAACGCGCCATCCCGTTCAGGATCGCCCCCATCCCGTGCTCCCGCACGCCGAAGTGGAAGTTGCGCCCCCCCGGTGGGGCGTCGGGGAGGAACTCCCCGCCGCCCTTGATGGTCGATTCGTTCGAGGGGGCCAGGTCCGCCGAGCCGCCCGCCAGTTCCGGCAGCTTCGCGGCGACGGCGTTGAGCACCTTCCCCGAGGCGCTGCGCGTGGCGGCCGCGCCAGCCTCCGGGGAAAACGACGGGATGCCGGCATCCCATCCTTCCGGCAGGGCGCCCCGCATGCAGCGCTCCCATTCCTTCGCGAGGTCCGGGAAGGCGGCGGCGTACGCCGCGAACCGCCGGTTCCACTCTTCCTCCATGTGCGCCCCTCGCCCCACCGCCTCGCGGAAATGGGCCAGGACGTCGTCGGGCACAAGGAAGGCGGGGGACGCCGGCCAACCCAGGTTCTCCTTCGCGAGGGCGATCTCGGCCTCCCCCAGCGGCGAGCCGTGCGCGTCGGCGGTGTCCTGCTTGTTGGGGGAGCCGAACCCGATGCTCGTCCGCACGGTCACCAGGGTGGGCCGCTCCCGCTGCGAGAACGCGACCTCGATCGCCGCCGCCAAACCGTCGAGGTCGGTGTTCCCGTCCGCGACGGAGAGGACGTTCCATCCGTACGCCCGGAACCGCGCCGCCACGTCCTCGCGAAAGGCGAGGTCGGTCGATCCCTCGATCGTGATCCGGTTGTCGTCGTAGAAGGCCACCAGGTTCGAAAGGCGGTGCAGGCCGGCCAGCGACGCCGCCTCGGAGGACACCCCTTCCATCAGGTCCCCGTCGGAGCACAGCGCCGCGACCCGGTGGGAGACGATCTCGTGCCCCGGCCGGTTGAAGCGGTGGGCGAGCAGCCGGGAGGCCATCGCCATCCCCACGGCGTTGCCGAGCCCCTGCCCCAGCGGCCCCGTCGTCACCTCCACCCCCGGCGCGTGCCCCGCCTCCGGGTGCCCCGGCGTCCGGCTTCCCCACTGCCGGAACGATATCAGCTCGTCGAGGGAGAGGTCGTAACCCGTAAGGTGGAGCATGGAGTAGAGAAGCATGGAGGCGTGCCCGCAGGAGAGCACGAACCGGTCGCGCCCGGGCCAGTCCGGGTTCGCCGGGTTGTACCGGAGGAAGCGGGTCCACAGGAGGTACGAAAGCGGCGCCAGCGCCATCGGCGTGCCCGGGTGGCCGGACTTCGCCTTCTGGACGGCCTCCGCGGAAAGGAACCGTATGGTGTTCACCGCGCGCGATGCGAGGTCCTCGTTCTTCACGGACAACTCCCCTTTCATCCGGGCCGAAGTCTAAGTCTTTTGATGGGATTCCGGATACGGCGCGATCATCTTACCACCGTCCCCCCCGTTCCGGCGCTCAATCCTCGCCGGATATTTTCCGTTTCCTGTACGCATCGTAATCCGGCACGAGGCGGTCGTACCGGTCGTCCATCAGCGGGGAGGAGATCATGAAATCGGCCGAGGCCCGGTTGCACGCGGTGGGGATGTTCCAGACGACCGCCATGCGCAGCAGCGCCTTCACGTCCGGGTCGTGCGGCTGCGGCTGGAGAGGGTCCCAGAAGAAGATCAGGAAATCGATGTCGCCCCTCGCGATCCCGGCACCGACCTGCATGTCGCCCCCCAGCGGGCCGCTCTGCAGCTTGACGACGTCGATCCCCAGCTCCCGCTCCAGGATGCGGCCGGTCGTGCCCGTCGCGTAGATCTTGTGGTGCGCGAGGAGGTCCCGGTTGTACTTCGCCCACTCCACAAGGTCCTTCTTCCTGTTGTCGTGCGCGACAAGGGCGATCTTCTTGTCGGGTTCCATCGGTATCTTCCGGTTCGCCATGCGCGGCCCCCGTCCGTTTCCTTCCCGGTCGATTATATTCCGGCCCGGCCGTAATCGGTAAACCGTCTTGCTTTTGCCCGAAAAAACGAAACTTTTCGAAAAAAACCGGAGCCGGGGCTAATTTTTCGGCCCCGTTTTCCGAAGAAAGAACATGAAACGCCTCAAGTCCTGTTTTTCGAGGGGAAGAGGACGGATGTGATGCGGAAGAAGGTCCTGATCGTCGACGACTCCCACATGATCCGCCGGATCGTCGGGATGATCCTCAAAGAGGACGACTACGAGGTGCTGATCGCCGAGAACGGCCTGATGGGGTACGAGATGGCCAAGGCGAACCAGCCGGACCTCGTCATCATGGACGTCGAGATGCCGGTCATGAACGGCATCGAGGCGACCACCCACATCAAGAACGACAAGGCCACCACGCACATCCCCGTCCTGATCTTCACCTCGCTCGGGAGCGAGCAGGACATCCGGATGGCGAAGGAGGCCGGCGGGTCCGGGTTCCTGAACAAGCCGATCTCCAAGGAGGAGCTGCGGACCACCATCTCCTCGATCCTCGGAGCGGGCGGCAAGAGCGGCGCATGAGCGGCATCCGGGACACGATGGTCGACACTTCCTTCGTGGAAGAGTTCGCGGCCTACCTGCATAAAGAGCACGGGGTGCGCGCCTGGGTCGTGGACGGCGACGAATCGTTCGTCCCGCTGGGGGGCATGGAACCCATCGACCTTCCCCACGTGAAATTCTTCCCGTTCGGCGCCGGGAACGGCTTCGGGGGATTGCGGTGCGCCGCCGACGGCGAAAGCGCCCTGCTTCGGGCTGAGCCGCACATCCTCCTCGGCGTCAAGGGGATCGGCCACCTGCTGGCCAGGGACACGGAGCTCCTGCAGACGAGCGACGAGATGCTGCAGCTCTCCGGGCAGATGAGCTTCCTCTTCAACCTCGCCCGCAAAACCATCGGCGTGAACGAGATATACGAGTTCTGCCGGATCGTCCTCAAGGAGATCGCGCCCGCCATCCAGGCGGACTACGGGATGGTCCACACGAAGGGGCGGAGAGACCAGGCGATCGACATCCCGTGCAACATCGGGCGGGAAGAGCTCGCGGGGCTGCGCGCGAAGGTCCTGGAGCGCATCCCGGTCAAGAACGCCACCGCCATCTCCAGCCTGGCAGACGGGACCTCGGTCCTCTACTGCCCGATCAAGGAGAAGGACGGGCCGATCGGGTTCCTCGCCTTCTTCAAGTCGCCGGAGAAGCGGTTCTTCACCTCGTACGAGAAGAAGTTCGTCAGCATCATCGAGCACACCATCTCCCCCACCGTGGAGACCATCCGCCTTTACGGCAGCCTGCGGGACCTCTACCTCAACACGGTGAAGGCGCTGGCCGCCGCCATCGACGCGAAGGACCAGTACACGCACGGCCATTCGTTCCGGGTCGCCCGGTTCTCGAACGCCATCGGCCGGCACCTGGGCGTCCCCGAGAAGCTGCTGGACGACCTGGACATCGCGGCGTACATGCACGACCTGGGGAAGATCGGCGTCCCGGAATCCATCCTGGGGAAGCCGGGGAAACTGACGGAAGAGGAGTTCCATGAGATAAAGAAGCATCCCCTGCTCACGAACAAGATCCTGGAGCCCATCCACCTGCCCTCCCTGATCGTGGACGCCGCCGTGCAGCATCACGAGCGGGTGGACGGGAAAGGATACCCGTTCGGGCTCAAGGGCGACCAGATATCGCTTTTCGGCCGGATCATCGCGGTGGCCGACGTGTTCGACGCCCTGACCTCGAAGCGCCCCTACCGCGAGGCGATGACGGTCGAAAAGGCGCTGGGGATTCTTTGCGAGGACATCGACAAGGCGTTCGACCCCAAGGCGGTCCGGGCGTTCGTCTCGGCCCTGCAGAGCGAGGAGATGGAGAGGGAGTGGCTGGAAATCATGCCGGACCTTCAGTTCGCCGACCTGCGCCACCTCGGCCGGTTCCTCGTCGACCTGCACCGGATACTCCACCGCAACGCGGCGGCCGAAGCGCCGAAGGAAACCCCGGGAAAAGAAATAGCGAACGCCTGACCCCGCCCCGCTCCCGCCGGGCATGGTACCATCGGGTTATCGGTGCCAATATGCCGCGCGGGAGGCCAAAACGCCATGCATCCGGACACGTTCGGTACCCGTTCCCGCATGACCGTCGGCGGGCGACCCTGCGAGATCTTCCGCCTGGAATCGCTCGAGAAACGCCGTGCCGGCAGGATATCCCGGCTCCCCTTCTCCATACGGATCCTGCTGGAAAACCTGCTGCGCCACGAGGACGGCTCCACCGTGACGTCCGAGGACATCCTCGCGCTGGCGAGCTGGTCTCCCTCCGGCCCTTCCGACCGGGAGATCGCCTTCCGTCCCGCCCGCGTTCTCATGCAGGACTTCACCGGCGTCCCGGCGCTCGTGGACCTGGCGGCGATGCGGGACGCGGCGCGCCGCATGGGAAAGGACCCGAAGAGGATCAACCCGCAGATGCCGGTGGACCTGGTCATCGACCACTCCGTGCAGGTGGACCGGTTCTCGACGGTCTCCTCCTTCCAGGGCAACGTGGCGCGGGAATACGAGCGCAACGGGGAGCGCTACGCGTTCCTCCGCTGGGGAAAGGATTCCTTCCGGAACTTCCGGGTCGTGCCTCCCGGCACGGGGATCTGCCACCAGGTGAACCTGGAATACCTGGCGCCCGTGGTGTGCGGAAGGAAGGTCCGCGGGGGGACGCAGGCGTACCCGGACACCCTCGTCGGCACCGACTCCCACACCCCGATGATCAACGGGCTGGGGGTCCTGGGCTGGGGCGTCGGGGGGATCGAGGCGGAAGCCGCGATGCTCGGGCAGCCCATCTCCATGCTCGTCCCCGAAGTCGTGGGGTTCCGTCTCTCCGGCCGGCTCCCGGCGGGCGCCACCTCCACGGACCTCGTCCTCACGATCGCCCAGATGCTGCGCGGGAAAGGCGTGGTGGGCAAGTTCGTCGAGTTCTACGGCAAGGGGCTCTCGTCGCTCTCCGTGGCCGACCGGGCGACGATCTCGAACATGTCTCCCGAGTACGGCGCCACGATCGCCTTCTTCCCCGTGGACGACGAAACGCTCCGGTACCTCCTCTTCACGGGACGCGACGCGGACCGGGTGAAGCTGGTGGAGGCCTATTGCAAGACCCAGGGTCTCTTCCGCACCGGCGAGACGCGGGACCCCGCATTCTCCGACACGCTTTCCCTCGACCTCTCCACGGTGGAGCCGTGCATGGCGGGCCCCCGGCGCCCCCAGGACCGCGTGCCGCTTTCCGGCTTCAAGGCGGCGTTCCGCGCGGCCCTCCCGTCGTGGGGCAAGCAGCCGCGCCCCGCCGAAGGGGAGGAAGGGACCGACCGGTGGCTGGGGGAAGGCGGCGGGACCGCCGGGGAAGAAACGCCGGAGCGCCCCGCAACCTGGTCGCCGAACGTCCGAACGCTGCGGCTGGACCAGGGGGCCTACGACCTGCACGACGGCTCGGTCGTCATCGCGGCGATCACGAGCTGCACGAACACCTCCAACCCCGCCGTGATGATCGGCGCGGGCCTCCTCGCGAAGAAGGCCGTCGAGCGGGGCCTCAAGACCCGCCCGTGGGTGAAGACCAGCCTCGCCCCGGGGTCGAAGGTCGTGACCCGGTACCTCGAGCGGGCGGGGCTGATGCCGTACCTGCAGGCGCTGGGCTTCCACCTCGTCGGCTACGGCTGCACCACGTGCATCGGCAACAGCGGCCCGCTGGCAACGCAGGTGGCCGACGCCGTGAAGGGGTCTGATCTTGTGGCGGCGGCGGTGCTCAGCGGCAATCGCAACTTCGAGGGGCGCATCAACCCGCATGTGCGCGCCAACTATCTGGCTTCGCCGCCGCTGGTGGTGGCCTNNTTTCCGGGAACCGGAACTTCGAGGGGCGGATCCACCCGCTTTGCCGGGCGAACTACCTGGCGTCGCCCCCGCTGGTCGTCGCGTACGCGCTGGCGGGAACGGTGGACTTCGACCCCTACGATGAGCCGCTGGGCATCGACCGGAACGGCAACCCGGTCTTCCTCGCGGACGTCTGGCCGTCGCCGGAGGAGGTCACGGCGTGCGTCCGCGCCTCGGTGGAGCCGGGGATGTTCCGGGAGGAGTACGCCTCGGTGTTCGCCGGGGACGACGCGTGGAACCGGCTGCCCGTGCCGAAATCGGAATGCTTCCGGTGGGCCCCCTCCTCCACCTACATCAAACCTCCCCCGTTCTTCGAGGGGCTCGCCGCGAAACCCGCCGCCCCCGAGGACATCCGCGGCGCCCGCGTCCTGGCCGTGCTGGGCGACTCGGTGACCACCGAC